>CANKWX010000095.1 GCA_947487165.1 Burkholderiales bacterium
GATGGCCGTCGCCATCGACGCTCAGGTGCTCGCAGGCCATGCCGTCGCTGATGTACTGGCGGATGTTTTCAGGTGTGGTCATGAAGCGGTGCCTCTCAGTGGCGGATCCGAAAGCCGGTTCTCAGCAGCTGCATCGCCACACCCGACACCACTGCCAGGGTCACCAGCACCACTGCCAGACTGGTGGTGGGCGGCACATCGGAGTGGCCGAAAAAGCCGTAGCGAAAGCCGTCGACCATGTAGAAGAACGGATTGAGGTGCGAGATGAGCTGCCAGAACGGCGGCAAAGTCTTGATGGAATAAAAAACGCCGGCAAGGAACGTGGCCGGCATGATCAGAAAGCTCTGAAACGCGGCGATCTGGTCGAATTTTTCGGCCCAGATACCCGCAATCAGGCCCATTGTACCGAGAATTGCGCAGCCCAGGACTGCAAAGACCAGCGCCCAGCCCGGCGCCACGAAGCTCGGTGGCGCAAACCAGACCGTGGCCAGAAAGACGCCCAGCCCGACCAGCAGGCCTCGCGCCACCGAGGCCAGCACATAGGCGGCAAAGAGCTCGAAATAGGACAGCGGCGGCAGCAGGATGAAGACCACATTGCCGGTGACCTTCGACTGGATCAGCGATGACGAGGGGTTGGCAAACGCGTTCTGGAGCATCGACATCATCACCAGCCCCGGAATCAGGAAGGCGCCGTAGCTCACCCCCGGAAAGATCGGCACATGCTCGGCCAGGGCCTGCGAAAACACCAGCAGATAGAGGATGGCGGTCAGGATGGGCGCACCGACCGTCTGCACCGCGACCTTCCAGAATCGCAGAATCTCCTTGCGCAGCAGGGTCAGAAAACCGGTCACGACTGCTCCGCCCCGGTGTAGGCCATGATCCGCAAAAAGACGTCCTCGAGATCGGTGTGCTGCACCTCCATCTCGTCGATGTGGCAGCCGGCCTCGCGCAGCTTCGCCAGCACCGGCTCGAGCTGCTGCCAGTCGCCCAGCCGAAGGCTGCAGCGCCGATCAGGGCCGGGCTCGTCGACCAGCGCACCATGCAGCGCTGCCGGCAGGGGCGCGCCGCTCAGTCGCATCGAGACCGTGCCGCCGCCGAAGCGTCCGAGCAGGGTCGCGGTGTCGTCGAGCGCCACCACCTTGCCGCGCTTGAGCATGGCGATGCGCCCGCACAGCTCCTGCGCTTCTTCGAGGTAGTGGGTGGTCAGCACAATGGTGTGGCCCTCGCGGTTAAGCCGCTTGACGAACTGCCACAGGGTCTGGCGCAGCTCGACGTCGACGCCGGCAGTGGGCTCGTCGAGCACGATGACTGGCGGGCGGTGCACCAGGGCTTGCGCCACCAGCACGCGCCGCTTCATGCCGCCCGACAGCGCGCGCATGTTGACGTCGGCTTTGCCGGTGAGGTCGAGGTTGGCAAGGATCTCGTCGATCCAGTCGTCGTTGCGACGCAGCCCGTAGTAGCCCGAGGTCAGGCGCAGCGTCTCGCGCACCGTGAAGAACGGGTCGTAGACCAGTTCCTGCGGCACGACCCCGAGCGCCCGGCGTGCCTGCCGGTAATCGCTGACCACATCGTGGCCCATGACCGAGACGCCGCCGGAGCTGGGATGGTTCAGACCGGCGATCAGAGCAATCAGTGAGGTCTTGCCGGCGCCGTTGGGCCCAAGCAGCCCGAAGAATTCGCCTTGCGCCACCTGCAGCGATACGCCACTGAGTGCTTCAAAGCTGCCGTAGCGCTTGTGGACGGCGCGGACATCGATGGCAGCGGTCATTGGTTCGGACTCATGCCGCGGCTTGGCCGTCGGCAGGCTCGAACAGCAGCGCATCGACGCCGTAGAGGGCAGCGAGCTTGCGCAGATTAGGGGGCGGATTGGCAAAGCGCAGCGACCCGCCGGCATCGCGGCGAAGCGCCGCGAGAACCGCGAGCGCAGCCGAATCAAAAACCGTGAGGCCTGCAAGATCGATCGATCCTGGCGTCGATCCTGCAGCGGACCCCAGCGCGACGCGGGCCTGCGCGAGCGCGGCAACCGCGTTGGACAGTCGGACCTCGCCGGGGAAGCTGCTCATCGGCACGATCGGTCAGGAGGCCTTGGCGGCCTGGGCAAACTTGCGGTTGCGCTCGGCCAGACTCTGGATCAGACCGTCCATGCCCTTGGCGGTGATTTCCTGGGTGAACTGATTGCGATAAGTCTCGACCAGCCAGACCCCGGCGATGTTCAGGTTGAAGATGCGCCAGGTGTCGCCCTTCTTTTCGAGCCGGTAATCGAGCTGGATCGGCTCGCCCCGGGCCTGGATGATCTCGCTGCGCACCACCACCTCGGTGTCGTCCGGCGCGGCGCGAAGCGGCTTGACGCGCACCTGCTGATCGCTCACCGCGGTCAGGGCGCCGGCGTAGGTGCGCAGCAGCAGCGCCCGGAACTCGGTCATCAGCGCCTTTTGCTGCTCGGGCGTGGCTTCGCGCCAGTTGCGCCCGACCGACAACGCAGTCATGCGTTCGAAGTCGACATTGGGCATGACCGACTCATCAACGAAGGCCGCCAGCTTGTGGATGTCGCCGCTGCGAAGGGACTTGTCCTGCTTGATCTGGTCGAGTATCTGAGTGCTGAGGATCCGGATGAATTCATCCGGCGCCTTGGCATTGACCTGCGCTGCGGCCGGCAGCACCGCCGCCAGCGACAGGACCACCGCGACCAGACCGCCGGCAAAGACCACCGGCAGGCGAAGGCAAAACAAAGCAGAAAAAAGTCGGTTCATGGTGCTTGAGATCCGCAAGGTTGAGATCCGTGAAATCGAGATCGGCAGTGGGTCGGCCGGCAAGCGGCCGAAACGAAAGGTCTGCAAGGCGTCAGGTCAGTCATCTCCCGACAGGATGCCGTCGTACACCAGATTGCGGCGACGCTGCAGATAGACGTCGCGCACCAGAAGATACCGGTCGAGCGCGTCGTCAAGCAGCCGATCGGTGCTGAGCAGTTGTGCCCGCGCCTGAACCACGGTCAGCCCGGCCATGCTGTTGCGAAACGGCACATTATCGAACCGATTGATCAGCCCGGCCCAGGCGTCGACGCCGAAGCCCACCCCGTCACGAATATTGGACGGCCCGAAAATCGGCAGGACCAGATAGGGGCCGGTCGGAAAACCCCAGACACCCAAGGTTTGGCCGAAATCCTCGCGGTGCTTCTGCATGCCGAGATCGCTTGCCGGATCGCCGAAGCCCAGGAAGCCGATGGTGCTGTTGACCAGGAAACGGCCGAGATCCGAGATCGCTTCCTTGGGCTTTCCCTGCAGCAGATTGTTCAGACCGACAAAGGGGTCATAGAGATTGGAGAGAAAGTTGCGCACGATGAACTGGAAGGTTTCGGGCATGTATTTGTCGTAGGCCACCGCCACCGGGCGCATGAAATATTGGTCGACGACATCGTTGAAGGCATAGACGCCGCGGTTGAGCGGCTCCAGCGGGTCGGCCGGGGATGACGTGCTGCCCGACCCGCCCGGCCCGGACGTGCTTGCGCAGGCGCCGAGGGCGACGATCAGAAACACCGCGACTGCGCAGGCGCGCAGTCCATCGATCAGCCGGCTCATTCTTTTTTCACACCTTGCTCGGCCTTGCTGAACAGGAACTGGCTGATCAGGTTTTCGAGCACCACCGCAGACTGGGTCATCTTGATGCGATCGCCTTCGCCAAGCGTCTTTTCCTCGGCACCGGCTTCCAGCCCGAGGTACTGCTCGCCGAGCAGACCCGAGGTGAGGATCTTGGCCGAACTGTCGGTCGGAAACTTGTAGCGCTGATCCATCGACACCACGACGGTGGCCTGGTAGGACTTGTCGTCGAAGGAAATCGAGGTCACCCGCCCGACCACCACCCCGGCGCTCTTGACCGGCGCACGCACCTTCAGGCCACCGATATTGTCGAAGCGGGCCTGCATCGAATAAGTGGGGCCGGTCGAAAAACTGCCCAGATTGGCCGACTTGAGCGCCAAAAAGAGCAGCGCGCCCAGGCCCAACAGCACAAAGGCACCCACCATCACATCGACCGCACGGCGATCCGTCATTGCTCAGACCCTCGAGGGGAAAGTGTTGAATTCGAAGTCATGGTGCACGCCCTCATCAGGTTGTGCCAAACATCAGGGCGGTCAGGATGAAGTCGAAACCCAGCACTGCCAGCGATGACGCCACGACGGTTGTGGTGGTGGCACGCGAGACGCCTTCGGGCGTGGGCTGCGCTTCGTAGCCGACGAAAAGTGCGGTGAATGCGCAGATGACACCAAACACAAGGCTTTTGACGATGCCGTTGCCGACATCCTTGAAGACATCGACCCCGGTTTGCATCTGCGACCAGAATGATCCGTCATCGACACCGATCAGGACGACACCGACACCCCAGCCGCCAAGGATACCAACAGCCGAAAAAAGCGCCGCCAGCAGGGGCATCGCGATGATTGCCGCGACAAAGCGTGGCGCCAGCACGCGGGCCACCGGGTCGACCGCCATCATTTCCATCGCCACCAGCTGCTCGCCCGCCTTCATCAGACCGACCTCGGCGGTAAGCGAGGTCCCGGCACGGCCGGCAAAGAGCAGCGCAGCCACGACAGGACCCAGTTCACGCACCAGCGACAGCGCCACCAGCAGCCCGAGCGCCTCGGCTGAACCGTAACGCTGCAGCGTGTAATAGCCCTGCAGCCCGAGTACGAAACCCACGAAAAGACCCGACACCAGGATGATCGAGAGCGAGCGGTTGCCGATAAAGTGGAGCTGATCGACCACCAGACGCGGACGCGCAAGCGCCGCCGGGATCAGCGAGCACAGCCGCAGGAAAAAACGTGCGCCATAGCCGATTCGGGCCATGGCCAGTCTGACCCCTGCGCCGCAGCGTTCGAGCAGACCGATCATCGCGGGGGCCCGCCGAATCCGAGCTGGCTGGCCATCGGGGGCGCCGGCTGATGGAAAGCCACCGGCCCGTCGCGCGAGCCATGCAGAAACTGGGTGACGAAGGGGTCGTCGGAGGACCTGAGTTCGGCCGGCGTCCCACTGGCCACCACCCGCCCGCCGCCAAGCAGGAAAACCCGGTCGGCAATCGCGAAGGTCTCGGGCACGTCGTGGGTGACAACGATCGAGGTGGCACCCAGCGCCTCGTTGAGGCTGCGGATCAGGTGGGCGATGGTGCCAAGCGAAATCGGATCGAGACCGGCAAAAGGCTCGTCGTACATCAGCAGCGGCGGATCGAGCGCAATGGCACGGGCCAGTGCAACCCGGCGCGCCATGCCGCCTGAAATCTGCGCCGGCATCAGCCCGGCGCTGCCGCGCAAGCCCACCGCCTCAAGCTTCATCAGCACCAGGTCGCGGATCATCGATTCGGGCAGATCGGTGTTTTCGCGCAGCGGGAAGGCCACGTTATCGAAGACGCTCAGGTCGGTAAAAAGGGCGCCGAACTGAAACAGCATCCCGGTACGGCGGCGAAACCGGTAGAGGCTGGGGCGATCGAGGGTGGCGACGTCCTGGCCTTCGACCATGACGCGACCGGCGTCGGGGCGCAGTTGACCGCTGATCAGGCGCAGCAGTGTTGTTTTGCCCGAGCCCGATCCGCCCATCAGGGCGACCACCTCCCCGCGCGGCGCGGTGATCGACACCTCGCGCAGCAAAGGCTTGGCGTCATAGCCGAAGCTCACTGCGTCGATTGAAACGAACGGGGATTCGAAGGCGGGAGGAGACATCAAGGCACGAAAAGTGTGGCCGCAGTGTACCAAGGCAGGTGTGTCAAACGGCGGGCGGATGTGTTACCCGGCGTGACAGAAGGCGCCTGACGCAACAAATCAGTCCGGGCAAAGTCAGCACCCGGCTCGTACCGAATGCGCAGCATTGAATGCTTAGGGACTGCTCAGTGACTGCTAACTGACTGCTTAGTGACTGCTAAGTGAGCGGTCAGCGACTGGTCAGCCGAGCCTCGGCGGCGTTGACCTGCTCGACAGTGCCGACCAGTACCAGTGTGTCGCCGGGCTCGAGCGTCAGATCGGCAGGCCAGGTCAGGCGACGGTGGCCGCCGCGTACCAGGGCACTCACACTGCAGCCGGACAGCGCCAGCGAGGACATCGCCTCGCCCACAACTGCGGCCGTCGCCGGCAGCGTGACCGCATGCAGGCGCAGATGGTCCTGCTCGATCGATTCGATCTCGATGTCGTCGGCGCCATGAAAATAGCCGCGCATCAGGCTGTAGCGATCGTCCCGGATTGCGCGGATGCGTCGCAGGACGCGGGCGAGCGGCAAACCTTTGAGCACCAACGCATGCGAGGCCAGCATCAGGCTGCCCTCGACCACCTCAGGCACGACCTCGGCAGCGCCGGCGTCACGCAGCCCTTCGAGGTCGGCATCGGTGGCCGTGCGCACCACGACCGGCAGTTCGGGGGCCAGTATCTTTACCAGCCGCAGCAATCGAAGCGCACTCGGCGTGTCGTCGTAGGTGACCACCAGCACCGACGCTCGGTGGACGCCGGCGGCCAGCAGGGTTTCGCGCCGGGTCGCATCACCATAGACCACCGACTCGCCTGCCGAGGCGGCCTCGCGAACACGGTCGGGGTCGAGATCGAGCGCCACGAAGGAGACGTTTTCGGCCTCCAGCACATGGGCCAGACTCTGGCCGCTTCGGCCATAGCCGCAGATGATGATGTGACGGTCGCGCGACAGGCTGCGCGCCGCGATGGTTGAGAGCTGCAGCGATCGCATCATCCATTCCTGACCGGAGACCCGCATCGCAAGCCAGTCGGCTCGTCCGATCAGCCAGGGGCTGAGCAGCATCGACAGCAGCATCGCCGCCAGCATCGGCTGCAGGGTGGCCGGTGCGATCAGCTTCGACTGATCAGCCAGCGCGAGCAGCACGAATCCAAACTCGCCGGCCTGCGCCAGCCAGATGCCGGTACGGATCGCCACTGGCCCGGAGTCGCGCATGCCACGCACCAGCCCGGCGACCAGCGCGAACTTGAGCAGGATCGGCAAGGTGGCATAGAGCAGCACGAGCGGCCAGGAAAGGATGACCACGGCAAGGTCGAGCTTCATGCCGATCGTGATGAAAAAAAGCCCGAGCAGGATGTCGCGAAAGGGCTTGATGTCCTCTTCGACCTGATGGCGATACTCGGTTTCGGAGATCAGCATGCCAGCCACAAAGGCACCCAGCTCCATCGACAGCCCGGCCTTGGCGGTCAGCCAGGCAAAAAAGAGCGCCGCCAGCAGCATGTTCAGGGTGAAGAGCTCATGCGATCGCTGCCTGGCCACCCGCAGGAACCAGCCTTGCATCAGCGGCGGACCGAAACGCAGCAGCACCACCAGCAGGACCACCGCCTTGGCAATGGCCCATCCGATCGACCACCACCAGTCGCTCTGTCCGCCACCGAGCGCCGGAATCACGATCAGCAGCGGGATCAGGGCGAGATCCTGGAACAGCAGCACGGCGAAAACTCGCTTGCCATGCTCCGATTCGAGTTCATGGCGCTCGGCGAGCATCTTGCTCACCAGCGCGGTCGAGGACATCGCCAGCGCACCGCCAAGGGCCAGCGCACCGCGCCAGTCGAGCTCGGGCGGCACCAGCGCCGACAGCCCGAGCAGGATCAGCAGCTTCCAGCCCAGCACGACCGCGGCGATCGTGGCGATCACTTGCGCCGAGCCGAGTCCGAACACGAAATGACGCATCGCGCTCAGCTTGGGCAGGTTGAATTCAAGACCCAGCGTGAACATCAGGAAAACCACGCCCAGCTCGGCCAGGTTGTGCATCGCACCAGAGCTGCCCGACAGGTTGGCGGCAAACGGCCCCAGCACCACGCCGACCAGCAGATAGGCGACCAGCGGCGGCATGCCAAGCCGACGCAGCAGCAGCACCGACAGGATGCTTGCGGCCAGCAGGAGCAGGGTCACCTCGAGGGCGGTCAGCATGGGAGGGCGTCTAATGAGAAGGGCTAAGCTGGCGGCTGATTTGGCAACTTGATTGGCAAACTGGTTTGGCAACCGAGGAGGCGTCGGACAAGTGCGGGGTGGAGCGGACTGACAGCCTTGACGGCAAGCGCTGTCGAGCCCGGCCCGGGCGCCGGCGCATGCGAATGGCCACCCGAAAGCCCACGATATACTGGCACGATGCCCGCTGCCATTGTAGCCACCCAGTCAAGCGCCTGCGCCGGCGCCCGAATGATCGATCAGGCCCGTCAGGTGCTGCGCATCGAGGCTGACGCGGTGGCCTCACTCATCGATCGCATCGGCGAGCCCTTCGTGGCGGCCTGCCGCCTGATCCTCAACTGCAAGGGCCGGGTCGTGGTGAGCGGCATCGGCAAGTCGGGCCATGTGGCACGCAAGCTCGCGGCCACGCTGGCCTCCACCGGCACCCCCGCCTTTTTCGTGCATCCGGCCGAGGCCAGCCACGGCGACCTCGGCATGGTCACCCCCGACGATGTCGTGATTGCCTTGTCCTACTCCGGCCACACCGACGAACTGCTCGCGATCATCTTGCCGCTCAAGCGCCAGGGCGCGACGCTGATCTCGATCACCGGCGACCCCGATTCGCCGCTTGCAAAGCAGTCCGACGTCCATCTCGATGGCCGCATCGACCGTGAAGCCTGTCCTCTCAACCTCGCGCCAACCGCCAGCACCACCGCAGCCCTGGCGTTGGGCGATGCGCTGGCGGTTGCCCTGCTCGATGCACGGGGCTTCGATGCCGACGACTTCGCCCGCTCGCATCCCGGCGGTTCGCTCGGACGCCGGCTGCTGACCCTGGTGTCCGATGTCATGCGGACCGGCGATGCCCTGCCGACGGTGCCCAGCGGCGCGAGCCTGTCGGCGGCCATCCTAGAAGTCACCCGCAAACGCATGGGCATGACCGCGGTCGTCGCCCCGGATGGGCGTCTGGCGGGTCTTTTCACCGACGGCGACCTGCGCCGTGTTCTTGAGCGCACCACCGAATTCGGCAGCCTCACCGTCGATGAGGTCATGACCCGTTCGCCAACCGCGATCGCGCCCGGTGCGCTCGCGGTCGAGGCGGTGCGGCGCATGGAAGAGCGGCGCATCAGCCAGCTGCCGGTCGTCGATGCCCAGGGCTGCATGGTCGGTGCGCTGCATCTCCACGATCTGCTGATCGCCCGCGTAGTCTGAACGGCTGACCGATCGGCCGACTGAACGACCCTGAGTTGCCCTGAGTTGCCCTGAGTTGCCCTGAATCGTCTGACGATCCGCCAACGTGCCGAGCACGATATTGCCCATGACTGACCACGAACCCGATCGCGACACCACGCAGACCGCCGATGCGGCGCGCGCGCGCGCTGCCCGGGCAAACGCCCTGGCAGCCCGGGTCAGGCTGATGGCCTTCGATGTCGATGGCACCCTCACCGACGGCGGCATCGTGATCGGCGCTGGGGGCGAACTCTTCAAGCGATTTTCGGTGCGCGACGGCCTGGGCCTGGTGCTGCTGCAGCAGGCGGGCATCCGGGTGGCACTGGTCACCGGGCGCCATTCCGAGATCGTCACCCAGCGGGCCCGCGAACTCAAGATCGAGACCGTCCTGCAGGGCGTCGCCGACAAGGCACAGGCGATGCGCGATCTGTGCGAGCAGGAGGGATTGACGCTCGAGCAGGCCGGTTTCATGGGCGACGACTGGCCCGATCTTCCGGCGATGCAGGTGGTCGGCTTTGCGGCGACCGTGCCCGATGCCGACACCGAAGTGCGGCGCATCGCGCATTTCGTCGCCAGCGTGCCGGCCGGCGCGGGCGCCGCCCGCGAGCTTGCCGAGTTTGTCCTGCGCGCCCAGAACCGCTTCGAATCGTCGCTCGGACGCTTCGACGGCCGCACGGCCTGAGCGCTGTCGACCGCGCCGCTCGCCCCGATGGCACTCCGAATCAAGGCACAACTGCAGGAGCGGGCGGCGGCGGCCCTCTCACTGGTGCTGCTGACGACGCTCGCACTCTTTACTTATTACCTGTCGCAGATCGCCGAACGTGACGTGGCGCGCGCGCCTCGCGCCAAGGCCGTCACCAACGACCCCGACTATTTCGTCGAAAACCTCGGCCTGCTGACCATGAACGCCCGCGGCGAGCCGGCGCTGCGAATCGAAGCCAGATCGATGAAACACCTGCCCGCCGACGACGTGATCCTCTTCGAATCGCCGGTGCTGGTCAGCCTCGATCCGCAGCAGCCGCGCATCACCATCGTCGCCGACCGCGGCCGCGCGATTCATGGCAGCGATGAGACCCAGCTCTCGGGCAAGGTGGTGCTGACCCGCGCCGGGTCGCCCGGGCGCCCGCCGATGGCGGCCACCACCGACTTCGCGATCGTGCTCGCCGACCAGGACATCGTGCTCACCGACCGGCCGGTCA
>CANKWX010000096.1 GCA_947487165.1 Burkholderiales bacterium
ATGAAAAAACCCATGCTGTCGGTCGAAAAGGTCAGCAGTACCGATGAGCCGAGCGCCGGATCGCGCCCGACCCGCTGCAGCACCAGCGGCACCGCCATCGCAATCAGGGCAGCCAGCAGCATGTTGAGCACCATCGCCAGCATCATCGTGAGGCCGAGCATCGGGCCTTCGGGCGTTTCGCGATAGAGCAGCCAGGCAAAGGCACCGGCGATGCTGCCCCAGACCAGTCCGTTGAGCAGCGCAATCAGAACCTCCTTGCGCACGAGTTGCCGGGTATTGCTCGAGGTGACCTGGCCGAGCGCCAGCGATCGGATGAAGAGCGTCATCGTCTGGTTGCCAGAATTGCCGGCAATGCCGGCCACGATCGGCATGAGCGCCGCCAGCGCCACCACCTTTTCGATGGTGCCCTCGAAGGCACCGATGACCCGCGAGGCAAAAAAGGCCGTGCACAGATTCACCCCGAGCCACAGCCAGCGGTTGCGCGCCGAATTGAGGATCGAGGCAAAGAGGTCCTCTTCTTCGCGCAGACCGGCGGCCGACAGTACCTCGGTATCGTTTTCCTCGCGGATCACATCGACCACCTCGGCCACCGTGAGACGACCGATCAGCCGGCCACGGGCATCGACCACCGGCGCCGAGATCAGGTCGTAGCGCTCGAAGGCCTGCGCTGCCTCGCCGACATTGTCGAGCGCCTGCAACGAGAGCAGGTCGCGCTTCATCACGTCTTCGACCGTCGAATCGGGCTCGCTCACCAGCAGCCGGTCGAGTGGCAATGAGCCCTGGAGCACATCGTGGCGATCGACCACGAAGACCTGATCGGTATGGTCGGGCAGCCGCTCGAAGCGGCGCAGATAGCGCAGGACCACCTCGAGGGTCACATCCTCGCGAACCGTCACCAGCTCGAAATCCATGCGGGCACCGACCGTCTCTTCGGGATAGGACAGCGCCGCACGCAGCTGCTCGCGTTCCTCTGGGGTGAGCTGACGGCGCACCTGCTCGACCACATCGTCGGGCAGGTCGTCGGCAATCTCGGCAAGGTCGTCGGTATCGAGGGTGCCGGCGGCCGCGACCAGCTCATCGCGATCCATCGAGGCGATCAGGGTCTCGCGAACCGAGTCGGAGACCTCGACCAGGATCTCGCCATCGCGCTCGGCCTTGACCAGATCCCAGACCACCATGCGCCGGTCGCGCGGCAGGGCCTCGAGGATGTAGGCCACATCGGCCGGATGCAAAGGCTCCAGGCGATGGCGCAGTCGGCTCAGGTGCTGGCCGACCGCGACATTCTCGACCAGCACACGGCGCTCGGGATCGAGGGACTCGGTCTCATGGCGAGCCTGCTCGCGCACGACCTGCAGGCGGTCGAGCAGATCCTCGACCTCGCTCAGCGCCCGATGGGCGTCCTCGGGGTCGCGCGGGTGGGATTGTTCGATCACGTCGTCATCGACGTCCGGATTGCGATCGGTGGGTGAATCATTCATTGGCTTGGCCCCGGGTCGGGAAACATACGACCCGGGGTGCCAGGCAACGCTGTCAGCGGTGGCTGGCTCCGGGCCGCACGATGATGGTCGGCTGATTCACGTGATGACACAGCCTGTGGCGGCTGCGGTGAGTTCGGATGACGCGCATTTTAGGCGCCAGCGGCACTCCTGCGCCAGCGTCCTGCGACAGACGACCGAAATTTCAGGGTGTCTGGACCGATCCCATCCAGCGCTGGATCACGGCCGCACGCCGAGCCAGGCCGGGTGCACCCGGATTGCGATCGTAAAAGCGCGGGCGGGGCAGCATGGCGGCCATGCGCGCCGCCTGCGCGGCAGAAAGCCGCTCGGCCGGCACGCCATAGAGATGTCGGGCACCGGCCTCACAGCCGAAAACGCCGACGCCCCATTCGGCGACGTTCAGATAGAGCTCGAGAATCCGGTCCTTGGAGAGCACCGCCTCAAGCATGAAGGTGATGGCAAGCTCCTGCGCCTTGCGCAGATAACTGCGTTCGCCGGTCAGAAACAGATTTTTCGCCAGTTGCATGGTGATGGTCGAGCCGCCGGCCGTCACCTTGCCTCGCTGCTGATTGCGCTCATGAGCCTTTTCGATTGCATCCCAGTCGACCCCCTCGTGGTCGGTGAAGCGGGCATCTTCGGCGGCAATCACGGCACGCTTGAGCTGGGGTGAGATGCGGGAATAAGGCACCCACTGGTAGGACAGCTGAGCGGCAGGATTCTTCTCGCGCAGCACGGCGAGCTGCTCGCGCATGAACCGGGTTGATTCGGGCGCATGGGTCTTCCACCAGACGATGTGGCCGAGATACCAACATTGCAGGGCGATCAGCGCGACCAGCCCGACGAGCACCAGCGCGCCCAACGCACGGACCGCGCGGCCCACCATACCGGATCGACGCGCCACGGCGTTCAGGCGGACGGACGCGCTGCGGCGAGCTGCTCGCGCAGCATCCCGTAGACCGGCAGCGTGGCCGGCCGCACACCGCGCCACAGGGCGAACGACTCGGCGGCCTGCGCGACCAGCATGCCCAGCCCGTCTTCGATCCGCGGGCAACCGGCATCGGCCGCAGCCCGCATGAAGGCGGTGGGATGGGCGGCATAGACCATGTCGAGCGCCAGGCGCACACCCGACCAGGCTGCAGGCGGCACCGGCGGCGAGGCGTCGGCAAGCCCTGCCGAGGTGGCATTGACGAGGATGTCGAAGCCGCCCGCAATCGCGTCAAAGCCGCCGGCGGACAGCTTTGCCGCATCGGCTGCGGGCAGCCTTGCGCCAAGGTCGCTCACCAGCTCACCCGCACGGGCCGCGGTGCGGTTGACGATCATGAGCCGCTCAATGCCGGCAGCCAGCAAGGGCTGCACCACGCCGCGCGCGGCGCCGCCCGCGCCCAGCAGCAGCACTCTCGCGCCGGCCAGCGGCAGCTCAATGCGCCGCTCGATGTCATCGACCAGGCCGGCGCCGTCGGTATTGTCGCCAAGCACGATGTCGCCATCGAAGACCAGCGTGTTGACTGCCCCGGCAAGTGCGGCCCGCGGTGTCAGCGAATCGGCCAACCGGAACGCCTCGGTCTTGAAGGGCAGCGTCACATTGAGCCCCCGACCGCCCTCGGCACGGAATGCCGCGACGGTGGCCGCAAAGCCGTCGAGCGGCGCGAGCAGTCGGTCGTAGACCATGTCCTGATCGGTCTGCGCAGCAAACTGGGCATGGATTGCCGGCGAGCGGCTGTGCGCGATCGGATTACCGACTACTGCGTAGCGAGCTGGTTTCGAGGCCATCGTTGGTGAAGGTCCAGGTGCGTACGATCTGAAGGATATCGCCGTCGCGCGCCATCTCGGGCGTGAAGCGCTCGTAGGGCTGACCGGCGTAGATGATTTTCTTGACCGCCCGGTTGAGTGACTCGAACTTTGATTTCTTGTTGATCACGACATCGACGACCTTGCCATTGCGGTCGATTTCGGCGGTGATGATCAGCGAGTCGTAATGACGCCCGCGCGATTCGGGCGGATAGCGTTCGGTGCCGATCTGTTCGATGCGGCTCGCCCAATCGGCGACATAGCGGGCGTAATTGACCCCCACCGCATTGATGCCGAAGGTCAGACGCTTGGGGCGCTTGTTGTAGTCCTCGATGTTCTTTTCAACCTCGGCCTGCATGCGCGAGAGCACACTCTGGATGGCTTCGCTCTCGGCCCCCTCAGGGGTGGGCGTGGCATCTTTGGACGTCTCGGGCACGACATACGACTGCGGCCCGCGAGCCATCGCCATGAGCTCACGCTGCTGAGCTTCGAGCTGCTCGATCTGTGATCGCTTGGGAACGATCACGGTGCCGTCCTGGGCGACGGTTTCGGCAGGCAGGGGCGAGCGGGCGCGGCCACGCTCGTTTTCGCCGCCACCCTCCTGATTGACCTGGGCCAGCACCTCGGGCGCAAGCGGCGCATTGAGCGTGCGGGCATTGAGCAGGATGACTTCGAGACGGGAGTCGGCCGGGTTAAGCAGCGACTTAATGGGCGGCGAAAACCGGGCGAACATGACGATGCCGTGCAGCAGCAGTGAGGCAAGCAGCGCCACAGCGAGCGGATCACGGATCAGGGGCTGCTCCAACGCCGCCCGACGCCAGCGGCGCAGGCCGGACTCGCGCAATGTCGACTGGCTCACGGACAGCCCCCGCTCAGGTATCGGACGAGACCGGCGGCGTCGCCTCGGGCGCCGCGCCGGGGGCTGCAGCGGCATCGATCTGCGCCGGCACCGCATCGTCGGCCTCGGCTTGCGGAGGGCCTGGCACTTCGTCGATGCCATCGATCGGGTCCTCGAGCTCGACCATGGCGTTGTCGTCACCGACGGCTGCCTCGGCGATCGCGACGAAACGCGCCGACACCGACAGCTCGAGCTCATCCCAGGCAGTGATGTCGACCATGATCGGCTGGGCGGGCGACAGCCCCATCGCCGGCAATTCGGGCATGCGCAGATAGAGCGGTGCTTCGGCAAGCCGAATCAGCTCGTCACGCACCACCACCGCCTTCAGCCGCGGCTGCGCCTGCTGAGCAATCCAGCGCAAACACCAGTAGCGCTCCATGCGCTGCTGAAATTCGGCATAGGCGGTGTATCGGGCATCGAAGGCCGAGATCACCGCAAAGAGTTCGGCGTCACCGGCCGCATAGGGCGGCTCCTGAGCGCTCACGACTGCGATCAGCTGGCGCTGGTTGACCAGGTCGGTATAACGGCGCAAAGGCGAGGTCGACCAGCCGTATTGCGCCACCCCGAGACCGTGATGCGGCAAGGCCTGCGTGCTCATGCGCACCCGCCCACCGGCCTGCTGCGAGCGGTAGATGCCGGGCACACGCTGATCGGCCAGCAATTGCCCCCAGGCCGAATTGGCCAGGATCATGAGTTCGGCCACGATGCGATCGAGTGGTGCATCGCGACGCCGCTGGGTGATCCGCACGGTCTGGTCGCCATCGACCGAGGTATCGACATAAAAGCTGAAGTCGATGCGGTGGCGTGCCTCGGGCTTGCCGCGGACACGATCGCGCTCGGCGGACAGCGCGAGCGTCAGACGCCACAGCGCTCGCAGCGCGTTTGCCTGCTCGAGGCCGGCGAGCGGGTCGGCCTCGCCCTGCGGCGGCGGCCCAAGCGATGCTTCTGTGACCTGATCATCGAGCTGGTCGTGTCGCAGATTGGCGGCCACGCGGATCATCTCGACCCGGCTCTGGCTGGCGACCAGGCTGGTGCCGGCCTCATCGAGATCGACGTAGAGCGACAAGGCCGGCATCTCGCGGCCGGCATCGAGTGAAAACCGCTGAATGGGCGCCGCCGGCAGCATCGTGATCTTGTCGCCCGGCATATAGACGGTGGACATCCGGTCGCGGGCGATGCGATCGAGAGCACTGTCGCGCTCGATGCCGAGCGCCGGCGCAGCGATGTGAACGCCGACCCGCAGCCGGCCATCGGGCAGTGTCTGCACCGACAGGCAATCGTCAATCTCGGTGGTGGTTGAATCGTCGATCGAGAAGGGCTGCGCCTCGGCATGCGGCAGGCTCGCGCGGGCCCGAGCGAGTGCTTCGTCAAGCGGCGCGGTGTCGACCTCGGAAAACCCCTCGCCGCGAGCAAACTGGTCGGCAAGGAAACACTCAAGGTGCAGGGCGCGGGCATCGCGAAACGCCCCGGCCGACAGCAGCACCCGCTCGGGCGGCGACCGGGTCAGGGCGCAGGCCGCATCGAGCGCTTTCCATTCGAGACTGTTCTTGTCGGGCCGCACCAGCAGGCGGGCGGCTTCGGCGGCCACCGGCGCCGGCGTGCGGCCGGCAGCGAGTTCGGCGGCCCAGCCCTCGACCCGTGCGGCCTGCTCCTTTTTGCGCTCAATGGCGCTGAGCGCAGCACGCAGGGTATCGGGCGGCGCAGGCCGATAGCGACCACGCCCCTTGCGATAGAAGTAGACCGGCGATGCGTGCAGGCGAAACAGCAGACTGGCCGACTCGACCGCCGATGGCGCATGGCCGTAATAGTCGCCGGCGAACGCGGTGAACTCGAACTCGTCCTGGGGCGCGCACTCCCAGAGGAAGTCGAGGTCGATGCCTTCGGCAGCGCCGTGGGCGCGCTGCATCAGGTCGGTGGGCGCGGGCTCGGCAAAGCGCAGCATGACCGAAGTGGCTTTCACCTTGGTGCGCTTGCCGCTGGAGGCCTCAACCTGCAGGCTTGAGCCTGCGTCGGAAAGCACCGTACCGGCCTTGAATGCGCCGTCTTCCTCGAACAGGACGTGGGTGCTTGCCATGAAGCGATGCCGGTGCCGCGGCCAACGCCGCCAAGCACCCGATTATAGCCTTTGGCTACAATCGAACTCGGGCCAAATTACCAGGGAGCAAGCCATGGCGATGGATGTGATCGATTACCGGATCGAAGGTCATGAAATGCAGTACGTCGAGGTTGATCTCGACCCGGGCGAGGCCATGGTGGGCGAGGCAGGCAGTCTCATGTTCATGGAAGACGGCGTCTCGCTGGAGACGATCTTCGGCGACGGCAGCAGCAGCGGCGGTGGGCGCGCCGGCGGGCTGTTCGGCAAGCTGGTCGGCGCCGGCAAGCGGCTGCTCACCGGCGAGTCGCTCTTCACCACGGTCTACCAGAACCAGTCGAGCCAGATCCGCAAGGTGGGCTTTGCCGCGCCCTATCCCGGCAAGATCCTGGCGATGGATCTGAGCAAGCTCGGCGGCCAGCTGATCTGCCAGCGCGACGGATTTTTATGCGCCGCGCGCGGTGTCTCGCTCGGCATCGCCTTCCAGCAAAAGCTCGGTGTGGGCTTTTTCGGCGGCGAGGGCTTCATCATGCAAAAACTCGAAGGCGATGGCCTGGCCTTTGTTCACGCCGGCGGCACCGTCATGCGGCGCGACCTGCAGGCCGGCGAGCTGCTGCGGGTCGATACCGGTTGCCTGGTGGCGCTGGCCGGTGGCACCGCCTTCGACATCGAGTATGTCGGCAAGATCAAGACCGCGCTGTTCGGCGGCGAGGGCCTGTTCTTTGCGGTCGTGCGCGGACCCGGCACGGTCTGGCTGCAGTCGCTGCCCTTCTCGAGGCTGGCCTCGCGCATCTTCGCGGCCGCACCGCAGACCGGCGGCGGCGGACGGGAGCAGGGCGGGCTGCTTGGACTCGGCGCACTCGGCGGCGGGCTGTCGGGCGTGTTCGGCGGCGACAGCGACGAGTAGCACGCCAGCGAGTCAGAGCTGGATGCCGCCCGACACCTCGAGCACTGCGCCGTTCATGTAGCTCGAGTCGTCGGACGCAAGAAAGGCGTAAACCGCAGCGATTTCTTCCGGACGTCCCAGCCGGCCGAGCGGCACCTTCTCGATCATCTTCTGCTTGACCGCCTCAGGCACGGTATCGAGGATCGGCGTAAGCACAAAGCCCGGGCAGACCGCATTGACCCGCACGCCCTTGGGGCCGAGTTCGCGGGCCCAGGTCTTGGTGAAACCGATCACGCCGGCCTTGGTGGCCGCATAGTTGGTCTGACCGAAATTGCCGTAAAGACCGACCACCGATGAGGCATTGACGATCGAGCCCGAGCCCTGCGCGGTCATGGTCTCGGCCACCGCCTGGGTGCACTCGAAGACGCCTTTGAGGTTGACCGCAATCACCGCATCGAACTGCGCCGAACTCATCTTGGCCAGCCGCGCGTCTTTGGTGATGCCGGCATTGTTGATCAGGACGTCGATGCGACCCCAGGTGGTTTTCACTTTCGCCACCATCGCGTCGATGGCCAGGCGGTCGGTCACATCGACGACTGCACCGATCGCCTGTCCACCCTGAGCAACAATGGCGGCCACCGCCTGATCGACCCGCTGCTGGCCGATATCGGAGACGACCACCCGCGCTCCCTCGGCGGCAAATCGAAGGGCAGTCGCCAGGCCGATGCCCTGGGCCGATCCGGTGATGATGGCTACTTTGTCCGTCAGGCGCACGAGATGGGATCTCCGCTGAGTGTCGAAAACCGGATTTTAACGGGTGGGCGGCCTGCCGCCGCCTCGCCGGATCACCGCGCCGGGTTGTCTTGCGGCGGTTGCTGGCCGAGAATCGGCCAATGACGAGGAGACAAATGCCATGAATGCCCATGAACTGGTGATCCGCGGCGCCACCCTGATCGACGGCACAGGTGCCCCCGCCTGCATCGCCGATGTGGCCATCGACGGGCAGACCATCACGGCCGTGCATCGCCGAGGACTGGCCTCGATCGACGGCATCGCACAGGTCGACCCGGCTCAGATGGCCGGTTTTGCCGATCCGGGCAGCGCGCGTGCCTCGGCCGCCCCCGGGCGCGGCCATCGCGAAATCGATGCGCAAGGGCTGCTGCTGACACCGGGTTTCGTCGACATCCATACCCATTACGACGGACAGGCGATCTGGGATTCGCAGTTGGCGCCCTCCTCGGTCCATGGCGTGACCACCGCGCTCTTTGGCAACTGTGGCGTGGGATTTGCTCCGCTGCGCCCCGGCGCGGCCGACTTCCTGATCAATCTGATGGAAGGCGTTGAGGACATCCCCGGGACGGTGCTGGCCGAAGGCCTGCCCTTCGACTGGGAGAGCTTTCCGCAATACCTCGATGCGCTCGAGCGACTGCCGCATGTCATCGATATCGGCGCGCAGATGCCGCACTCGGCCCTGCGTTGCTATGCCATGGGCGAGCGCGGCGGCGACCATGCCGAGCAGCCGAGCGCCGACGAGCGCGATCTGATGGCACGCCTGCTCGAAGAAGCGCTGCATGCCGGCGCGCTTGGCCTTACCACCTCCCGCACCACCAAACACAAGGCCCGCGATGGCCGCCACACGCCGAGTCTGAGCGCCAGCGAAGCCGAGCTGATGTCACTGGCCGCCGCGATGCGCCGTGCCGGACGCGGTGTGCTTGAGGTCAACTCCGACTTCGGGCCGGGCGAATTCGAGATCCTTGAGCAGGCGGCGCGCGTGTCGGGCCGACCACTGTCGGTGCTGCTGATCCAGGTCGACAAGTCGCCGAACCTCTGGCGCGAAACCCTCGACCAGATCCATGCCGGACGGGCCAAGGGGCTAGACATGAATGCGCAGGTCGGCAGCCGGGGCATCGGCGTGCTCCTCGGATTCGAAGCCAGTCTGAACCCCTTTGGCGGCCATCCGGCCTGGCGCGAGGCGCTGTCGGGCCTCAAACGACCCGAGATTGCCGCCCGCCTGCGGGCCGATGCCGCCTTGCGCCGGCGGCTGATCGACGAGCGCCCCGACAACAACGCCACCCGCTATCTCAGTGGCATGCTGGCGCGGGCCTTCGAGATGGCGGCCGTCCCCGACTACGAGCCGGATGCCGCTGATTCGATCAGCGTGCGGGCCGCGGCCCGTGGCGTCTCGGTCTGGGAAGTCGCGCTCGAACTGCTGATGGCCGACGACGGCCAGGGACTGCTGCTGCATCCCTTCGAGAACTACACCGACGGCGATCTGGAGGTGGTGCGCACCATGCTTGAAGACCCGGCGACGGTGATGGGCATCGGCGATGGCGGTGCGCATGTCGGCACGATCTGCGATGCCAGCGGGCCGACGTTTCTGCTGACCCACTGGAGCCGTGATCGGCGTCGCGGACCGCGCCTGGCCATCGAGCGGCTGGTGCGCAAACAGACCCTCGACTCGGCACGCGCCTATGGACTGCTCGATCGCGGTGTGATCGCCGCCGGCATGCGGGCCGATCTCAACCTGATCGACCTGCCCGCACTCACCCTGCATCGTCCCTTCATGGCGCACGACCTGCCGGCCGGCGGCAAGCGCTTCCTGCAATCGGCGAGCGGCTATCGGCATACCTTTGTGGCCGGCGTCGAGACGCTGCGCAACGATCGGCTCACCGGCGCGATGCCGGGCCGGCTGGTGCGGGGCACGCGCTCAACTCAGACGGTCTGAGCGAAGCAGCGCTACGCGCCTGGCGCTGCGCTGGCGCCGCGAAACGATCCGCCCCGTACTGCGCGATATTGCCGCCTTCGACCGCGTGGTCAGGGAGCACGCCGGCGCTAAGCAGCAGCGTGACTAATCAGCGTTTGGCTCAGCGCAGGGCGACAACTAGCTTCGCCGGTTTGGGAGCGGTTCGGGCGACTGACTGACCCTCCCCCTTCGTCGACTGCTACTCTTGGGCGCTGCCTTATTCCCAAGGATTGAGGAGATGAACACCCATGGGCTCAAAATCGGCGACGTTGCGCGTGACGAGCTTCAGGCGATGC
>CANKWX010000097.1 GCA_947487165.1 Burkholderiales bacterium
GGCCAATGGCGGGGGCTATGCCGAGTATGCCGCCGCCCCGGCCGGCCAGGTCCTGCCGGTGCCGGCGGGCCTGACGATGCTGCAGGCAGCCGCCCTGCCCGAAACCTATTTCACCGTCTGGGCCAATCTGGTCGAGCGCGGGCGTCTGGCCGCCGGCGATACGGTTCTGATCCATGGTGGCTCGTCGGGCATCGGCATCACCGCCATCCAGATCGCCAAGGCCTGGGGCGCCACCGTGATCTGCACGGTGGGCAATGCCCAGAAAGCCGCCGCCTGCCTGGCACTGGGGGCCGATGCCGCGATCGACTACCGCCAGCAGGATTTCGTGGCCCAGACGCTCAAGATCACAGGCAGTCGCGGCGTCAACCTCATTCTCGACATGGTCGGCGGCACCTACGTCGAAAAGAACCTCAAGCTGCTGGCGCTCGATGGCCGGCTGGTGCAGATCGCCTTCCTGCAGCCGTCAAAAGTCGAGATCGACCTGATGCCGATCATGACCAAGCGGCTGACCGTGACCGGCTCGACCATGCGCCCTCGCTCGGCCGCCAACAAGGCCGACCTGGCGGCTGCCTTGCGCACCCACATCTGGCCATTGCTCGAGCAGGGGCGGCTGCTGCCGTCGATCTACAAGGTCTTTGCGCTCGAGCAGGCAGCCGAAGCACATGCCCTGATGGAAAGCTCCGAGCACATCGGCAAGATCATGTTCTCGGTGAGGCCTGACTGATCGTCGGGCCGTTCAAGCCACCCGGTTTCTGGCACGCAGATAGCGCTTCAGAAAGCGCCGGAAGTTGCGCAGCTGCGAGTACTGGTAGTGCAGGCCGAAGCCGTGCTCAGTGAATTCCCTGCCCAGGCGGCGCTTGAGTGCGCCGTGTCTGCGATTGACGTACGCAAATGACAGGAATTTGTAATGCAGCAGCTTGAGTGTTCCGCCGTGCTCGACTGAACGGAAGATGCGCAGTGGCGAATGGCCGACCGGATCAGCGCTGTGCGCACCCGGCGCATAGTTCATCGCGACGACCTGCCGAGGTTTGAGAATCAGCATCTTCGAGTAGTTGGCGTCCGCAACCCCGCGCTGCACCTGGTCGATCAGTGATCGTTTGGTGTCGGCCGGAAAGGTCCAGGACACCATGTCGAAGCCGACCGCCTGAAAGATGTCGTAATCAGGATTGGCGCGCAGGAATGCCGGCAGATTGCCTGCGTACAGAAACTCGTCGATATCGCAGACCATGGCGTAATCGGCATCGTCGCCCTTCCAGCAATTCGAACGGATTTCGGTGAGTGTCAGTTCCTGCAACTCGCCCTGAGTTTCGAAGGGAATAATCTCGGTATTGGGATAGGACGCGATGATCTCGCGCGACCGGTCGGTCGACATGTTGTCGTAGATGACGATCCGCGATGCGAACTTGCCGTAGTAGTTGAGGAAATGCGGCAGCATTTTTTCCTCGTTGAAGCACACGGCATAGACGCTGATCTTCACGGGGTCTCCGGTCTTTGTCGTGTCGCAGACCTTCAGCGCGGCATCAGCGCGCTGCGATGCCGGTGAATGCTCATCAGCATGCCCAGACTCAGGCCCAGAGTCAGCAAGGCCGTGCCGCCATACGACATCCAGGGCAGGGGCACGCCTACCACCGGCAGGATGCCGATCACCATGCCCATGTTCACGAAGCAGTAGGTGAAAAAGCTCAGGGTGATCGAGCCCGCCAGCAGTCGCCCGAAGGTGGTGCCGGCGCTGCCGGCGATCGTCAGTCCGCGAAAGATGACCGCCAGATAGAGCAGCATCAGGATCATCACGCCGTACAGACCGAACTCTTCCGCGTAAACCGCCAGGATGAAGTCAGTGGTGCGCTCGGGGATGAACTCGAGATGGGTCTGCGTGCCGAGGGTCCAGCCCTTGCCCGAAACGCCACCTGAGCCAACGGCAATCGTCGACTGGATGATGTGAAAGCCTTTGCCAAGCGGATCAGAGGTCGGGTCGAGCAGCGTCAGCACGCGCTGGCGCTGATAGTCGTGCAGATTCATCCAGAGCAGCGGCATGGCAGCGAGTCCGGCGACCGCGAGACCGATGATCAGCCGCCAGCTCAGTCCGGCAAAAAAAATCACGTAGGCGCCCGCCGCCAGCACCAGGATGGCCGTGCCGAGGTCGGGCTGCTTGGCGATCAGACCGACCGGTACGATGAGCAGGGCGACCGCGATCAGGAAGTCGAACCAGCGCAGGGCACCCTCGCGCTTGTCGAAGTACCAGGCCAGCATCAGCGGCGTGGTGAGTTTGACCATTTCTGAGGGCTGAATTCGGGTAAAGCCCAGGTCGAGCCATCGGGTCGCCCCGTTGCTGGTCGAGCCAAAGAGCTCGACAGCCACCAGCAGGGCAATACTGACTGTGTAGAGCGGCAGAGAGGCTCTCATCAGCATGCTGGGCGGCAGCAGCGCAGCTAACCACAGAACTGCCAGGGCAACGCCGATATTGCGAAGGTGTCCATTGAAACGGCCTGGAAAGTCGAGCCCGGCCGAGTACATGGTGGCCGTGCTGATGATCAGGATCATGCCTAAGGCAATCAGCAGCGGTCGGTCGAAGACGAAAACGAATCGACTCATCTGCTCCCACGGGGAGCGGCGATTGAGGGACAGGGTGGTCGAGCCCATCAGTTTCGGGCTCCGCTGGAGGCCGACGCCGCGTCGGGTTTGACCGTGCCTGGCGTGGGTTTCGAGGCGGATTTTTGTGAGCTTGGTGGTGCGGCCGGTGGCGCGGGTGACGCCGCGGCCGCCCCCGGCGCCGGGCTCGCGGCCGGCTCGGGCTCAAGTTCGGGGACGTCGCGCATCTCGCTTTCGTCGAGTTCCGGCCTGGCGGGGAAGGGCTCGACGGTGTCCTTGGGCAGCTTGCCGAGCAACGCGTAATCGAACACCTTGCGGGCGATCGGTGCTGCGGCCTGTGCGCCGAAGCCGCCGTTCTCGACGATCAGCGCGAGCGCGATCCGGGGGTTGTCCAATGGCGCAAAGGCCATAAACAGCGAGTGATCACGAAAGCGCTCGGCAATCCGTCTGGCGTCATATTTTTCGTTCTGTTTGATACCGATCACCTGTGCCGTCCCGGTCTTGCCCGCGGCCACATATTCAGCGCCTGCAAAGGCGCCCCGACCGGTGCCGGTGCGGTTGACATCGACCATGCCCTGCTTGACCAGCGCAACATAGTCGGGACGCAGAGGGATGGTGACATCAGGCTGATTGACCGCTGGGGTACGACTGCCATCGATCGGGTCGACGATTGACTTGACGACATGCGGCCTCAGAACTCTGCCGCCATTGGCCAGGATCGCGGTGGCATTGGCAAGCTGCAGGATGGTGAAAGCGTTGTAGCCCTGCCCGATGCCGATCGATGGCGTCTCTCCCGGCAGCCATCGGGTCTTGTAGCGCTTCATCTTCCAGGCCGACGACGGCAGGATGCCGGTGGTTTCGCTGGGCATGTCGATGCCGGTGAGTTGCCCGAATCCCCAGGGCTTCATGAAGTCGTGAATGCGGTCGACGCCGAGTTCGTAAGCGGCGCTGTAGTAGTAGGTGTCGGACGAGACCGCGATGGATCTTTTGAGGTCGACCGCGCCATGGCCGTTGGGGTTCGAATCGCGAAACCTGTGGCCGCCGAGCATGAAATAGCCCGGATCGTTGATGGTCGTCGTCGGGCTGCGTACGCCGTTTTCCAGGATGGCCAGTGCCATGAAGGGCTTGTAGGTCGAACCGGGCGGATAAGTGCCCCGAAGCGCTCGGTTGAGCATCGGCTTGTCGGGGTCTTCATTGAGCGACTGCCAGGTCTGCGGGTCGATCCCGTCGATGAAGTTGTTCGGGTCGAAGGTGGGCATCGAGACGAAAGCCAGCACTTCGCCGGTGGCCGGGTCGATCGCGACCATCGCGCCCTTACGCTTGCCATACCACTCCTGCACCAGGCGCTGCAGCCGGATATCGATCGAGAGGGTGAGGTTCTTGCCGGTCTGCGCAGGGTCGCGCGACAGCGAACGCACCGCCCTGCCACCGGCCGAGACTTCGACCTCTTCGAAACCGGTCTCGCCGCGCAGCGTGCTTTCGTAACTCAGCTCCACCCCGACCTTGCCCATATGGCTCAGGCCGGCGTAGTCGGAGCTCTCGCCATCGTCATCGAGTCGGCGCTTTTCTTCGGGCGAGATGCGCCCGATGTAACCGACCACATGCGCCGCGGTGTCACCCAGCGGATAGTTGCGAAACAGCCGGGCCCGCACTTCGACGCCGTCGAAACGATAGCGATTCGCGGCGATCCGGGCGACTTCTTCATCAGTGAGGCGGGTCTTGAGCGGCAGCCACTCGGCATTGCGCGAGTCGTCATGGAGGCGCTTGAAGCGGCGGCGTTCGCGCTGACCGATCTCGATGATCTGTGCCAGCTCATTAATTGTCTTGTCGAGATCAACGATCTGCCGCGGGGACAGCTCGAGTGTAAAGGCCGAGACGTTCTCGGCCAGCATGACGCCGTTGCGGTCGTAGATCAGTCCGCGCGCCGGTGCCACCGGTACAACCGTGATGCGATTGTCCTCGGCCTGCGCGTGAAAGGCGTCATGCCGGACGATCTGGAGCCAGACGAAGCGCGAGAGCACCACACAGAACATCAGCACGACCATCACCCCGGCGAACACCAGTCGCCAGCGCAGTCTTCTCAGGTCGGTTTCGTTCTTGCTGACGTCAATCACGGCCAGGACTCAGATCGGGCGGTTTTCGTCGCGATTGACCGCGCGACGCTGCGGCAGCAGCAGGAGCATGTCAGCCAGCGGCCACAACAGCGTCGATGACACGCTCTGCAGGAAATAGCCAAGCCCCGGGAAGGGTCCGCCGACTGCCATGCGCACCGCCACCACCACGAGCTGGGCGGCCAGGAACAGCGGCAGCACATGCAGCATCTGTCCGCCGAGCTTGAACCAAGGCACCCGCCGGTGCATCGTGCTGGCGCCGTAGGACAGCAGGGTATAGGCCAGCGCCCGCTCGCCCAGCAGCGCCGAGGCGTGCACATCCATCATCAGGCCCACCAGGAAGGACACGCCAAAGCCCACCATGCGTGGCTGGTGGATATTCCAGAACACCAGCACCACCGCGAGAAAGTCGGGGACACCAAAGCTGCGACCCCACGGCATGATGTCGAGCACCAGCGCGACCAGGATCGACAGGGCGATGAAGGCGCGATTGGCGGGCAACAGCAGGTATTCGGCGGGCATTGGCATCGGATCGGCCTTGATTCGCGTCAGTTGCGTCAGTTGCGTCGGGCAGCGGCGGCGGCGCGCTTGCCGCGTGGCGTCTCGACTGCCTCGGCCGGCGGCGGTGGCGGCAATCCGGAGCGGTCGACCAGCAGCACCAGCAGCAAGCGGCTGCTCTCGATGCTGGCAATCGGCTCGACCACCACACGGGCAAAGTTGCCGCTGCCGCTTCGATCGATCGTGACCACGCGACCGACCGGCAGGCCTGGCGGATAGAGGCTGTCGAGCCCTGATGTCACGATGGTGTCGCCTTCCCTGATGTCTGCGTTGACCAGCATATAGCGCAATTCAAGGCGACCCGCGGTCGTACTGCCGGTGGCGATTGCTCGCTGGCCGCTGCGCTGAACCTGAACCGGAATGCTCAGGTTGCGATCGGTCACCATGGTGAGTTCGGCGGTCAGCGGAAACACACGGGTGATCTGGCCGACCACCCCCGTGGCATCGACCACGGGTTGCCCGGCCGTAATGCCCTGCTGCAGACCTTTGTCGAGCACCAGTTTTCGACTGAAGGGATCACGGGTGTCGTAGAGCACCTCGGCCACCACGCTCCTGACCGCGCTGCGATCCCGCGCCTGCAGGACTTCCCGCAATTGGTGATTCTCCTGTGCGAGTTGCTCGACCTGCAGCAGTTGCCGGGCGTTGGCCGCCTCGATGCGTCGCAGTTCGCTGTTTTCGGTGCGCAGCCGGGCAATTTCGCTGACATAGTCGAAGGTCATCGAGAGCGTGTCGCGCGGCACGAGCAGGCCCCGCTGCAGCGGATAGAGCACCGTGCCCACGCCCTGGCGCATGGCACTGAGCAAACCGGTGCGTGCGTCGATCATCAGCAGCGCCAGGCCCAGAAGCGTGAAAAACGCGAGCCGTGCGTTGGCAGACGGCCCCTGCTTGAAGAACGGCGGCGGGCTGCGATCCATTGCCCGACTCTCAGGTTATTCGCTGGTGAAGATCGTCCCGAGCTTGTCCATGCGCTCGAGGGCCATTCCACAGCCGCGCACCACGCAGGTCAGAGGGTCATCGGCGACCAGCACCGGCAGACCGGTCTCTTCCATGAGCAGCCGATCGAGATCGCGCAGCAGCGCGCCACCGCCGGTGAGCATCATGCCGCGA
This sequence comes from Burkholderiales bacterium, assembly GCA_947487165.1. Taxonomy (GTDB): domain Bacteria; phylum Pseudomonadota; class Gammaproteobacteria; order Burkholderiales; family Burkholderiaceae_E; genus UBA4615. The sequence continues at coordinate 6,366 of CANKWX010000097.1, forward strand.
TCGGCGATGTCGGCGCCGAGCTCGGGCGGGGTCTGCTCGAGCGCGATCTTGACCGCAGAAACGATCTGGTTGAGCGGGTCGGTGAGGGCTTCGAGGATTTCGTTGGATGACACAGTGAAGGCGCGTGGAATGCCTTCGGACAGATTGCGGCCCTTGACCTCCATCTCTTTGACCTCGGAACCGGGGAAGGCCGAGCCGATGGCTTTCTTGATGGACTCGGCAGTGGTTTCGCCGATCAGCATGCCGTAATTGCGACGGATGTAATTGATGATGGCTTCGTCGAACTTGTCGCCGCCCACGCGGACCGACCCGGAATAAACCATGCCGCCGAGCGAGATCACGCCGACCTCGGTCGTGCCGCCGCCGATGTCGACCACCATCGAGCCTGTGGCATCCGAGACCGGCAGGCCGGCGCCGATCGCGGCCGCCATCGGCTCCTCGATCAGGAAGACCTGCGCCGCGCCAGCGCCCAGGGCTGATTCGCGGATCGCCCGCCGCTCTACCTGGGTCGAGCCGCAGGGCACGCAAATGATGATTCTCGGGTTCGGCGCAAACAGCGACCCGGGATGCACCATGCGGATGAACTGCTTGAGCATCTGCTCGGTCACGGTGAAGTCGGCGATCACGCCGTCCTTCATCGGGCGGATTGCCTCGATGTTGCCGGGAACCTTGCCCAGCATCTGTTTGGCTTCCTTGCCGACCGCGGAAATGGTCTTCTTGCCGCTGGGGCCGCCTTCCTGGCGGATGGCGACAACCGACGGCTCATTGAGCACGATGCCCTTGCCTCTGACATAAATCAGGGTGTTGGCCGTGCCGAGGTCGATTGCGAGATCGTTGGAAAGATATTTCCGAAAGTATCCGAACATGCCGGTTCCGGGTGAGTGATCCGGTGGATGAAAGAGGGGGAGGCGGGAGAGGCCGAGGCTTTGCTGACGCGCCTTCGAAGCCGCCGCAGCGTCCTCAGAAACGACGCGAATCATACCTTATAATCCCTTCAGATCACGAGATAATCAGGAGTCTTGCGCTGTCCCTCACCGCTACCGAAGTCGCCCGAATCGCCGAGCTTGCCCGCCTCGAACTGTCTCCTGATGAGGCCTCGCTGATGCTGGCGCAACTCAACAGCGTGCTGGGGCTGATCGAAACGCTGCAGGCGGTCGACACCACCGGCGTCGAGCCGATGACGCATGCGGGCGAGCCTTCGCTGCGCCTGCGCCCCGATCAGGTCACCGAACCCGATCGCCGTGCCGACTATCAGCAGGGCGCCCCGGCGACCGATCACGGTCTGTATCTCGTGCCGCGGGTGATCGAATGACGTCGGCCCTGACACCTGTCTGGCACACCCTTTCGGTGTCGGCGCTGCGCAAGGCGCTCGATGCAGGCGAAGTCAGCGCCGAAGCACTTGCGGCGCATTTTCTGCAGCGCATTGAGGCCAGCTCGCTCAATGCCTTCATCGATGTCCGGCCCGAGGCAACGCTTGCGCAGGCTCGGCTGGCCGATCAGCGGCTGGCCGCCGGCGATCGCGCGCCGCTTTTGGGCATGCCGATCGCGCACAAGGACATCTTCGTGACCCGCCAGTGGCGATCGACCGCCGGCTCCAAAATGCTGGCCGACTTTGTCAGCCCCTTCGACGCCACGGTGGTTGAAAAGCTGGCGGCCGCCGGTGCAGTCTGTCTGGGCAAGACCAATTGCGATGAATTCGCCATGGGCTCGGCCAACGAAAATTCGTTTTTCGGCGCGGTTCGCAATCCCTGGGATACCGCTGCGGTGCCCGGTGGTTCGTCCGGCGGCTCGGCTGCGGCAGTCGCGGCAGGGCTTGCGCCGCTGGCTACCGGCACCGATACCGGCGGGTCGGTGCGTCAGCCTGCGGCAATGTGCGGCATCACCGGCATCAAGCCAACCTACGGACGGGTCTCGCGCTTTGGCATGATTGCCTTTGCCTCCAGCCTCGATCAGGGCGGCGCGATGGCTGCCTCGGCTGCCGACTGTGCCGCGCTGCTGACTGCCATGTCCGGCTTCGATCCGCGTGATGCCACCAGCCTTGAGCGGGAGGCCGACGATTTTGTTGCCGGCATGCTGGCGCCGGTGCTGCCGGCTGCGCGTGCTGCCAGCGTCGCAGAGTCCCGGCCACTGGCAGGCCTTCGCATCGGGCTGCCGCGCGAATACTTTGCGCAGGGTCTGTCGGCCGATGTCGAGCAGGCGGTTCGCATCGCGCTCGATGGTCTGGTCGCACTGGGCGCCGAACTGCACGACATCTCCTTGCCGCGCACCCAGCTCACCATACCGGCTTATTACGTGATTGCCCCGGCCGAGGCCTCAAGCAATCTGTCCCGATTCGATGGTGTGCGCTACGGCCATCGCGCCGAGCATTACACCGATCTGCGCGATCTTTACCGCAAAAGCCGAGCCGAGGGTTTTGGTGCCGAGGTCCGTCGCCGGATCATGGTCGGCACGTATGTCCTCTCGCATGGCTATTACGACGCCTATTACCTGCAGGCCCAGAAGTTGCGCCGCCTGATCGCCGAGGATTTCGACGCTGCCTTTGCGAAGGTCGACCTGATTGCCGGGCCGGTCTCGCCCACCGTGGCCTGGAATCTCGGTGAAAAGGGCGATGACCCTGTCAGCAGTTATCTCGCCGACATCTATACCCTTGGCGCTTCGCTTGCCGGTCTGCCCGGGCTGTCGATGCCGGTGGGTTTCGGTGCAGGCGGCCGTCCGGTGGGTCTTCAGCTCATCGGTCCGCGTCTTGCCGAGTCGCAACTGCTGGGTGTGGCCCATCGATTTCAGCTCTCAAGCGACTGGCACCTGCGCCGGCCGCCCGCCTGAGCCATGCTCCGCCGCGTGTGGTCGTGGGCGCTGGCATGCGTGGTCTTGCTGCTGACCGCATGCGCCGGCCTTGGCCCCTTCACACCGATTCCCGATCGTCCGATCGACCTGTCGGCCAGCTGCGCTCAGACCGAAGAAGATGGCTTTCGCGAAAACGCCCAGCTTACGGTGCGCGCCAACCGGGTCGAGGCGCTGTCGTGGCAACTGTGGGTCGGCAAGCGCGGCAGCTGCAAATTTTCGCTCTCCGACTTCCGCCAGGTCGCCGCCCGCCCCTCCATCGAACTGACCGAGCGCAGTGGCGGCTCGTGCAAGCTGCTGATCTGGCAGGCGCCGGCCCGGGTGACGCTGGCCCATGCAGGATGCGAGAAATTCTGCAGTGGCGGCATTTACGACCAGGCCTGGCCGGTGATGTTCGAGCCGTCCGGCGGCGGATGCGCCAAGCAATGACGAGGCAATGATGAAAGGCTGGGAAGTCGTAATCGGGCTTGAGACGCATGTCCAGCTCGCCACCCGTTCGAAGATTTTTTCGGGCGCTTCCACCGCATTCGGTGCGCCACCCAATACCCAGGCTTCGCCGGTTGATCTGGCGCTGCCGGGTGTGCTGCCGGTCATGAATGCCGCGGCACTCGAATGCGCGGTCAGGCTCGGGCTGGCAGTGGGCGCCCATATCGCGCCGCGCTCGGTGTTTGCCAGAAAAAATTATTTTTACCCTGACTCGCCCAAGGGCTATCAGATCAGCCAGTACGAGATCCCGGTCGTGCAGGGCGGCTCGCTGCCGATCGTCTGGCAGGGCGATCAGGGTCCGCGCGAAAAGACCATCAACCTGA
>CANKWX010000098.1 GCA_947487165.1 Burkholderiales bacterium
ACCAAGGCTGTCCACACAATTGTCCACAGCTTCTGTGAACACCTCGGAAAACGCCTGCCGGGCCAAGACTTCCCGACCTATTTGAAGGTTTTACTTTAAGTTGTGAGCGCTCCGGCCACCATTGCCCGCGTGGCACTCGACCTGCCCTTGCCGGAGTTGTTCGACTACGCGCTGCACGCCGATTCACCGATTTGCCCGGGTGACTGGGTCATCGTGCCCTGGGGCCGAAGCCGTCGGGTCGGGCTGGTGGCGGCGTTGGCTGACAGCACGACGGTGCCATCCGATCGCCTGCGGCTGCTCGAGGAGCGCCTCCCAGGTATGCCTCGCATGCCTGCCGATTGGCTCGAGCTGATCGGCTTCGGATCGCGCTACTACCACGCCGGCTTCGGCGAACTCGCGCTGCCGGCAGTCCCGAAGCTGCTGCGTACTGTCCCCGGCGCACGCAGTCGCGGTTCGCCAGTGCTGCGCGCCCGCGAGCGATTCGAGGCAAGTCTGCCGAAACCGCCTGAAGCGTCTGAACACACGGAAGGTATGCGGGTACTTACCCCCGGCCAGACCGAGGCGCTGCGCCAGATTCAGTCCTGCGATGGCCATGCGGTTTTCCTGCTTCATGGCATCACCGGCAGCGGCAAGACCGAGGTCTATTTCCGTTGGCTCGAAGGCTTGCTGGCGCGTGAGCAGGCCGCTCAGGCGCTGGTGCTGGTGCCTGAGATTGCCTTGACGCCCCAGTTCGCGCAGCGCATCCGCGAGCGCTTTCCGATGCTGCCGCTCGCCATCCTGCACAGCGACATGCCCGACGCCGAACGCGCCGCGCACTGGCTGGCGGCGGCCGAGGGGCGCGCCCGGATCGTGCTTGGCACCCGGCTTGCCGTACTGGTGCCGCTGCCGGCGCTGGTGGCGGTGGTGGTCGACGAGGAGCACGATGCGTCCTTCAAGCAGCAGGAAGGGGCGCGCTACTCCGCGCGCGACCTGGCGATCGCCCTGGCGGCGCGCCGCGGCCTGCCGATTGTGCTCGGGTCGGCCACGCCGTCGCTCGAGAGCTGGCATGCCGCGCGCCGCGGCCGCTACCGGCTGGTCAGCCTGCGCGAACGGGCCTCGGGCGCGAGTCTGCCGCTGGTGCAGCGCATGGCGCTGCGCGGTGCGCGGGTGCAGCATGGCCTGACCGACCCGGCGATTGCCGCGATCAACGAGACGGTTGCCCGCGGCGAGCAGGCCCTCATTTTTCTGAATCGCCGCGGATATGCGCCGGTCCTGAATTGCGGCGCCTGCGGCTGGCTCAGCCGGTGCGACCAGTGCGATGCCTATCGGGTGATGCATCGGGTCGGGGCGGCCGCGCCTGTCGCAGCGATACCCGCACCGGCACCCCAACGCTATCGGTTAGTGTGTCATCACTGCGGCGCAGATCAGCCTGTACCAAGGTCTTGCCCCGAATGTGGCAACGTCGATCTGGCTGGACTCGGACGCGGCACCCAGCGACTCGAAGAGGGTCTGCAGTCGCTCTTTCCGAGCGCACGCATCGGCCGGCTCGACCGCGATGTCGCCCGTCGGCGCGGCGCCGCGCAGCAGATGCTCGACGCCGCCCACGCCGGCGAGGTCGATCTGCTGGTCGGCACCCAGATGCTCGCCAAGGGCCACGACTTCCGGCGCCTTACCCTGGTGGTGGTGGTCGATGCCGATGCGGCGCTGTTTGCCGCCGACTTTCGCGCGCCCGAGCGGCTCTTTGCCACGCTGATGCAGGTGGCCGGACGTGCCGGACGCCATCATGCCGCCAGCCGGGTGCTGATCCAGACGCGCTTTCCTGAGCATCCGGTGTTCGTCGCCCTGGCCGCCCACGATTTTGATCGCTTCGCCGCTGACCAGCTGACCGAACGCGAGCAGGCCAGTCTGCCGCCCTTCGTGCATCAGGCGCTGCTCACCGTGCAGGCCCGGTCGGCCGATGACACCATCGCCTTTCTTGCTGATGCCCGAGACCGGCTGCTGTCGGCCGACACCGAGCCGCCGATTCCGGATGCCGTGCTGGCCGCGCTCACCGTCTGCGACCCGGTACCGATGCCGCTTGCCCAGATGCGGGGGCTGGCCCGTGCGCAGATGCTGATCGAGTCGGCGTCGCGCCCGGCGCTGCATGCCGCGCTTGGCCCCTGGCTGGCTGCTCTGCATGCCCAACGTCATGCGACCCGCTGGCAGCTGGTCGTCGATCCGCTTGAAATCTGATCCGATGCCAATTGACGAGAGACCATGATCGACACCCTCAATGACGCGCAGCGCGAGGCTGTCCGATATCTCGATGGGCCCTGCCTGGTGATTGCCGGCGCCGGCAGCGGCAAGACCCGGGTGATCACCCGCAAGATCGTCCATCTGATCGACAGCGGCGTCACACCCCGGGCGATTGCCGCGATCACCTTCACCAACAAGGCGGCCCAGGAGATGGCCGAGCGTCTGAAGGAGATGGTCAGTCTGCGTGAAAGCGATCGGCCGCTGGTCTCGACCTTCCATTCGCTCGGGGTGCAGATGCTGCGCGAAGACGGCGCCTCGATCGGCCTGAAAAAGGCGTTTTCGATTCTGGACGCCGATGATGCCGGCTCGATCATCGCGCAGCTGGTGGGCACCACCGACCGCAAGGTGGCGCGCGCGGTGCAAAGCCAGATCTCGCTCTGGAAGAACGCCGGCCTCGAGCCCGACGAGGCCGCCACCTCGGCCCGCGACAACCAGGCGCATGCTGCGGCCCACGCCTATCGCGACTATGCCGCCACCCTCAAGGGCTATCAGGCGGTCGACTTCGACGACCTGATCGGCCTGCCGCTGCACATGCTGCGTACCCAGCCCGAGGTGACCGAACGCTGGCAGAACCGCCTGCGCTATCTGCTGGTCGATGAATACCAGGACACCAATGCCACGCAATACGAGCTGCTCAAGCGCCTGGTCGGCCCGCGTGCTGCGTTCACTGCGGTTGGCGACGACGATCAGTCGATCTATGGCTGGCGGGGTGCGACGCTTGAAAATCTGCGGCGCCTGACGGTCGATTTTCCGAAGCTCAAGGTGATCAAGCTTGAACAGAACTACCGCTCGAGCCGCAACATCCTGACCGCAGCGAACCAGCTGATCGCCAACAATCCCAAGCTGCATGAAAAGCGGCTCTGGTCGGAGCTCGGTGTGGGTGATCCGGTGCGGGTGGTGCCGATGGACGACGACGAGACCGAGGCCGAGTCGATCGCGATGCGCCTTCAGTCACTGCGCTTCGAGCGGCGCGGCAAGTTCTCGGACTATGCGGTGCTCTATCGCGGCAACCATCAGGCGCGGATCATCGAGCAGGCGCTGCGCAAGGAGAAGATCCCCTATGTGCTGTCGGGCGGGCAGTCGTGGTTCGAGCGCGCCGAGATCCGCGATGTGATCGCCTGGCTGCGCCTGCTGGCCAATGACGATGACGATCCGGCCTTCATCCGGTCCATCACCACGCCCAAGCGCGGCATCGGCGCCCAGACCCTGCAGGCGCTGGGCAACTATGCCGCGCAGCGCCAGCGCTCGATGTTCGCGGCGCTCTTCGAGAGCGGCGCCGAGTCGCATCTGCCGGCGCGCCAGATCGGGCCTTTGCGCGAGTTCGGCGAGTTCGTCAACCGGATCGGCTGGCGTGCCAAGAAAGAGCCGCCGGGCGAGCTGCTCGAGGAGCTGCTCAAGGCCATCGATTATCACGAGCACCTGCTGGCCACCTGCGATGAACGCCAGGCCAGCCAGCGCTGGCAGAGCGTCACCGATTTCGTGGCCTGGATCGCCAAGCGCGGCGAGGAGGACGGCAAGACACTGATCGAACTCGCCCAGACGATCGCACTGCTGTCGCGTCTGGATGGCAAGGATGCCGATGCCGACGCGGTTCGCCTGACCACGGTGCATGCCTCGAAGGGTCTGGAGTTTGCGCATGTCTTTATCGCCGGCTGCGAAGAAGGACTGATCCCGCATTCAGGCGATGCCCGGGTCGATGGCGATGAGGGCGAGGAGGCCGATGCGCCGCAGCAGCGAATCGAGGAGGAGCGGCGCCTCATGTATGTGGCGGTGACCCGCGCTCAGCGCACGCTGACCATCAGCTGGTGTCGCAGCCGCAAGCGCGCCAAGAGCACGCTCGCCCGACTGCCTTCGCGATTCATTGAAGAGATGAAGCTCGATGCGCAGGGCGGCGCGTCGGCGGTGGTGAGCACCGAGTCGGCCAAGCAGCGTCTGGCGGCACTCAAGGGATTGCTGAAGTCCTGAAACGACGGCCCTGAAACAGCAAGGCCGCGTCAGAGCGCGGCCTTGGCGTATCGAAGGAGCGCTGCGGCCTACTTGGCGGCAGCCACCATGTATTGAACCGCGGCTTTGACGTCGTCGTCGCTGGCGCCCGAGCCGCCTTTGGCCGGCATGGCGTTCTTGCCCTTGATTGCGGAGGCGTAGAGCGTGTCCATGCCAGTGGCAATGCGCGGTGCCCAGACGGCTTTGTCGCCAAACTTGGGCGCACCGGCCACACCGGCGGCATGGCAGGCCATGCAATTCGAGTCATAGAGCTTCTTGCCGGCGTCGGATGACGCCGCGACGGCAACTGCCGCGACCGCCACGGGTGCTGCGGCGGCTGCCGCTGCCATCGGTGCCGACGGCGCTGCGACGGCAGGTGCTGCAGTCGGCACAGGCGCCGAGGCCGCAGCCGCAGCGGGTGCCGCAGCAACGGGTGCTGCAGGCGCCTGCGGCTCGGCAAACGTTGCGCCCGCCTTGTTGGTCATGTAGACCACCGCCCGCCCGATCTCGGTATCGTCGTATTCGCCGCCGCCCTGCGCCGCCATCGCGTTCTTGCCCTTGAGGGCCGAAGTGAGCAGCGCGTCATAGCCGGTCTTGATGCGCGGCGCCCAGGCAGCGACATCGCCAAGCTTGGGCGCGCCGGCGATACCGGCTGCATGGCAGGCCGCGCACTGCGCGGTGTAGACCGTCTCGCCCGCGCGCAGCACCTTCGGCGCGTTGACGTCTTTCAATTCGAAATTGGCGACCGGTTTGATTCGGGCGCTGATCGCCTCGGGGGTCATCGAATCAGTGCCGGCTCCGGTGCGCTTGTCGGAATTGACATAACTCACCAGCAGCACGATCACCAGGATCGGAACGACCAGCGACAGGACAACGACAGTGATCAGTTGGCCGGGGGTCTTGATGAAGCTCGAATGCTCACTCATGCGGTTTTCCTGAGGCGCTGGCGCGCATGCCACATCGGGCGGTTGCAAAGGGCAAAGTATAGCTGGAAGCATGTTTGCGCTGCAGCATCAGGCTGCGACAGGCTACAATCGACGACCACGCGCCCGTAGCTCAGGGGATAGAGTATTGGCCTCCGAAGCCAAGGGTCGCACGTTCGATTCGTGCCGGGCGCGCCAGTTTTCTTTCCGACGTTCTGCGCAGGCATCCTTGGCGTCATTTCGACGCCGGCGGCCAGTGCACCGTCTCAGCCTTTTCACCCACACCTCGCGGCGCGTTTTCAAGTGAAACCCGGGATCAGTACCCGCATCCTCCACGCCGATCGGCTCGCCGGCAGCGAGCACGACGCCGTTCACAAGCCGCTCCATGTGGCGGCGACCTATGCCTACCCGAATGCACGGGCACTGGCCGACGTCTTTCAGGGACGCCAGTCGGGCTATGTCTATTCGCGTCAGGGCAACCCCACCGGCGCAGCACTCGAATCCAAGATCTCGATGATGGAGGGTGCCGCCGGCACCGTGGTGTTTTCCACCGGCATGTCGGCGATTGCAGCCATGATGGTCGCGCTGCTGCGCGCGGGCGATCATGTGGTGTCAAGCCAGTTCCTGTTCGGCAACACCAGCTCGCTCTTTTACACGCTGCTTGGGATGGGCATCGAGATCAGCTTCGTCGATGCCACCGATGTCGAGCAGGTGCGCGCGGCACTGCGGCCAAGCACCCGCATGGTGTTTGTCGAGACCATCGCCAATCCGCGCACGCAGGTTGCCGACCTTGCCGGCATCGGCGCGCTGTGCGAATCGCGCGGCGTGCTCTACACCGTCGACGGCACGCTCACCACGCCGCATCTGTTTCGCGCCAGCGACGTGAAGGCCGGGCTGGTGATTCACTCGCTCACCAAGGGCATTGGCGGTCACGGTAATGCGCTCGGTGGCTCGGTGAGCGATACCGGCCTTTTCGACTGGCGCGGCTATCCGAATATTGCCGAGAGCTACAAGCAGCTCGACCCCAGGGTCTGGGGACTGCAGCAGATCCGCAAGAAGGGTCTGCGCGACATCGGGGCCACCCTGCGGGCCGAGGATGCGCACCGCATCGCGGTGGGCGCCGAGACCCTCGCGCTGCGCATCGAGCGCAGCAACGACAATGCGCTCACGCTGGCTCGCTGGCTCGAATCGCAGCCGCAGGTGGCGCGCGTGCACTATCCCGGTCTGCCCAGCCATGCCCAGCATGCGCGGGCTACCGAGCTGTTCGGCGGGCGCTACGGCAGCCTGATCGGCTTCGAGCTGCGCCCCGACATCGACACCTTTGCGTTTCTGGATGCGCTGCGGCTGGTGATTCTCTCGAGCCATCTGTCCGATAACCGCACGCTGGCGATTCCGGTGGCACACACCATCTTTTACGAGATGGGTGCCGAGCGCCGGGCTTCGATGGGCATTGCCGAAGGGCTGATCCGCCTGTCGGTCGGCATCGAAGAATGCGTCGATCTTCGCGACGACCTGGCGCAAGCGCTCGGCCGGTTTCCGGCCCTGCTCTGAACTGCGGTCGTCTGAAATCCGGCCCGCGGCGTCGCGCGCGCGCCGCGATCATCGTAGAGTGCGCGGCACGTCACTCCCTCGGATCCCGACTCATGCTGTCTTTCATTCGACTGGCCGGTCCGACCGCGATCGCGGCGCCGCTTGCCTTGGCAGCCTCCTTCGCCAGCTACTCGGCTGCGGCGCAGACCGCCTTTCCCGATCACTATGTCGGTGATCTCGGGGGCGCGGCCTTCCTGAAAACCGGCGTCGTCAGGGGCCAGGACAACTCGACCCTGTTGCTGCCCTATGTTTACGGCGACTACGGCCGCTTCTTCGGTCGCATCGACACCTTCGGCGTCAAGACGCTGGCAATAGGCTGGGGTCATCTCGAACTGGTGGGGCGGGTCAATACCGAAGGCTTTCGCACCGACACCGCTGCCTTGCAGGGCCTGAGCGACCGCCGCAATCCGGTTCCGCTCGGCGTGGGCACCTTTCAGCGCACGCCGATCGGCGGCGTCTTTCTGTATGCAATGCACGATGTGACCTCAGGCGGCCTGCTGGCCGAGGCGACCTGGGGTTCGAAGCTTGAAACGGCCTGGGCGACCTTCTATCCGCTGATCAGTCTGGAATACCGCAGCAGCGCCTATGTGAACTATCTCTATGGCGTGACCGCCGGCGAGTCGGCGGCAAGCGGCTATGCCGCCTACAGCCCTGGTGCATCGGTCGTGCCGCTGGTGGGCCTGGCGGCCAGCATCCCGATTGCCGGAGCCTGGGCCCTGCAGTTGCAGTTTCGATATCGCTGGTTCGACTCGGCCATCACCAACAGCCCGATTGTCAGCGCCCGCACGCAACAGACCGGCAACATCGCCATCACCTACGAGTTCAAGTGAGTTCGCCACCGGTGTCGAGGCTGATCACTTGCGCGTCAGGGCGCCATGCAGCAAATAGAGAGCGGCCATCGAGAAGGCGCGCATATTGCCAACGCGATCGGTGCTGCCGGTCTCGACCGTGATCACCTCCTCGAAGCCGCTGCGGTGGCTCACCGCCAGGCAGCTGTGGCCGGCGGCATCGCCATAGCCATTGCCGGTCGGTCCGCTTGCGCCGGTCTCGGACAGGCCCCAGTCGGCGTCCAGCCGCTCGCGCGCGGTGCGGGCGAGCATCAGCGCATAGGGCTCGGAGGATGAGCGCACGCCCTTCATGTCGGCATCAGCCATGCCCATCAGCGTTCGGCGCGCGGGCCGGGTATAGACCACCGCGCCGGCCTTGAAATAGGCGGAAGCACCTGGGATCGCGAGCAGCGAGGCCGCGATCAGGCCGCCGGCCGAGGACTCTGCCACCGACACGGTTTCGTTGCGGTCTTTGAGCAGTTGCGCGGCGCTTGCAGCAAGGGGCAGCAGGGTATCCATCAGGTCTCCGGTTGGTGTGCGTGAGCGTCAGCCGCTGTGCGGGCTGTTGGCTGAACTGCCAAGCTAGCACGGCGAACCGCGTCCGATGGCGAGCGACTTGCGGTCAGCGCAGCCCCACCGGCAGCGGCCGCACCCGATGCCGTGTCCAAGGCCCGACGCGCCCCGACCGGCGCTGCGCCACCAGCACGGTCTGCTCGATCAGGTCGCGCTGTGCGCGGCTGCCGCCGAGTCGCTCGTGGGTCGCCATCAGCGGCCACAGATGCTCGAGCGCCTGGGCGTCACGGCCCTGCGCAAAGGCCTCGAAGCCGCGAGCGAGGGCGATCACCACATCAGCGGCCGGCCCGCGCGCGCCCTCGATCAGGCGCGCCATCGCGTCGCTGTCGCCGGCCATCGCATAGGCGAGTGCGGCATGCGCATCGACAAACGCCAGGCCAGGGTTCGGGAACTGCTCGCGCGCATAGCCGGCCAGCATCTGCCACTCGTCGAGCGGGCGCTGTGCACCGAGCATCTCGGCGCGCAGCAAAAAGGAGCTGGCGTCGGTGAGCACATTGAGGGGTGGCCCCCAGGCCGCATACGGCTTGACCTGCGTGTCGAACACCCTGCGCGCGGTGTCATCGTCGCCGAGCTCGAGCGCCGACAGCGCGCTGTGCCACGACAGATGGCCATGCATCGCGCCGGCCTGCGGATAGTCTTCGAGCCAGCGCGACAGCCATGCCAGACCGCCGGCATCGTCGCCGCATTCGTAGTCGACATGGGTGCGGATGTGCGCGCCGTGGGCATTGCGGGGCCGCTGCGCCAGCGACCGCTCGGCATTGCCGCGGGCGGCATCGAGCTGGCCGACCTCGCATTGCGAAAACGCCCGGGCGGCCTGGAACCACCAGTCGCCCGAGCAGCTCGCATCGAACTGCGCCATGAAGTCATAGAGCGCTTGCTCGCGCCCGGCCAGCCCGGAAAAGCCGATCAGCCCGAAGACGCCTGCGCAAGGCGCCATCACCATGAAGTCACGCGGCCAGGTCTGAAGGTGCGAGCGGGCAGCGGCCATCGCGCCCGCGCCATCGCCCATGACCACGCGTTCGAGGGTGTGTACATGGCTGCGCTCGCGTTCGCTTTGCCCGGCCACCGCCTGCACCGCGCGGGCGATGGCCGCTCGGGCATCGGCGCTGCGGCCATGCAGCTGATGGGCACGGGCGAGCACGGTATGAGCGAGCGCGCAGCGCGGGTCGGCATCAATGGCGCGCTGCGCCGCGGCCTCCATGCCGGGCAGTGCGCACAAAAAGCGCTCGACCGCATCGAGATAGGCTTCGTGTGCGGCGGGCGAGTCGGTCGAGATCTCGAGTCCGAAGGCATCTTCGAATCGCATCGGGCAGGTCCTTCTGTGTTTTTCGGTGTGGTTGGCAGCGCGGCGCAACGCCGCAGCGGATCCCAACCGATGCGCCAAACTAGCACAGCAGACACACAGACCCCGGCACCTTCGTCCTAAGTCGAAAAGCGGTATTCGAATGACGCCGACAGTCTGCTTGCCCCCGATAATGCGAGGCTGACATCAACCGCCGGCTAGCGCCGGTCACCGCTCCTTGACTGCTCCCGCTTCAGGGTCCCACGTCGCCGATCCGCAGGTCGCGGCCCATCGTGCCGCACTCGGCGTGCTGATGCTGTGCACCGTCATCAGCGCGATCTCACGCGGCGTGGGCGAGAGCTTTGCGATCTTTCT
>CANKWX010000099.1 GCA_947487165.1 Burkholderiales bacterium
AGCTGATTTTCCGGCTTTTTCTGGCTGTTGCCATGGCTCGCATCGATCATCAGACGGCATGCCTGCGCGGTCTTGCCGGCTTCGCGGCAGGCCGCCTCGACACTGGCGTTATCGTAATTGGGCGCCGCGCCGCCGCGCAGGATGATGTGGCAATCCTCATTGCCGTTGGTCGAGACGATCGCCGAATGCCCGGCCTTGGTCACCGACAGGAAGTGATGCGGCTGCGAGGCTGCCTTGATCGCGTCGAGCGCGATCCGGACGTTGCCGTCGGTGCCGTTCTTGAACCCGATTGGGCACGACATGCCCGAGGCCAGTTCGCGATGCACCTGCGACTCGGTGGTGCGCGCGCCGATCGCGCCCCAGGCGATCAGATCGGCGATGTACTGGGGCGTGATCATGTCGAGGAACTCGCTGCCGGCAGGCAGGCCGAGTTCGTTGATCTGGATCAGCATCTCGCGCGCAATGCGCAGACCGCGGTTGATGTCGAAGCTGCCATCGAGCCCGGGGTCATTGATCAGCCCTTTCCATCCGACGGTCGTGCGGGGCTTTTCGAAGTAGACCCGCATCACAATCTCGAGACGGTCTTTCAGGCGCTCGCGCTCGGTCACCAGCAGGCGTGCATATTCGAGCGCCGCCACCGGATCATGGATCGAGCACGGCCCGACGATCACCAGCAAGCGGTCATCCATGCCATGAAGGATGCGGTGGATGGCCTGCCGCGACTCATAGATCAGTTGGGCAGGCTCGGCGCGAAGCGGAAATTCGCGCAGCAGATGCGCGGGCGGTGACAACTCCTTCATTTCGCGGATCCTGACGTCATCGGTAGCGTGCTTGGCAGTCATGAAAACCTCGGTGCGGCAACAGAACGGGTTGAACGGAACTCTCGAATCGGTGACGAGCCCTGAAAACAAAAACCGCCAGGCTTTTCAGGCTGGCGGTTGTGATCGCAGGGCGCTTGCTTAAGCTTGAACGCGTTCCCGACTGATCCCGCCAAAGGCCGGAAAGCCATCGTGCAGCCAGTACGCATAAAATCGGCAGGAGCGCTTCATGTGGCTGACTCTAGCCGCTTCAGTGATCTGCCGCAAGTTCGCGGCTCGCCCGTTCAGAACGACTCGACCACCGCGCGGCGCGCCTTCACATAGGGCAGGGTGGTGAGATCACTGGTCAGCGTCCCCGGGCCATCGGCATAGATCACCCGGGCGGCCACCTTCGAGAACGACTCGAAAAAGTGCTGCGACGACTTGGTCACAACGACGCGCCGCTGCGCCAGATCAACCCCAAACTGCGTGAACATGTCGGTGGAAAACCCCTGGGTGCGGCGGCTGTTGAGCACCACCTCGACGCCACCGATTGACACCAGCGCAGCATCGCCCATCGGCTCGCGAGTGCCCGACAGGCCGGTCATGGCCGCATCGCGGCGCAGCGCGACAACCTTCACGACTGCATCGAGCGGCGCACCCGACACCGGGCCGATCTTGCCGCCGATGCGAAGCGGCAGCATCGCGCCTTCGCCGGCATCGAAGGCCAGGGCGACGGCGATCGGGTCCCAGAGCGGGCCGATGATGGCGCGGTCGATGGCGCGCTCGACCAGACGCCGGAGCATGAAGGTGGCGTCGCTGGGCGCACCGCCCCCGGCGTTGTCGGCGCCATCGGCAATCACCACCGGAAAGGCGGGCGAGGCGATCGCCTCATCGATCGCCTGATCGAGGCTCAGGCCGCGGGTGCGCGTGGCATCGCACAGCGCGCGCAACTCGCTGCCGAGCCGATCGGCCGTTTTGCGGGCAAGTGCCGCATCGCCATCGGCATAGACGATCAGTTTGGTGCCGAGGTCAGCGACATCACCCCACGGAAATCCATGGATGGCAGAGATCGAGACGATGCCGCCCTGCCCTTCGAGCGCGCGGCAACGATCGACGAATCCGCGGGCCGGCTCGATCGGTGTGCGAATGACGCGAATGGTCTCGCAGTCGAAGACGGCCGCAACCGGGCGGATCTCGCGGCGAGCGGTCGCCACGCACAGATCGACCAGTTCGAGTCCGCGCTCGATCGCATCGGTATGCGGATACTCGCGAAACGCCAGCAGCAGATCGGCATGGCGCACCATGGCAGCGGTGAGATGGGTATGCGGATCGAGTTCGGCACCGATCACGACATCCGGCCCGACGATCTCGCGCACCCGCGCCAGCAGATCGCCTTCGCAATCATCACAGCCGTCGGCCACCATCGCCCCGTGCAGACCAAGCAAAACGATGTCGACCGGCATGGCGGCGCGCAGGTCATCGAGCAGTTCGGCGCGCAAGGCTTCGTGCGCAGCCCGGGTGGTGATGCCGGCCGGCATCGCGCTGGCCACCATGCCTTCGACGAGGGTCAGACCCAGCGCCTTCGCGCGCAGGCGGGCAGCCCATAGCGGACCGGTAAAGAGCTGCGGTTCGTCGGGATGCTCACCGGCAGGAAAATAGCCGCGATCGCGAAAGGCGGCCATACCGGTGGGCAGGGGCGCGAAGGTATTGGTCTCGGTGGCGAGTGTGGCGCTGAAGACTCTCATTCGGATTCTCGCGGCTCAAGGAGGTGATGGTCGAAGCGGGCCGCCGAGAGCATCGCTGCGTGAATGCCGTGGCTGGCCAGATGATCGGGCATCGGCGCGCCGCGCGCCAGCGCCGCGCAGGCCTCGCCCATGGCCGCACTGGTCTGGATGCCATAGCCGCCCTGCGCCGCGACCCAGCAGAAGGCCGGGTCATCGGGCGCGGGGCCGCCCACCAGATCGCCATCGGCAACGAAGGATCGCAGGCCGGCCCAGATGCGGATCGGCCGACGGATCGTGAGGCTGCTGGCCGACTCGATCCGGTGGATCGCGGTGGCCACATCGAGTTCCTCGGCCTGCACATCGTGCGGATCGACCGGGTCGGCATTGGCGGGCGAGCCCAGCAGCACGCCGGCATCGGGCTTGAAATACCAGCTCTCGTCGAGCGCAATCACCGCCGGCCAGTGTCGTGTGTCGAGCCCCGGGGGCGGCGCGAAGGTAAAGGCCGTGCGCCGTTTGGGCTGCAGCCCGATCGGGCGTATACCCGCCATGATCGCCACCCGGTCGGCCCAGGCACCGGCCGCATTGACCAGCACGGCGGCCTGCCAGCTTCGATTGCCGCTGCGCACCGTCCATCCGCCTGCGCTTCGCGCGATCGCGTCGACCGGCGCATCGCAAATCACCTCGCCGCCGCGTGCGCGCAGCCCACGCAAGAACCCCTGATGCAGCGCATGCACATCGATGTCGCAGGCATCGGGCTCGAGGATGGCAGCGCCGGTGGTCGATTCGCGCAACACCGGCACTCGCGCCAGCACATCGGCCGCCTCGAGGCGACTGACCTCGGGCGTGATGCGTCGCATGGCAGCAAGTTCGGTCTCCAGCAGGGCATCGCTGCCGGGTGTGCCAACCATCAGGGCGCCGCGCGGCGACAGGATCGGGACCTGCGAAAAGCCTTGCTGCCAGGCTTCGAAAAAGGGGCGACTGGCGCGTGACAGCGCCCTGACCTGCGGCGTGCCATAGGTCTCGGAGAACAGCGCCGCCGAGCGGCCGGTGCTGTGAAAACCGGGTTGTGATTCACGCTCGATGACGAGCGTGCGACCGTGCGGAGCGAGAAAAAACGCGGTTGATGCGCCGGCAATACCGGCACCGATGACGAGAAAATCGAATTTCACGGCAAGCAACTGGCGCGAGCAGCCAAGGCAGCGGACACCCGATGAGCAACGCGCTCAGGCAGTGCCGCCAACCGTGAGGCCCTCGATGCGCAAGGTGGGCTGACCGACACCGACTGGCACGCTCTGGCCATCCTTGCCGCAGACACCCACGCCGCTGTCCAGACTCATATCGTTGCCGATCATGGTGACCCGGGTGAGTGCGTCCGGGCCGTTGCCGATGATGGTCGCGCCCTTGACCGGATACTGGACCTTGCCGTTTTCGACCCAGTAGGCCTCACTCGCCGAAAACACGAACTTGCCGTTGGTGATATCGACCTGACCGCCACCGAAATTGACCGCATAAAGACCACGCTCGATCGAGGCGATGATCTCCTGAGGGTCGCGATCGCCACCGAGCATGTAGGTGTTGGTCATGCGCGGCATCGGCAGATGGGCATAAGACTCGCGACGACCGTTGCCGGTGACCGGCACCTTCATCAGACGCGCGTTCAGGCTGTCCTGGAGATAGGCTTTAAGGATGCCGTCTTCGATCAGCACATTGCGTTGCGAGGCATTGCCTTCGTCATCGATGTTGAGCGAGCCGCGCCGATCGGCGATGGTGCCGTCGTCGACCACCGTCACACCGGGGGCGGCCACGCGCTCGCCGAGCCGCCCGGCAAAGGCCGATGAGCCCTTGCGATTGAAGTCACCTTCAAGCCCATGACCGATCGCCTCATGCAACAGGACGCCTGGCCAGCCCGGGCCAAGCACGACGGTCATGACACCACCGGGCGCAGGCCGCGATTCGAGGTTGGTCAGGGCGGCATGCACCGCCTGATCGACATAGCGCTCGAGCATGGCATCGGTGAAATAGGCAAAGTCGAATCGACCGCCGCCGCCACTGCTGCCCTGCTCGCGACGCCCGCCGCTCTCGGCGATCACGGTCACCGAGACACGTACCAGCGGACGGACATCGGCCGCGATGACGCCATCGGAACGGGCCACCAGCACCACATCCCATTCGGCCGCCAGACCCGCCATCACCTGCACGACCCGAGGATCTTTGGCGCGGGCGAGTTTCTCGACGCGATGCAGGAGATCGACCTTGGCCGCGGCATCGAGCGAGGTAATCGGATCGGCCGCGCCATAGAGCTTGCGCCCGGATACCGGGGCCATCTGTGAAGCCACCTTGATCCGGCCCGACCCGCTGCGGGCAATCGTGCGGGTGGCACGCGCCGCCGACAGCAGCGCATCGATGCCGATCGCGTCGGAATAGGCAAAGGCGGTCTTGTCGCCCGACACCGCCCGCACGCCGACGCCCTGGTCGATCGAGAAGCTGCCTGATTTCACGATGCCCTCATCGAGGCTCCAGCCCTCGCTGCGGGTGTACTGAAAGTAGAGGTCGGCATAGTCGACCCGGTGGCGGAACACTTCGCCGAGCGCCTGCGACAGGCAGGACTCGTCGAGATCATAGGGCTCGAGCAGCAGGCTGCGGGCCTGTGCGAGGCGGCTGAAGGCGGGGTCGGCGACGGTATTCATGGTACGCAGTCTAACGCAGGCGGGTGGCCTGCAAGGGGTTTGCGGTGGCGGTGCCTGGCGAGCGAACAGGGTCCGGATTACAGCGTACGGTGGGCCAGCGCCGGCAGCTGCGAGCGCACCTCGGCGATGCGCGCTGCCGACAGGGTGCCGGCCACCACGCCTTCGCCTTCGGGCAGCCGGGCCAGCACCTCGCCCCAGGGGTCGATCAGCATGGTGTCACCCCAGGTGCGTCGGCCGTTTTCATGTCGGCCACCCTGCGCCGGGGCCAGTACGTAGCACTGGTTTTCGATCGCTCGCGCTCGCAGCAGGATTTCCCAGTGCGCCTGGCCGGTGACATAGGTGAAGGCCGAAGGCACGACGATCAGATCGACCGTGCCGAGCGCCCGGTAATACTCGGGAAAGCGCAGGTCGTAGCAGACCGACAGGCCGATGCGCCATGAGGCCTGCGCCTCGACCAGATCGCAGACCACCGGCGTGCGGCCCGGCATGATCGTGGCCGACTCATCGAAGCGGTCTTCACCCCGACGAAAACCGAAGAGATGGATCTTGTCGTAACGGGCCGCGAGCGTGCCGTCGGGACGATGCATCAGACAGGTGTTCAAGATTCGGCGCGGCTCGCGCGAGGCGATCGGAACCGTGCCGCCGATCAGCCAGACCCCGGCCTCGCAGGCCACATCGCTCAGAAAGCGCTGGATCGGACCGTCATTGGCCGGCTCGCGGATATCGACCTTGTCGGTGTCCTTGCGCCCGAGGAGGCAGAAGAATTCGGGCAGCACGACCAGCCGCGCGCCGCCCGCGGCGGCCTGGCGGATCAGCCTGGCAGCGGTCTCGAGATTGGCGTCGACCGTGGCGGCCGAGACCATCTGAATCGCTGCGATCGGGAGGCTGGGGGGTGTAGCGGCGGCAGTCATGCGGATCTCCGGCTGAATGGCAGATTATTGCAAGGGGTCCCGGGCGGGGTTGTCGGCAGCGCGACGGCTTCTTTCTCGAACTTCGGGGTCGGCCCAGCTGCCGTTGATGTCGACATCGACAGCAAGCGCCTGCTGCAGCGGCCCGCGCAGCACGTACTGCGCGGCAAACGTGCCCAGACCCACGACAGGGTTGATCATGGCACCCACCGCGACCGCCGCCAGTCCGGCATTGACCTCGGGAAGCACTTCGACTCGAAGCCGCTGGGTTTCCCGATTCAGGTCGGCCTCACCACGCAGGGTCACGACGGCCTGACTGCCGCGCATGGTCAAGTCATCAGTCCGGGCGATACCCTGGTCGATCTCGACGCCGCCCCTGATCGTGTCGAAGGCAAACCCATCGCCAAAGACATCGCGAAAATCGCCCGACAGGCGCTTGGGCAGGGCACTCAGACTGAGGACGCCGATCAGCTTGGCCATCCCGGGGTCGACCCGCAGGAACGCGCCCTCTCCCAGGTTGAGCTGCAGGTCACCCGACAGTGACCGAACATCGATGTCAAAGGGCGAGCCCCGCCACTGGACCCTGCCGCCAAAGGTGCCGCTGCCGCCCTTGAGGGCGTCCTTGACGCCAACGCGGGTCAGCAGTTTCCCGGCGTCGATAATCTCGAGCGAAAAGTCGAGCGTCGTGCCGCGTCCCGCATCGTCCGGGACGGTTGCCGTGGTCCCCGGGGGGGTCATCGCCCAGGTGCCGCGACCTGTGAGCCGCGCGTCGCTGTTGTCGAGTGTGAGTCGATCGATGTCCCAGACCGGCCTGGCCGCCGTGCCGCGATTGGTCGCATCAAGGCCGACCCGGCCCAGCGGCACGTCGCCCAGCATCAGGTCGTTTACCACCAGCTTCAGCCCGGGCAGCATCGCCGAGGTGACCGACAGCGCCGACTCGACCTCGGATTCACGCGAGTGCGGCAGGATCAGCCTGTCGAGTTGACCCTCGATGGTGCCGGTTCGCTGGCCGGCGACCGGGTCGATCCAGGCAAGGTGACCCTCGACTTCGCGCGAAGCGATATTGGCCTGCCAGCGCTCGGCCTGTCGCGAAGCGCCGAAGACCACGTCATGAAGGCGCTGACCACCGATGCGCAGATTGTCGACCACCAGCGACACGAACTCGGGCACGATCGACATGCCCGACTGGAAGCTGCCTTCGCTGATCTTTCGCATCCGATCGAGCTCACTGTCGGAGAGCAGGTTTCGCCAGGCATCGAGATCGAGTTCGCTGCTGCGCACAAGCACCGACAGGCCGGTGTCGCGAAGGACCGGCTCGGCGCCGATCCCGACGCCCCCGCGACGGATCATCATCCGACCACTGGCCGTGTCGTGTTCACGCTCGACACTGATGGTCACCGCCTTGCCCAGCCTGAGGTCAATGTGATCGCCCAGTGAGTCGAGCTTCGATGAGTGGCCCGCCTGAGTCGGCGTCTGAGTCGGCGCCTGCGTCGGCCGCGATTCGAGGCGAAGCGGCCAGACCTCGTCGGCCCGCTTGGCAAAGGGGGCAGGCAGGCTGCTGACCACGCCTGCCAGGTCAGAATCGAGCTGCAGGATCGACCCCTGCGACCCGATGTCGAGCGTGGCGCGATAGGCGGTCCCGCCTTCGATCCGCTGGGTCAGCGCATTGTCGAGCACCTGCCGCATGCCAGCGGCATCGATGCTTCCGCTTGCTTCGACCAGGATGCGCCCCGCCTGGGGACTGTGCGCCTGAATCCGGATCGGTCCGCCAAGAAAGCTTGCGCGCAGATCGGCCTGCTCGAGTGATCGTTCATTGAAGCTAAGGCTGCCACGCAGACCCTCGAACTCGGTCAGGGTGTCATCGAAAACGATGTCGTTACCAGGCAGTTCGAGATGGCCGGCAAGCGTGGTCCGGTCGGCGTCGACAAGCGGTACGCTCAGACTCAGGTCGAGCACCGCATTGCCACCGACCTCAAGATTGCGCGCCGAAGCGGGAAGGCCGGAGGCGATCGGACTGGCCTCGATCACGCCGAGCATGTCGCGGGCTGCGCCGAGCGCCCGCCCGTCGATCTTCACCACCGCCGCGCTGTAGTCGCTGATGCGGGTACTGACATCCGACAAACGCACCTTGCCCATCCGACCGGATTGCGCATCGATCAGAACCGCCACCCGATCGATCGTCAGATTCGCATTGATCTGGTCGATCGATGGCCAGTCGGGCAGGAAAGCCAGGGTCACATCGCTGAGTCGTCCGGCGACACGGAAATGCCCCTGCTCAGGCTGGCGAAACGGAAAGTCACGCAGATCGCCGTCGAGCGCAAAGCCGACCTGCTCGGCGCGACCACCGAGCATGGCGTCGCGAAGCCAGCTGCGCAGGCTTTCGGGCAATGGCCGGGGCAGGTAGCGCGCCACTTTGCGGGCATCGAGGTGATCGAGCATTCCGGACATGACCAGCCGCCCCGGTCCACGCGGCTGCTCGCGCCAGTCGGCTCGAAGCTCGCCAGCGGCATCGGCATTCGAGAACCGCAGGCCAGGCACCGAGACGATCATCGCCGGTCTGCCCCCCTGAATCAACCGGGTCCAACCGAACTCGCCCTCGAGCCGATCAAAGTCGATCGGCGCCAGTGCCATCGCTGCCGGGGCGTAGACAGTGGCATCGCGACTTTGCAGCAACACCTTGCCGCCCTCGGGGGACACCCGCAGCGAGCCGGACAGTCTCGAAAAGCCCGGAGCATCGGCGCCACGCTGATCGGCACCTGACCCAGCGCCACGACGCCGAAGCGCCAGCGCCTCGAAGCTCGCCCCGGCTTCGAGGCCCGATGAGCCATCGGGTCGGGCACCCCATCGCAGGTCGAGGTCGCGCAGGCTGCCCGCCACTTGCCAGGGACGCAGACGCTGTGCCAGCGGCGGGGCCAGCGCCTGGCGCCGAATCGCCTCGAGCGCAGCACCGGCGTCGATCGGGGCAAGCAGGGCACGCGCGGCCTGCACACGACCCTGCGCATCGAGCGCGATGTCGGCATCGTCCGATGTCGCGATCGAGAACCCCCGATCGTCGGTCGCCGACAGTTGCGCGAACCGCAGCTGATAGCCGCCGTCGGCACGCCGCAAGACCTGCGCCTCGGCGTTCAGTGACCGCAGGGACAGATGCGCCGCATCAAGGTCGACCGAAATCCGACTCGCCTGCAGCTTGGCACTCGCCTCGGTCAGGGCACCCTTGTCGAAACCCGCCCAGGCGAGCTGATCGATCAGTCCGTTCGCGCTGGCAAAAGCCTTTGGCAGGACGGCACTCAACGCCACGGCAATCGCATCGAATGACCCGAGCGCCAGGCCGGTGAGCGCCAGATAGGCGTCGCCCTGCCAGCGACTCCAGTCACCGGCCGGCGCATGATCCGGTCGCCGGAAATCGAGCACCGCCCGCAAGCCCTCGAGCCCGCCGGCCGGACGCTGCAGTAACGCGAGCACCTGATGATGCAGACCACGGTTGCGAAGCTCGAGATCGACACCCTCGAGCTGTCGCGACGCGAGCGCGCCGGTCCGATCGACGAAGCGGACCGTCAGGTCGTGAACCGTCAGTCCTTCCTGCACGAGAAGCCAGGCGATCGCCGCCTGCACGGCGGCATTGGAGTCGTCGAGAATCCGCCCCGCCACCA
>CANKWX010000100.1 GCA_947487165.1 Burkholderiales bacterium
GACCAGAAACTGCGACAGGATGTCGTTGCCGCGCGCACCGACCGCCATGCGCAGGCCGATCTCGCGGGTACGCTCGGTGACCGACACCAGCATGATGTTCATGATGCCGATGCCACCGACCAGCAGGCTGACCGAGGCGATCGCGGCCAGCAGCGCGGTCATGGCGCGGCTGGCCGCCTCCTGGGCCTGCATGACCTCGGTGAGGTTACGCAGCGTGAAGTCGTCTTCCTGACCCGCGGCCAGGCGATGGCGCTGGCGCAGCAGAGTGCGGGTGCCGTCTTCGGCCGACTTCATGTCCTGTCCGGGCGAGACCTTGATCCAGATTGAATTGATGCGGCGAAGCTTGCCCTGCACCACACCGAAGAGCCGGGTGCGCGCGGTCGACAGCGGCACGAAGACCGAATCGTCCTGATCCTGGCCGACCGCGCTCTGACCCTTGCGCTCGGCGACACCGATGACCGTGAGCGGCACCTTTCGCAGCCTGACCACGCGATCGATCATGTCGTCGAAAGGCGTGTCTTCACCGAAAAGCTGACGCGCCACCGTCTGGCCCAGGATGATCACCTTGCCCGAGCTGGCGAGCTCGCCCGCCTCAAAGGGCCGTCCGGCCACCAGCGGCCATTCGCGCACTTCGAAAAAGTCGTTGTTGACCCCGTAAACCGCGGCAAACCAGTTCTGATTGCCGTAGACCACCTGCCCCGAGGCACGATGGGTGGGCGCTGCAAACATCACCTCGGGCACTTCAAGGGCGACCGCGCGGGCATCGTCTTCGGTGAGGGTCTGGACGCCGCCGCTGCCGCTGCGCACGCCACCGCTGTTTTGCGACGAGGGAAAGACCACCATCACATTGGCACCGAGGCTGCGCACCTGCTCCTCGACCCGGGATTGCGCACCCTTGCCGACTGCAATCATGGCGATCACCGCAGCCACCCCGATGATGATGCCCAGCATGGTGAGCGCCGAGCGCAGGGCGTTGGTACGCAGGGCGAGCAGGGCAATGCGAAAGGTCGAGAGGAGGTCCATGGGGGTCGGTCGGTGCGTCTGCGGCAGGCGGCAATCAGCCCGGAATCAATCCGAAACCGGCTCGAGCGCGGCCAGGGCGGCCGCGGCGTCGAGCGGCGGATTGGCAATATCGCGCACCACCCGGCCGTCGCGAAAACTGATGATGCGCGATGCAAACGCCGCGACATCGGCCTCGTGGGTCACCAGCACGATCGTGATGCCCTCGCGGTTGAGCGACTGCAGCAGCGCCATGACCTCGATGCTGGTGCGCGAGTCGAGGGCGCCGGTCGGCTCGTCAGCAAGGATGAGCGAAGGGTCGTTGACCAGCGCACGCGCAATCGCTACCCGTTGCTGCTGGCCGCCCGACAGCTGCGCCGGATGATGATCGATGCGCTCGCCAAGGCCGACTTGCTCGAGCCGCCGCAGGGCGCGGGCATGACGCTCGGTCCTGGGCGCGCCGGCATAAAGCAGGGGCAATTCGACATTGTCGAGTGCCGTGGTTCGCGGCAGGAGATTGAACTGCTGAAAGACGAAACCGATGCGCCGGTTGCGGATGGCCGCCAGCGCATCGCGATTGAGCGAATCGACCGCTTCGCCGCCCAGCCAGTAGCGCCCGCTGGTGGGCTGATCGAGGCAGCCGACCAGATTCATGAAGGTCGACTTGCCAGAGCCGCTGGGTCCCATCACCGCAACGAATTCGCCCGGCATCACCACGAGACTGAGTTCGCGCAGGGCATGCACCGTGCCGCCGCCCACCTCGTAGCGCTTGGCAAGCGACTCGCAGCGGATCAGCGGCTCAAGGCCTGCCGCATCAACAGAAGCGGCATCACCGGCGGTGGCAGCGATCGTCATGGCGGTCTAGAGCCTGGGTCCGGCGGGTCGCGGCGGGCTGGCCGGGCCGGGCGTACTGGCGCCACCGACGATGCCGACATAGACCAGATCGCCTTCAGCCAGGCTCGCACCATTGAGGATGGCAATCACTTCGGTGGTCGAGCCATCGGACAGACCCAGGCGCAGTTCAACCGCCACCGGTTTGCCATCGGGTCCGGGCACGAAGACCCGACCGCGCGAGACGGTGCGCCCGCTCAGCTCGACCAGAATTTCGGCATATTTTTCCTTTTGACTGTCGTCGAGGATGTCGTTGATTCGGGCACGCATCTCGGCGCGATTGGCCTCGGACAGCTTGGCGCGCTCCGACTCGGGCGCCTCCCGGACGGCAAGAAATCGCTCGCGCATACCGGTAAAAATGCCATCGAGCTGGGTGCGCTGTGAATCGGTCAGGGCCAGGTCACGCTCGAGACGCTCGCGAAAGGCGCGCAACTGAGCACCCGGACCGCCCTGCCCTGCACCGCCGCCCGCGCTTGCTGACGATGCCGATGACGATGATGTTGATGGTGACTTGGCGGCTACAGCAGCGGCAGGTGCCGATGCAGCGGCGGCCGAAGCACCGGCACTTGCCACGGCACTGCTTGCAGACGCACCCGGTGTTGCCGCAGGAGCATTCGTGCTTGAGGCTGCGGCTGCCCCCGGGGCCGCTCCAGAGCTTGTGCCCCCACCCGCCTGCATCGCGGCGCGCCGAGCATCGACCTCGGCATTGATCGACGCAAAGGTCTTGCGCTGCGCCGGATCGAGCACCTCATTGACCCGACGGCGCATGTCATTGCGCAGCTTTTCGCCCAGCGCGGCGCGCTCTTCCTGCGGGGCATCGCGTACACCGGCATAGCGCTCGCGCATCGACAGGAAGATTGCCTCGACCGACGCCTTCTGCGCATCGGTCAGCGCCAGCTCACGCTCGAGCCTCTCGCGATAAGCCTGGATGCCGCCACCCTGACCTTGCGCCTGCGCGGGGGTCAGCACCAGGTCGAGCGCTGCCTGCAGGGTCGTGCTGGCGAGCCCCGTCCCGGCAGCCGACGCCGATTTGGCGGGCTCGGTCACGCCCGGCGGCTTGAAGCGCAGCGCGGCATTCGGCACCTTGAGCACCTTCTCGCGCACATCGGTGATCACCCGCACATTGGCGGTCATGCCCGGCAGCAGCACCAGCGACTCATTGTCGGCCGACACCACTGCGGTATAGGTGATGACGTTCTGGACATTGAGCGCCGCCTTGCGGACCTGGACCACCAGTCCGGAAAAGGTTCGACCCGGAAAGGCATCGACGGTGAAGGTGGTCTTCTGACCAACGCGCAGACGACTGACCTCGGCCTCGTCGATCGACACCTCGACCTGCATGTCACGCAGGTTCTGGGCGATCAGAAACAGCTCGGGCGCTGCAAGACTGACGGCCACGGTCTGACCCGGTTCGATCGAACGCTTGATGACGACGCCGTTGACCGGTGCGCGAATGACGGTCCGACCAAGATCGACCCTTGCCGATGAGAGCAGCGCCTCGCGCTGCTGGACGGTCGAGCCGGCGTTGCGCAGCAGCGCCTGCGCCAGGTCGATCTGGGCATTGGCGGTGACCACATCCTGCTCGAGCGCGCGATAGACCGACCTTGCCTTGTCACGCTCGGCCGGCGAAATGAAGTTGCGCTCGACCAGTTCGTTCTTGCGGTCGAGATCACGCTTGGCCTCTTCGAGATTGATCGTGGCCCGCGACAGATCGGCGCGACGCGACGCGAGTGTGGCCTGCTGCACGCCCACCTGCGCCTTGGCCGCATCGACATCGGCCTGGGCCTGACGCACGCGGTACTCGAAGGTCTCCGGGTCGATCCGGGCGATCACCTGACCCTTTTTCACCTCGGCATTGAAGTCGGCGAGCACTTCGCGGATCTGACCCGACACCTGGGAGCTCACCTGCACCTGCACGGTGGCTGCAAGCGTGCCTGAGGCGGCCACGGTCGCGGTGAGGGTGCCGCGCTCGACCTTGGCGGTGCGCAACTGGGGCTGGTCGCCCGCCGCGCGTTTGTTGAACCACCACCATGCGCCACCGGCAAGCACGGCAGCGATCAGCAGCAGACTGATCAGGGATCGCAGTTTCATTGGAGGGCCAGAAAGAGGGCAGTGCGCGACAGCAATGCGAGGGCAGCAATGCGCCCAATCTTACTCCGGCACTCTGTGCCGGCTTCGTGGCGCCGCCATGACGGCGTAACGGCGGTGAGCGATCAGTTGCTCGGTGATCGGCGAACCCTCACGGTCGGGTACGGTGCTCCAGCACAGTCAACCAGGCGAACGCGGCAGTGGGCGAATCGCCACACATCTCGTGCGAGGCCTGCAGGCTTGCGCAGACCGCGGGACGATCAGAGCGCCCGAAGATCAGGCACTGACGCTCGGCACCAAGCTGGACGCAGGCCACGCCGGCCGGCTTGCCCTGCGGCATGCCCGGAATCGGCGTGGTGATTGATGGCGCGGTGCAGCACGCCCCGCAACCGGGGCGGCACTGCACCGCTTGCGCTGGTGTGGCAGCGCTCAGTGGAAACACTCAACCGGGCATTCAGACATCGATGTCGTCACTGCTCCGATTGCTGCCTTGCGACGGTGATGCGCCCGAGCCCGAACCGGAGCCCGAGCCTGGACGGTCGGTCTGCGCCG
Source organism: Burkholderiales bacterium (assembly GCA_947487165.1). Lineage (GTDB taxonomy): Bacteria > Pseudomonadota > Gammaproteobacteria > Burkholderiales > Burkholderiaceae_E > UBA4615. The sequence continues at coordinate 4,531 of CANKWX010000100.1, forward strand.
GGCGAACCGACGTATCTTGTCGTTTCGCGGTATCGGCTGCGGCGGGCTTGCCGCCTGGCATTGCCTGACCCTGTTGTGGTTTTGCGGTGCCCTGCTGAGCACCCGCATGGGAGCCCTGCCCCTGTTGCGGTTTCTGGGCAGGCGTAGCGCCCGGCTTGTTGGCGTTTTGCTGGTCTTTTTGCTGGTCCATAGGGTCACCTGAAAAGTCGAGGGAAGGCCGGATGGCCTTCCCTCGTTCCTACAGTGCAATCCGCATGCCCGCCGACAACGGCATGGCTTGAACCGGGCGCGCTCAGACCTTGCCGTAGAGCTCGCTGCCCTTGCGCACGAACTCGATCGCCTTCTCGGTCATGCCCTGCTGCAGCGCGGCTTCGGCGCTCACACCGGCCTTCTCGGCATAGTCGCGCACATCCTGGGTGATCTTCATCGAGCAGAAATGCGGGCCGCACATCGAACAGAAATGCGCGGTTTTCATCGAGTCCTTGGGCAGGGTCTCGTCATGAAAATCTTTCGCGGTGTCGGGGTCCAGACCGAGATTGAACTGGTCGGCCCACCGGAACTCGAAGCGCGCCTTCGACAGCGCGTTGTCCCGGATCTGCGCACCCGGATGCCCCTTGGCCAGATCGGCCGCATGTGCAGCAATCTTGTAGGCCATGATGCCGTCCTTGACGTCCTTCTTGTTGGGCAGCCCGAGATGCTCCTTGGGCGTCACATAGCAGAGCATCGCGGTGCCATACCAGCCGATTTGCGCAGCACCGATCGCACTGGTGATGTGGTCATAGCCGGGCGCGATGTCGGTGGTCAGCGGCCCCAGGGTGTAGAAGGGCGCCTCATGGCAATCGCGCAGCTGCAGATCCATGTTTTCCTTGATGAGCTGCATCGGCACATGGCCGGGGCCCTCGATCATGACCTGCACATCGTGCTTCCAGGCCACCTGCGTGAGTTCGCCCAGGGTCTTGAGCTCGGCGAGCTGCGCCTCGTCGTTGGCATCATAGATGCTCCCCGGGCGCAGCCCGTCGCCAAGCGAAAACGACACATCGTAGGCCTTCATGATCTCGCAGATGTCTTCGAATCGCTCGTAGAGAAATGACTCGCGGTGGTGGGCCAGGCACCACTTGGCCATGATGCTGCCGCCGCGCGAGACGATGCCGGTCATGCGACGCGCGGTCATCGGGATGAAGGGCAATCGCACGCCGGCATGAATGGTGAAGTAATCGACGCCCTGCTCGGCCTGCTCGATCAGCGTGTCGCGAAAGATCTCCCAGGTCAGGTCTTCCGCCTTGCCGTTGACCTTCTCAAGCGCCTGATAGATCGGGACTGTGCCGATCGGCACCGGCGAATTGCGCACGATCCATTCGCGGGTCTCGTGGATGTGCTTGCCGGTCGAGAGGTCCATCACGGTATCGCCGCCCCAGCGGATCGACCAGGTCATCTTCTCAACCTCTTCGCCGATCGACGAGCTGACCGCCGAATTGCCGATATTGGCGTTGATCTTCACCAGGAAATTGCGCCCGATGATCATCGGCTCGGTTTCGGGGTGATTGATGTTGGCCGGAATGATGGCGCGTCCGCGGGCCACTTCGCTGCGCACGAACTCGGGCGTGATCTCGGCCGGAATTTCAGCACCGAAAGACTCGCCGCGATGCTGGCGCCCGAGCAATTCGGCCATGCGCTCGCCGGTCGGGCCGGCGGCCTTGAGCGAGGCGATGTATTCGGCGCGACGCAGGTTTTCGCGAATCGCGATGAACTCCATTTCGGGCGTGATGATGCCGCGGCGGGCGTAGTGCATCTGGGTGACGTTGGCACCGGGCCGCGCACGCCGAGGGGCTCGGGTGAGGTCAAAGCGCAGTTCGTCCAGGCGGGTGTCGGCCAGTCGGTCACGGCCGTATTGCGAACTCGGCCCGTCCATCAGGTCGGTATCACCGCGTTCGCTGATCCAGCCGGCGCGAAGCGGCGCCAGACCCTTGCGGATGTCGATATTGGCCGCCGGATCGGTGTAGGGGCCGCTGGTGTCATAGACGAAGACCGGCGGATTCGGTTCGGCGCCCATCGAGGCCGAGGTGTCGTCTTGCGAAATGGCGCGCATCGGCACGCGAATATCGGGGCGCGAGCCTTCGACGTAGAGCTTCATCGATCGCGGCAAGGGCTCCACTGCCGCAGTATCGACGGCGGCAGTGGCGGCGGCAAATTCGAGCGGTGCATTCATGGCGGACTCCCCGGAAATCACTCGTGGTGTCGCTGGGGCTCCGATCGAATCGACAGCTTGCGCGTGGCGAACCTCGCGTCTGGCCGACTCGGCTTCCCTTCGGCGGCATTACCCGCATCAGGTTCGGAGGGTATCTCTCACCCGGACGGCTCGCGCGATCAGCACCAGCCGGCCAGGACCCCTAGCAACAGAAGCGGTGATCGTACAGGATCGACCTCATGCAGCGACCTCAGGCAGCGACCCGATAGCGGCCATCCTCAAGTCTGAGCACACGCCCCTGCGCCTGCAGTTCGTCCAGATGCTGGGCAATGGTGTGACGCTCGACCGAATCGACGAAGCCCTCGGTCAGGCTGGTCGGATAGAGCAGGCGCTTGGCAACCAGCTCGTCGAGCGAGCGGGTGTCGGAACCGATCATCTCGAGCAGCCGATCGCTGCGCTGGCCGATGCGGGCCTCGAACGCTGCCAGCAAGGTGTCGAACTCGGTGCGCGAGGTAATCGCGCCCTTGTGATGCGAGGTGATCCAGACCGAGGCGGGCAGCTCGGCCACCGCCTTGAGCGTTGCGCGAAAGTCCGCGAGATTGGAGGTGGCGTCGCCGTAGTAAGGGCCGAAGCTTGAGAGGTCGATATCGCCGATGAAGGCGATGCCGTGCGGCTCGACCATCAGAACGCAGTGACCGGCGGTGTGACCCGGCATATGGATGGCGCGCACGCTCAGACCACCGAGGTCAAAGGTGGCGCCGTCGCGATAGCCAATGGCATCAGGCCTTGGCGCATACCAGAAATCGCGTTCGATCTTGGCCCGAAAACCATCGAGCACCGCCTGCGGATAACCGTAGTGGCGCGACAACCCCTCCCAGCTGCGGGCGGCCTCGAGATCGGCCTCATGGACATGGACCGGCACGCCCGGCAGCCGATGCAGCCCGGCCATATGGTCTTCGTGCACATGACCCATGATCACCACATCGGCATCGTCAAAGAGCGGGCCGATATGGTTGGCGACCTTGGGCGTATCGAAGACCGCGCGCGTATCGCTGCCGGTGACGATCAGCTGGTTGCCGTCCGGGTATTTGCCGTGCTTTTCGCCGAAACAGACCGTGACCGGCCCGAACTGGGCCTGTTCGATCGAGGGATTGGTCATTGAGGTCATTGAAGTCATGGTGATAAGAGTGGCGTCATAATCGACGCGGAAAAAAACCGAGCGTCAGCGCGGTGCCGGTCAGCACGATGGCGCATCCGATCACCATCCGCAAGGTGATCGGCTCACCCAGATAGATCGCCGCTGAGCCCATCGCGACGATCGGGTTCAGAAAGGTGACCGAGATCGCGCGCACCGGTCCGATATCGCGCAACAGACCGAAGTAGAGAATGAAGCCGAAACCCGACGAGGCGATCCCCATGAAGATCACCTCCAGCCAGGCAACCAGACCCAGATCCTGAGCAGGCCAGGTCATCAGGGCAAAGGGCGCGGCAATGATCGCCGCCACCGTGATGCTGCCGGTGGCCAGCGACAGTGGATCAAGGCCGGTCAGTTTCACCTTCGCGTAATTGGAGGAGACCCCCCAGAGCACCGTGACCGCGATCGTGATCAGGATGGCGAGCGTGGCCCCCTCGGAGGCGCCGACCTTGTCCCAGACCAGAACGGTGACCCCTGCAAATCCCACCATCAGACCGAGCGCACGCATTGGGGTGATGCGGTCGCGCAGCCAAAGGTGCGCGACGATTGCCGAAAAAAGCGGCGCGGTCGATTGCAGCACCGCAAGCATGCCGGCCGAGATCGACAGGGCAGAAAAGCCCAGCCCAAGAAACGGGACCGCGGTAAAGGCACCACCGAAGACCAGCACACCGCGCCAGTGTTCGCGCATCGGACCCAGACCGGTGCGCCACAGGGTCAGCGGCAGCAGCACGAGAAGGCTGCCCATCGCCATGCGCAGAAACACCATCGGAAACGGCCCGAAGGCTGGTGCAGCCGACCGCATGAAGAGGTAGGCGCCACCCCACAGGAAAGCGAGCAGCAGCAGTCGGGCGATGTGGATCGGGCGCATGAAATGAGGCGGTTCGGTGCCGGCGCTGGACGCAACGGCCGTCCGAATCATGCCTGCACCGCCAGGCTGTCGCGAATTCAGTGCGGCACTGAGTCGGACGACCTTCCATAAATGACTGGCAAGTCATTTAGCTGCTATGCTCCGACGGCTGCGGGCGATCAGACGGTCACCCCCACTTCCACCGGTTTCTGATGACAATTGCTGCACCGCATGATGGCCCCGCACAGACAGGGCAGGCGCCCCGCTGGGAGCGACGCAAGGAGCGCCGCCCGGCCGAGCTGCTGGCGGCCGCACTCGTGCTCTTCGTGGAGCGCGGCTATGCGGGTACCCGTCTCGACGACATCGCGGCCAGTGCCGGCGTCTCGAAAGGAACGCTCTATCTCTATTTCGCCAACAAGGAAGAGCTCTTCAAGGCGCTGGTTCGTGAAAGCGTCGTGCCGCTGCTCGAGCGATTCAGCGACCGACTCTCAAGTTCAGAAGAACCCGGACCGGTGCTGATCGAGCAGTTCATCAATACCTGGTGGATCGAATTCGGCAGCACAAAGCTTGCCGGCCTGTGCAAGCTCATCATGGC
>CANKWX010000101.1 GCA_947487165.1 Burkholderiales bacterium
CGGATGATCGGACAGGCCCGGGTAAGACACTGATGCCACCGCGGGGTGGGCGGCCAGCGCACGTGCGACCGTCAGGGCCGAGGCATTGATGCGCTGCATCCTGACCGACAGTGTTCGCAAGCCACGCAGCAGCAACCAGGCGTCCATCGGCGACAGGGTGGCGCCGATCACGATTTGCGTCGACCACAGGCGTTCGATGAGTGCCTCGCTGCCGACTACAACGCCTGCGGTCAGATCGTGATGGCCGCCGAGGTATTTGGTCGCGCTGTGCACCACCAGGTCAGCACCCAGGGAGAGTGGCTGCTGGTTCAAGGGCGTGGCAAAGGTGTTGTCGACCACCACCAGCGCACCGCTGGCATGCGCCAGACGCGTGGCTGTGGCGATGTCGGTCAGGCTGCAGTCGGGATTGGTCGGGCTCTCGAGCATGACGACCGCGGTGGGGCGTTGCAGCGCCCGCGCGAAGGCCTGATTGTCGGTCTGATCGACGAACTCGCAGGTGACCGCAAAGCGCTCGAGCAGATCGGACAACAGCCGGGTGGTGCCCATGTAGTGATTGCGTTGCGCCACGACATGGTCACCGGCGCGCAGCAGACCGAGCAGCGTTGTCGAGATCGCCCCCATGCCGCTTGCGGTGACCAGGCCGGTGGCGGCACCTTCGAGGTCAGCCACAATGCGCGCCACGCGCTGGTGCAGGGGGTTGCCGTAACGGGTGTAGTAGCGCGGGTGCATCGGCGTCGAGGCCATCTGCGCGAAGGCGCTTGCATCGTCTGCCAGAAAAGTCGCTGACCAGGGGATCGGCGGTGTGAGTGAACTGCCTTCGTGCAGCGCGTCATCGGCATGCAGAAGGCGTGAATCGGTATGCAGAGGCGGTTTGGAATTCATAATGTGAACGCGCTTGATTGTTGAGCTTTCGTGGCTGTCTTTCTTTTGCCTCATCGCCCTGGAATGCCCTCGCTGCGGGCTTCTTTGTGACAGAATGCCCGATCCGCGGTTCGCTTGGACGGCGGCCTTTGTAAAATTTCGGCAGGTCCGTCTCCCAGAGGTTGTCATCGCGCCCTGCGTTGCAGCCGGTTCCTGTCAATGTTTAAACCCATCGCCCGATAACGTTCGAACACCAGGAGGTGACTGCATGAATAAGAGTGAACTGATCGAAACCGTTTCAACGGAGGCTGATATCAGCAAGGCTGCGGCCGAGCGCGCCCTCAATTCGATCATCGAAACCGTGACCAAGGCTGTGACCAAGGGCGATCGAGTGACCCTGGTAGGCTTTGGCACCTTCTTTTCGAGCAAGCGTCTGGCGCGAGTCGGAAAAAATCCTCGCACCGGCGAAAAAATCAAGATTGCAGCGGCCACCGTCCCCAAGTTCTCGGCTGGCACAGCCTTCAAGGCCTCGGTCAACAAGAAGAAAGCGAAGTAAGCCACTTGCCCGTTGGCTTGCCCGGGCCGTCCGCCCGTTTGCAAGCACAGCGGTCTCGTCGGGCTGGCTTGTGCCTCCCCGATCTGCAACGCCCCGTGAATCGGGGCGTTTGTGTTTTCGGGACCTGGCAATCGTCAGGATTGAAAAAAATAATTTTTCTGGTTTGGCTCAGAGATCTTTCAGACGTGCGTCAACGCGTTTCAGTTGTGCTTCGTCGACCACAACACCCGCTGATGTGCGCCGTGCACGGCTGATGCGCCACATCAGAAAGGCACCGAGCGCGAGCAGGACCGCAGGCCCCGCCCAGAGCGCCAGATTGCGGCCCGAAAAAGTGGGCCGATAAAGGACGAATTCGCCGTAGCGTGCGACCAGGTTGTCCTTGATCTGCGTGTCGTCACGACCTGCTGACATCTGGCGCAGGACTTCGTTTCGCAAATCGGTGGCCAGGCCGGCATTTGAGTCGGCCAGAGTCTGATTCTGGCAGACCAGGCAGCGCAACTCGGCGGCCAGTCGGCGAAAGCGATCGCTTTGCAGCAGCTCGCGAGCCTGCTCGGGCGACGGGTCGGCCAGCGCGCTGCTTGGGGCGTCGGTCGATGTTGCGGCAGGGTCAGCCGCACTGGCCAGGCTGCAAGCCAGCATTCCGGCGATCAGCGCTGCCGCACCGCGCATGCGCAAACCATTGCCGATGGCGCCTGATCGATTGGCGATGACTGTGAAAGCGCTCATCGGGCCAGTGCCTGCGCCATCGGCAGGAGCTTGTCCGCAATCACCTCGACCGTGAGCGGGCCGACATGCTTGTAGCGGATGGTCCCGTTGCGATCGATCAGAAAGGTTTCCGGCACGCCGTAGACACCGTAATCAAAGGCGGCGCGACCGTTGCGGTCGGCCACGATGGTCGTGTAGGGGTTGCCATGCTTGTCGAGCCAGGCGCTTGCCGCGGCTGGCTCGTCCTTGTAGTTGAATCCGATCACCGGCAGGGCTTTGCCTCGCGCCAGCTTCAGAAGTTCGGGATGCTCGACCAGGCAGGGCGCACACCACGAGGCCCACACATTAAGCAGCCAGACCTGTCCGCGCATTGTTTCGGGCGACCAGTTCTGATCGGCCTGTGCGAGCAGGGGCAGCGTGAAGGCCGGCGCCGGTTTGCCGATCAGCGGCGAAGGAATTTCCTTGGGATCGCGTCCGGAGGTGAGCGCCACCAGCATGAAGGCGGCAACGACCGCAAAAGCGATTGCCGGCAGGATGAAGCGAAGCGATCGCATGCCGGCAAGTCTCAGGCCGAAGCCACGACCTTGTTGTCATCGGACGCGGTGCGCCGCACCGTGCGATAGCGACGATCGCTGATGGCGACGAATCCGCCGATAGCCATCATGAAGCAGCCTCCCCAGATCCAGTCGATGAAGGGCTTGACCCAGGTCTTGAGTGTCCAGCGACCGTCGGGCAATTGCTCTCCCAGTGAGACGTAAAGGTCGCGGGTGATGCTGGAGTCAATGGCAGCTTCGGTCATCACCGATTGCGTGGTTGGATAGAAGCGTTTTTCGGGGTTGAGTTCGAACAGTGGCTTGCCGTCCTGCGAGACCTGAACGATGCCCTTCACGCCCTTGTAGTTGGGGCCGGTGATCTCGCGGATGTCCTGCAGCGTGAGCGTGTAGCCGCCGATCTCCATCGACTGGTTGGCGCCAAGCGCGGCATCGACCTCGACTTCCAGCGCCTTGACACAGGCCACGCCGATGCAAAAGACGCCGACCCCGGCATGCGCGATGATCATGCCCCAGAAGCCCCCTGGCATCGACCGCAGGCGCGCCGGCCAGCTCGCCGCCTTGACCTGTCCGGCCCGCTCGTAGACGGCCACGCAGCTTGCCGCGATCAGCCACAGACCCAGAAAGATGCCGATGGCAAACCCCAGGGTGCCCAGAACTGAGGCCTTCGGGCCGATGCTCCCCGAGGTGAGGGTGATCAGTACCGCCGCGGCCACAGCGATGCCGAAGGCCCATTTGAGTCGTGCGGCCAGCTGTGGCACCGGTGACTCGCGCCAGCGCGAGATTGGCCCGATGCCCATCAGGAAAGCGGCCGGTGCCATCAGCGGAAAGAACACCGCTTCGAAATAGGGTGGGCCGACCGAGATCTTGCCAAGGTCCAGGGTGTCGAGCACCAGCGGATAGAGCGTACCGAGCAGGACCGAGCCGGCCGCGGTCACCATCAGCAGGTTGTTGGCGAGCAGATAGCCTTCGCGCGAACTCGGCGCGAAGGTGACCGGCGTGTGGTTGCCGGCGATGCCGGGTCCGCGCAGCGCAAAGAGGATCAGGGAACCGCCGACCACCACGACCAGAAAGGCGAGGATGAAGATCCCGCTGGTCGGGTCGGTGGCAAAGGCATGTACTGACGTGAGCACGCCCGAGCGAACGAGAAAGGTGCCGAGCAGCGACAGGCTGAACGCGGCGATCGCCAGCAGCATGGTCCAGGCCCGAAAGCCGCCGCGCCGCTCGGTCACGATAAGAGAGTGGATGAGCGCCGTGCCGACCAGCCAGGGCATGAACGAGGCGTTCTCGACCGGGTCCCAGAACCACCATCCGCCCCAGCCGAGTTCGTAGTAAGCCCAGGCGCTGCCCAGCGCGATGCCGATCGTGAGAAAGCACCAGGCGGCGGTGGTCCAGGGGCGCGCCCAGCGCGTCCAGGCGGCGTCGACCCGACCGCCGAGCATTGCAGCGACCGCAAACGCGAAGGCCACCGAGAAGCCGACATAACCCATGTAGAGCATCGGCGGATGGATGACCATGCCCGGATCCTGCAGCAGCGGATTGAGGTCGCGACCATCGGCCGGCCCGGGCAACTGGCGCATGAAAGGGTTGGAGGTAAAGAGCATGAAGGCCAGAAAGCCGGTGGCCACCAGGCCGAGCACACCGATGACCCGCGCCCGAAAGGCCGTCGGCAAGGCGGTGCCGAAGGCATTGACTGCGGCAGTCCAGCCGGCCAGCATCAGGGCCCACAGCAGCAGCGAGCCTTCATGCGAGCCCCAGCTTGCGGCAAAGCGATAGGGCGTCGGAAGCTTCGAGTTGGAGTTGCTGGCCACATTAACCAGCGAGAAATCGTTGTCGATAAATGAAGTGGCCAGCGCCGCGAAGGCAATCACCACCATCAGGCATTGCGCATTGGCGGCATTGCTGCCGGCGCGCATCCAGGCGGCGTCCGCCCGGGCAGCACCTGCGAGGCCGCCTGCCGCCTGCACGAGGGCGAGCGCCATCGCCAGCCAGAGTGCGAAGTGACCGACTTCGGCGATCATGGCCGCGCCACCGTCTCGGCGCCGACTGGCTTGCCGGCGCGCTTGAGCGCCTCGGCCGCTTCCGGGGGCATATAGTTTTCGTCGTGCTTGGCGAGCACCTCATCGGCTTTGAAGACGCCATCAGAGCTGACCTTGCCTTGCGCAACCACGCCTTTTCCCTCTTTGAACAGATCGGGCAGCGTGCCGCGATAGACCACCGGGATGGTTTTGACGGTATCGGTCACCCGAAAGCGCACATCAAGACCATCGCGCACCACACTGCCGGTCTCGACCATGCCGCCGACCCGAAACGCTCGTCCCTGAGGCGCTTCATTGGCAGCGATCTGGGTAGGGGTAAAGAAAAACACGATGTTCGATTTCAGCGCATAGAGCACCAGCCCGACCGCGACCGCCAGAATCGCCAACCCGATCGCAATCCAGATGAGGCGCTTGCGGCGGATCATCGGGCCGGATGAGAGTTTTGCCTGCACTGCACTCATGGTTTGGCTGCCTTGTCGGTTGCTTGCGCGATCGTCTCGCTGTCGTCAGGGTCAAGGTCGAGTTCGCGTCTGACCTGTTCGATCGACTGGCGCCGCGTGCGCAGCAGGACCAGGCACTCGATCACAATGGCCACGGCGGTAAAGCCGTAGGCTGCTGCAAGATAGCTCAGATGCGCTTCGGACATGGCAATCTGTTCGACTCAGGCAAAAAGCTGCCGCACCCAACGGGTATGACGCTCGCGTTGGACGATGATTGACCGCACGCGGTGAAGTGCCGCGGCGATTGAGTACATCCAGGCGGCCAAGCTCATCAGCAGCATGCCGGTCAGCATGGTGCTGGCCATCTTGGGCGAGGTGGTCAGGCTGACGCTTGCGCCCTGATGAAGGGTGTTCCACCAACGCACCGAAAAATAGATGATCGGCACATTGACCACGCCGACCAGCAGCAACAGGGCACCGGCCCGGTCAGCGCGGGTGGTGTCCTCGATGGCCTCCACCAGCGCCATGTAGCCGAGGTAGAGAAAGAGCAGGATCAGGGTCGAGGTAAGGCGGGCATCCCAGACCCACCAGGTGCCCCAGGTGGGCTTTCCCCAGACCGCACCGGTGAGCAGCGCGATCACCGCCATGATCGCGCCGGTGGGCGCCAGCGCCCGGCACATCATCGCCGACAGCTTCGATCGCCAGACCAGGGTCAGCACCGCGTAGCCGGCCATCACCAGATAGATGAACATCGCCATCCAGGCGCTTGGCACATGGATGAAGATGATCCGATAGACCTCGCCCTGCTGGAAATCGGTGGGCGCAATCCCGAATCCGACATACAGACCGGCGATCGTCAGCACGATGGCCGCCGCCGTGAACCACGGCAGCAGACGTCCGGCGAGCGGGTAGAAAACAGGCGTGGCGGCGAAGCGAAAGGGGTTCATCCGGACAGGGTCATTCGACCGAGATACGCAGGGCGAGCGCGGCAACCGGCGGTGCCGTCAGCATGACCGCCAGCATACCAGCGCCCAGCAGCGCGAGATGGGCCAGGGGCGACAGCCCGGCAGCCTGAGCTTCGACCGCACCGGCGCCGAAGACGAGCACTGGGACATAGAGCGGCAGGCACAGCAGGGTCATCAGCACTGGACCCGACTTCAGGCCGAGCGCGAGTGCGCCGGTGATCGCGCCGATGCCGATCAGCACCGGCGTGCCGAGCATCAGTGAGCCCACCAGCACCGGCAGACTCGAGGTCGGCAGGTTGAAGGCCAGCGCAAGCGCGGGAGTCAGGGCGAGCAGCGGCACAGCGGTGACCAGCCAGGCAGCAATCAGCTTGCCGGCGATCAATGCCCACAGCGGGCGGCCGCTGGCAACCATCGCATCGAGGGTGCCGTCGGCATGGTCGTGCTCGAAGAGTCTGGGCAGCGCCAGCATGACCGACAGCAGCGCGGCCACCCAGATCACCCCGGGGCCGATGCGTTGCAGCCACTCGCGCTGCGGGCCGATGGCCAGCGGAAACATCGAGCAGGCCAGCACGAAAAAGCCGAGCACGTTCAGGATGTCCCCGCGCCGTCGCATGGCGAGCTTGAGGTCTCGCCGCACTGTCCAGGCGATGGCGCCGAACTCGGTCACGGCGCCAGCTCGGCCAGACCTTCCCGGACGCGGCGCGGCGCGTAGGGTTCGAGATGCAGCTCGCGCACCACGCCCTCGGATGGCGCGATCGGCAAGTGGGTCGCAACGATCGCCGCGCCGCCGCGCGCGAGATGGCGACCGAGCAGACCTTCGAGCACCGCCAGCCCGCTCGCATCGAGCGCGGCACTAGGCTCATCCATCAGCCAGAGCGGTCGATTGGCCGACTGCAGCGCGATGGCAAAGCGCGCCAGATTGAGTCGCTGTTTCTGGCCCTGCGACAGGCGCCGAGTTTCGATCTGCCGCTGTCGCGCGAGACCAACCTCGTCGAGCGCGGCGTTGAGAATACGGTCGGTCTCAGTGCCAGCCTCGGTGTTGGCGAGACTGCCGTCGAGTTCGGCCGCCAGCGTGAGATTCTCGATCGCGGTCAGCTCGCCCTTTGCGCCATGGGCGTGGCCCTGATAGAGGGCCTGAGCGCAGACCTCACGCGGTGCGAGCGGCTGACCGGCTGATCCTGCAAGCAGTTGGCCCCTTGCCAGCGGTGTCAGGCCGAGCAGGGCTCGCAGCAGGCTGCTCTTGCCCGCACCGTTGGGGCCAAGAAGCCTGAGCAGTTCGCCAGGTGCCAGATCGAAGGAAAGATTGGTAAAGAGCGTGCGCTCGCCCCTCACGAGCGCCAGCGATACTGCCTTCAGACCGCCGAAGGACCTGAGCTCGATGGGGGGCCCGCCAAGGCTCACGGCGCTTCCTTGCCGATCACGATTTTCATGCCGCTGGTGCCGGGCGTGACCGGGTCGGAGCTGCCTTGCAAGTCACCGCTGCGGGTGGCGGCTTCGCCGGAGCGCGAGATTCTGGCAATGACTTTCACCTGAATCCCGGGCGCCACGCTCGACAGCCTGGCCATCGGGCCCATGGCGAGCCGGTCATCGAGTGTGAAGGCAAGGGGCAGATCGGCGCCGCGGGCCCTCAGCACTGCCAGCGGCGGACCGGACGGCTGGCCTTGGGCATCGAGGCTGCGCGCCACGACAAAGAGCGTGTCGTCGGGTCGCAGCTTGGCGGAGAGTGCTGCATCGATTTCGATGCGACCGCTGAGTGCGCCGGCCCCAGGATCGGCGGATGCTGCGCCGCCCGAACTTGCCTGTCGACTGCCGGCATCGGTTGCGGCGGGCGCGGCCGCCGCGGCCGGACCGACCTGGGGCGCCCGCCCGGCTTCGAGGTCGGCCACCAGGCCGACAATCTGGCGCGCCTGATCGGTGTCGGGCGGCAACACGGTCAACAGGGTTTTCCAGTTGGCCAGCGCGGCGGCGGTGTTGCCCTGTCGAACCTCATAAGCGCCGGCGAGCGCGAGCGCCTTGGGGTTGCGCGGCTCGCGAGCCAGAGCCTCGCGGATCAGCGCAATCGGACGGCCCTCCAGGACCGAACCTTGCGTCTGCGCGATCGCGTCGGCGAGGTCGACTTTGACCTGGGCATTATCCGGCGCCAGCAAGAGCGCCTTGTCGAAAGCTTCACGGGCCGGTTGCGCATTGCCGCGCGCCAGTTCGGCACGCCCAAGCATCTGCCAGCCTTCGATGTCGGCGGGCGAATCGCGCAAGCGGGTGCGCAGCCCGTCGATCAGCTCCTCCAGGCTCGCCGGCTCGCGCATGGCCCGAAGCTCGGGTGATGCTGCCTCGGGCAGACCGGCCAGCCAGTAGAGCCCGAAGGTCGGCACGATCAGCGCCACGGCGATGAGCGCGGCCAGCCGCGGCTGACGCGAGCTTGCCGGCGCAGTCGGATTTGCAGCGCGGTACTCGCCGGGCAGTTCGGACTCGGCCTGCATGGCGAATTCGGCCAGCGCTGCCCGTCGCTCGGGCGAATCAGGGGGCAGATGGGCGAGCGCGGCGTCGAGTTCGCCGCGGCGCTCGCGCAGGACTGCCAGCGCGACCGCAGCAGCATCGGGCTCGTCGTGCTGGGCCGGCTTGGCGATCAGCGGTCGCAGTACATAAGCCGCGACCATCATGGCCAGAATCAGCAAAACCAGCAGAAGAAGGATGGGCTCGGACACGGCGGAGGCGGAATTCAACAGAGAGGGTCGCACACGCCCGGATGGCGGCGGGGCGATTCTCCCATGCCCTCAGGGGCGGCACCAATCAGGCCGCAGGGCGGGGCGGTTCGCGCAGTGCTGATCCGATATAGGCCGTGGCCGCACCGCGCAGCGCCGCCCAGGGCGATGCCATCAGATCGAGCGGAATGCCAGCGAGCCAGGGGCGGTAACGCCCCTTCGCCTCGAAGCGGGTGCGCAAGCCCTCAAGCGGTAAAACGCGGGCGAGCCGAGGCATGAGCCCGCCGGCAATCACGACACCGCC
>CANKWX010000102.1 GCA_947487165.1 Burkholderiales bacterium
CATTGGGCAGTTGCACCAGGCCATAGGAAATCGAGTTCGGATACTTGATGCCGAGTTCCTGCAGCTTGGTGCTGGCAATCTCGAGCACCTCGATCTCGATGATCACCTCGGAGTCGGCGACATCAATCGACTGCAGCAGTTGCGACGCAAGCTGTACAGCCGCCGGCGTGTCCTTGACCACCATCATGTTGAGCCGGTCGTCAACGAAGATGTCCTTCGACTTGACGACGCTTCGCAGCATCGCCGCGGCCTGCTTCACATCGATATTCGACAGCCAGAAGGCGCGTGCCTCAAGCGGGACATAGTCTTTGGCCTTCGCAGCCGAGCGCGGGAACACCAGAAAGGTCGTTCCGTTGAGCAGGCGCATATCGAGGTTTTGCGACTGCATGATCGTGCGCACCGCCTCGTCCAGACTGACGTTTCGCAGGAACAGCGTGACCTTGGTGTCGCCGCGCACATCCTTGTCGAAGACGAAGTTGACCTGCGCCATACGGGTCAGCGTCTCAAAGACATTCCGAAGGGTGGCATCGCGGAACTCGACCGTGACCGGGCGGCGAAGGGCCTCCGGCAGCGGAAGCGCGGCGGCATCCTGATCGGCAATACGGGCCGCAGGCAGGTCGACGATCATCCTGCGCGCAACCGGATTGGCGGGGTCGCGGGCCAGCACCTTTCTGAGCAGCGTACGGGCCTCCTCGTTGCGGCCCTGCGCCATTGCCGACGATGCGCGGTCGAGGTCGAGCGCATCGCGCTGCGCAATCGCCAATTGCTCACGCATGGCCGGCAAACGGGGATTGTTCGGCTGCTCGAACACCAGCTGATTCAGCTCCTGGCGGGCCGCCTCGAGGCGATTGTTGCGCAAGGCGTCGGTGAAAGTCTGCAAGCGCCTGGAGGCCTGAAGCTCCTGCTGGCGAAGCAGCTCCGCCTGCACCGAAGCCGAACGGTCGCCGTCGACCGCCGCCTGCAGGAGGGTGTCAATGGCCTGCGTGTGATTGCCGCCGCGGCCACTCTCACGCGCGGCGCTGACCGGATCGCGGTTCGCGCAGCCGCCCCACAGCAGGCTCATCGACACGGCCAGTACGAGCAGTCGCCGCGGCGCCTTCACCATTGACATCGGACTGGCGTCAGCGATCATTGCTTGTGGTTCCTTCGGAATCGGACTCTTGCTGCGAATCGGTTGCGCTCGGGCGAGCCTGCGCGGACTTCGGTGACGCCCGGGCACCCAGCGCAAGCCGCGCCTCGGTGCCGGTGGCAAGGTGGGCCAGCTGCAGACCGCTATCCTGGATCGACGTCACCCGCCAGCCGCCGTGCTGATCGCCCTGGCGCAGGGTATTGACGCGATCGCCGTCGCGGATGATGGCCATGGGCACGTTGGCATCAATGACCTTGCCGATGAAGGCGAACTCGGGCGCGGGAAGCACTTTCGGCGCGAGCGCTGCTTTGATGACTTCCGGGGCAGGCGACGGGAAGAGATCGGCGCCCGGTCGGGTGACGGTCCTGCCTGACGGTTGCGGGCCGGATCCGGCCACCGCGGCGGCACCCGGTCTGAGGTTTGCCGGCGGGGCGATCGTTGCGGCGGACGTCGGAGCGCCGCTGGCCATCCCTCGGTCGGCGGCGGTGATTCGCGCATCCGACGGCACCGGACCCGACTGGCCGGCGCCTGCGGTCTGAGCCTTTGGTGCGGATCGGGGTGCCACCAGCGCCTCGGCGGAATCATCGTCTTGCTGCGGCAAAGCCAGTCCGATGATCAGCGTCACGATCGCGGCTGCCATCAGAACGATCAGGCGCCGGTTCATGTGCGCCTGCCGAAATGAACCGCCATGACCAGGCGGATCTCGAGCTCGGGGTCAGCCGGGTCGGTTCTTTGCATCGACAGCTCGGACAGCTGCGCATTCGGCAATTGCGCAAGCGCATCGGTGAGCCACTGGCGGGCAGGCAGATAGCGGCCGCTCGCGGTGATGAGCACATCGACCCGCTGCACCGACTGCGACTGCGCATTCCAGCGGTACTCGACCGCGCCAAGCTTGATGCCTCGGCGCGCGGCCTGCTCGAAGAATGCCGACGGCAGCACCGCCGACGCCGCGTCGCCCGACAGGATCGGCAGCTCGATCGGTTCGGCGGCCGGCGCGGCGCTCGCCACCTGTCGGTTACGCGCCTTGGACAGCGAATAGCGCAATGCCTGGCTGCGCGCCTCTTCGGCGCTCTGGCGGGCCGATGCGGTCTGGCGGTCAAGACTGCGCGCGTCGATTGTCAGCACGCCCGCCAGCGCGATGAGGGCGATACCGATCCAGCCGCCAAAGCCCAGATCACGCAGGATGATCGACAGCCCGGCACGGACGGCTGTCGCGCTGAAACCGGAAGGCATCGAGGTGACAAAGCTCGGCAGGCGCATCATGGTTTCCACTGCACCGAGGCGACGAATGCAAGCCGCTGACCGCGGGCGCGCTCGACCGGCTCATGGCGCTGAAGCTGTACCGATGCCACACCCGCCTCGAGCAGACGGGTGCTGAACAGATTGAATTTTTCGAGCGACGCGACATCACCTCGCAACTCGACGGTGGCGCGGGGGCCATCGACTCTGAGGCCGACGAGTGACACCAGGCCGTCTGCCGACTTTTCGAGTTGCACCAGACGACGATTCCAGTCGACTGCGAGGAATCCGGCCAGTGCCTTGCGCTCGCTCGAGCCGGCGCTGTCGGCGACCACAGGCCGAGCGGCGCCAGTCGCTCGCGGCTTGGGCACTGCCGGCTTGTCACGATCGGCGGCATTGACCATCTGCAAGGCCTCGAGATCGAGTTCGGCCTGCTCCTGCGCGGTCGCTGCACCGTGCCACCTGATGCCGGCCGCCAGCGCCATCAACACACCCACAACTGCCAGGAGCACCGACAGACGCGCCGGCAGCAGACGAGGTTGCAGCAGATTCGGGCCTTGCCGGCCAAACCAGGCAGCCATCAGCTCACCCCCTGCGCGAGCGATGAGGCCGCGGCCGCGGGCATCAACTCACGGCCCTCAAGGGTCGGCCCCGGCAGACGTGTTGTCACCGGCAGCGCATGCCCCGACAGCAGGAGCGCGGTCGCTCGCACCCGCGAGGCTTCGGTCAGCACCGTGGTCTGCTCGCCTTCGACCAGGCGGTGGCGCGCCGAAAAGACCGCCTGCGCGAGCAGATCGATCCGCTCGCAATCGGGCAGCAGGACCGCATCGACCAGTCTTGCCGATTGGGACAGCAGGGCCATCCGACGCGGCGCAATGCTCCCCACGAAGATCAGACTGCCGCGGGGCGGGTGCGGCACCGCCGCCTCGAACTCGGCCACCGACAGGGGCAACAGCCGCACCGGCTTGCACGCTCGTGCGGCGAGGGCCTGCTGCAGTTGTCCGACCAGATCGCGCGCCATGGCCATGCACAGCGCGGCGCGGCCCGGCCAGGCCTGCGGTGTGACGATCTGCCAGTCGTCGGCGCTCGTCTGGAAGCGCTGCGCGAAACGGGCGGCCACAAAGCGCCTGTAGAGGCGCACATCCGAGATGGCCGCCGGCCAGGTCTCACCGAACAGGCGTGTCCAGTGATCATCGACCACTACCCGCACGCCTCGCGGCCCAAATCGTGGCGACGGCGGCAGACTGACCGAGGCAATCTCGCCCAGCGCCTGCTCGAAAGACGCATGGTTGCTGTCGGTCAGCAGGCCGGGCGCCAGCGTGTTCGCCGACGAGACCGCGACAGCGTGGCGCGCCACGATGAGGGTGCTGGGCTCAGCCGGCATCAGCCACACGGTCGAGCTCCTCAAGCGTCGTTCGGTCGGCGGCAACCAGTTGGGCTGCGCGGTCTTCGAGGGTTGCCATGCCGGCCGCCACCGCTCGGGCGCGCAGGACCCGCGGCGACTCGCGCAGCAGGATGCCCTCGCGAATCGAATCATCGATCCGAAGGACCTCGGCGATGGCCATCCGGCCACGATAGCCAGTGCCGCGGCACTGACCGCATCCCCTGCCGCGCAAGTAGTGGTCGCGCTCGGCGAGCACCGGATAACGCGCTCGGTAGGGCTCGCCGATCGGCACCGGCTCGGCGCATCGCGGGCAACTGAGGCGGATCAGGCGCTGCGCGACCACACCGTTCAGAGCGGCCGTCAGGTTGTAGGTGTCGACGCCCATGTGCGAGAAGCGGGCCAGCACATCGAAAACCGTGTTGGCATGGATCGACGACAGCACGACATGCCCGGTCAGTGCGGCCTGTACCGCAATCTGCGCGGTCTCCTGGTCGCGAATCTCGCCCACCAGTAGGGTATCCGGGTCATGACGCAGGATTGCCCGCAGCCCCCTCGCAAAGGTCAGACCGGTGCGCTCATTGACCGGCACCTGCAAGACGCCGGCAAGCTGATACTCGACCGGGTCTTCGATCGTGATGATCTTCTGGCGCCCGGTATTGACCTCCGACAGGGCGGCGTACAGCGTCGTGGTCTTGCCGCTGCCGGTGGGCCCGGTGGCCAGCAGCATCCCATGGGGCCGACTGACCAGTTCGCGCAGCACCGCCAGTTCGTGTCCGACGAAGCCCAGTCGCTCGAGCGTCAGGCCGGCATGCTCATCGGCCAGTGCGCGACGGTCGAGAATCCGCAGCACGGCGTCCTCGCCATGGGCGCTGGGCATCACCGATACCCGGAAATCGACGTCGCGTCCTTCGAGGCGCAACCGAAAGCGCCCGTCCTGCGGGATGCGCCGCTCGCCGACATCCAGTGAGGCCATGACCTTGATTCGTGAGATCGCCTGCTCGGTGATCTCGCGCCCGTCGATTCGCCCGCCCGGCACCAGCACGCCGTCGAGCCGATACTGAATGCGTGCGCCGGCCGGATTCGACTCGACATGAATGTCGCTGGCACCCGAGCGAAAGGCATCGAACACGGTCGATCCGATGACCCGCACGACCGGATTGCGTTCTGCGGCCAGACCGGCCAAGCTCAGTTCTTCGACCGGCGGCTCGCTGGAGGTCGCGGTCGGGTCGTCGACCTGCACGCTGTCCATGGCCTTCATCGATGAGCCATGACGTGCCAGGGCAGCCTCGAAATCCGCATCGGGGACGACACCGACACGGAATGCATCGGAGGGGCTCGACTGCAGCCAGTCCCAGGCATCCGGGCTGGCCGCGGCGCTCACCACCAGACAGTCCTGCCCGCCAAGCCGCCCGGCGAGCAGCCGGCGGGAGGTGGCCTGGGCGATGCCGATCCGATCGAAGTCGAACTCGATGGCATGCAGCTCATCGATCGACCAGGGCTGCAGCCCCGGCCAGCCGACCTTCGCGGTCTCGACTTTGATCTGACTCATCGCACGCTCTCGAAGACCTGCAGCATCGGCCAGTAGAGCGCCACGACGACGCAGCCGACCATCGCGGCCACACCCACCAGCAACAGCGGCCCCCAGGCACTGGTCAGTCGCTCAAGCGACCGGGACAAGCGAGCTTCATCGGCCAGCGCCAGCCGCTCGAAACAGGGGGCGAGTCCGCCGGTGCGCTCGGCCGCGGTCAGCAGTTGCACCGCCACCGACCCGGCCAGGCCAGCCTGCGCAAGCGCCTGCGACGGCGGCTCGCCGCGTTCGACCCGTTCGGTGGCCTGCGCCAGCCGCGCGCCGATCAGTTCGCCGGAGGTCTCGCGGGCTACAGCAAAGGCCACCGGCACGGTCGCGCCACCGGCCAAAAGCGCGGCAGTCACCCGCAGCGCCTGAGCGCGCCCCGCCAGCTCGGCAATGTCTCTCACACCGGGCAGGCGGCTGAACATCTTTCGAGCCTGCTGCTGTGTGGCCGGCAATGCGGCAATCGCCGCCAGCGCCAGCAGTCCGATCAGGACCGGCCCCGCCACCAGGCCAAGGTTGTCGCCCAACCAGCGCCCGCTTTCAAGAATGATCCGCGAGCCCGCCGGGATCTCGGTTCGCATGTCATCGAGCGCTGCCGCAAACCGGGGCACGACAAATCCCATCAGGAACAGCATCACCAGCATCGACACACCGAGCAGGACCAGCGGATAGATCGAGGCGGAGACGACCTTGCCGCGCATCTCGAGCAGTGACTTCTCGAACACGGTAAAGCGCCCGAAGGCCTGCTCGAGTTGGCCGCTTCGCTCGCCGCTTCGGATCAGTGCAATCAGAAAGGGCGACCAGCCCAGCCCGGTTGCCTCGAAAGCGTCGGAGGGTGCAAGGCCGTTGTCGAGTTCGCGCAGGAGGGCTCTGGCAAAGACCGCACCGCGGTTGTCGCCGTCTGCCGCCAGTGCCCGCAGCGATTCGGACAAGGTCAGCCCGCCGGAGAGCACTTGCTCGAGCGCTTCGCAAAAGCCCAGCAGCTCACGGCGACGCCCCCATTTGGCCGGGCCGCCACGCTCGCGGCCGCGGCAGTCGATCACCTGTTCGGCCGGCCCGCAACTGGCCATCGCCGCCTGCGCGCTGGCGGCATCGACAAGCCGGCGCGCAAGGCTGCCGTCGGGCTCGACAAGCGTCAGTTCGAATCGCATTGCGGGGCCCGGCGCCTAACGATTGGTCAGATCGGCGTCTTCGCCGCTGCCGCCCGACCGACCGTCCCGACCGAGGGACAACAGATCAAAATCGCCCTTCTCGCCGGGAAATCGATATTGGTAGGCATTACCCCAGGGGTCCGACGGCACGGCCTTGCGCAGGTAGGGACCCGACCATCGGGATTCGCCTGAGGGCGGCTTCTCGAGTGCCTGAAGGCCCTCTTCGGTTGTCGGATATCGACCCATGTCGAGCCGGTAATTTTCGAGCGCGGTCTCGAGCGCGACGATCTGGGCGCGGGCGACCTTGACCTCGGACTTGCCGACATTACCCAGCATCCGCGGACCCACCAGTGCCGCGAGCAATCCGAGGATCAGCAGCACCACAAGCAATTCGAGCAGCGTGAAACCCTTCGCAATCTCAGCGCGACCCGATCTTTGACGGTGATTCATCTTCCGGCACTTCCTGCTTCGTCATCGGGACGCGCAATGTCTCCGATGGCAATGACCGGTCGATGAATCAGGTGAAATTTAGTTTTGTCGTTTGTGCATGAATTGATACACAAAGATCAGCCTGATGATGATTTGTTGATCCGATTGAGCTATAGCGACCGCTAATTTCGTGCAATTTTTTGTCGATCTTGGGTCATTAGGACCTAAAGGCGCTCAATTGAGTCGCCTCAGCGCATATCGGCAACCGGGCTGTCACCGAGCGCAGGTAGGTTCGACGGTTCTCCCGATTCTCCGGCCGCTTTGCGTCCGTCACGAGCGCAATGAGTCTTCGATTTGGTCTGTTGATCGTGGTTGCGCTGGCCGGCTGCGGTCGATCCCAACCCGATGCCGGCACCGGCGCAAGCCAGGTGCTCGCTCGGCTTGCGGGCGGCGAAATCACCACGCAACAGCTTAATACCCTGCTCGCCTCGCGCCAGGCAATGAACGCTGATCAGGCTATGCGCCAGCAGGCACTCGACTCACTGATCGACCAGCGCTTGCTCGCTGACTATGCCAAGCAGAACAAGCTTGATCGCAGTCCTGGTGTGATGGCCGAGCTGCAGGCGGCCGCGACCGCGGTGCTGGCCCGAGCCGCCGCCGACCAGCTCCGGTCAGGGGCCGGGCGCCCGACCGAGGCCGAGATCGATGCCTACTATGATGCGCACCCGCAAGCTTTCTCCAGGCGTCGGGTTTACCGGGTCGACGAGCTGGCCATCGCTTTGCCCGCCAGCGAGCGGGCTGCGCTCGAGACGACAATTGCCCAGGCGCGCCAGCTCGACGACATCGCCGCCTGGCTGCAAAAGCAGCAACGTGTATTCAAGCGGCAGTCGGGCATCGTCAAGCCCGAGGACCTTCGATCCGATGACGCGCTCACACTCCAATCGGCCTCGGTGGGCACGATCAGACTGCTGAGCGACGGCAATGGCTCGAACCTGAAAGTGATGCAGATCCTTCAGATCACGCCCTATCCGGTCTTGCGAGCCGATGCACGGGCGTTTATCGAAACCCAGCTGACCAACCAGCGTCAGCGTGAATTTCTTGACAGTGAGGTCGCCTCGATGAGAGCGAAAGCAGCCATTCAGTACCTGGACCAACGGGGTTCAGACGTCGCACACGCCTCATCCGAAACCGTCCGGAAGCGCGACAGCGCAGCCGATCTCGACCGCGGCGTTGGAGCGTTCCGATGATCAGCACCACAAACGATCGCTGGGGGGCTGAGAAGACCGAGATGCCAATGGCCGAATTCCTGCGGCTGCTCTGGTCACGACGCGGGCTGTTCATGGCGGTGACACTCGGGGTGTTCGCAACGGTCCTGCTGGGACTTTGGCTCTGGCCGGTGTCATACACCGCCACGACGCGGGTTCTGATCGAAACCGGGCGGGCCCGCGAGCAGCTCAACGACGGCCCGAATACCGCCCAGCTGAGCCCTGCCTTCATCGGCACTCAGGTCGACATCATTCGCAGTCAGCGGGTGGCACTGGAGGCCGTCAAGATGCTCGGCGTGTCCAGTAACGCGTCGGCGATCAGCATGTTCAACGAAGAGACCGGAGGGCGAGGTTCGATCGACCAGTTCTTTGCCGATCGGTTGCTTGCGCGGATCAAGATTCGCCCCTCGCAGCAGAGCAACATCATCGATATCTCGATGCGTGCGCCGGACCCTCGATTTGCAGCACAGGTCGCCAACGCGATGGCCCGGGCCTACATCAGCACGAGTCTTGAACTGAAGGTCAAGCCGGCGCGCGAATTCACCGAATTTTTCGAACAGCAAACCCAGGCGAGCAGGGATCGGTATGAAGCTGCCCAGCGTCGTCTGTCGCAGTTCCAGAAAAGCCGAGGCATTGTCTCGGTCGATGAGCGGCTCGACATCGAGAGCAACCGCCTGCAGGAGCTGTCGACACAGCTGACCCAGATTCAGGCGCTGCGATCAGAGTCGGCCGA
>CANKWX010000103.1 GCA_947487165.1 Burkholderiales bacterium
CCGTATCGAACACCGCAGGGTTGGTCCCATTCTACCGGTGTCGCATCAGGCCACCAAGCTTTGCCGACAGGCGGGACCCGCGCTCAAGAAGACGTCTCGGGAAAGCCAGGGAAAGCTCAGAAAAGCGACTCCTGGCGTTTCATCTCGGCGTCGATCGCTTCGGTCATCTTGCGGATGCGGCGGCCGGTTTCAGCCTCGGGCTCGGGTTGCGGCAGCGTGGCCGATTGCGCGGTGATCAGTTCGTGGGCCAGTTGCAGGGCAGCCATCACCGCGATGCGGTCGATGCCGGCAATTCGACCGGCGTCACGGATGGCTTTCATCTTGTCGTCGACCACCCGCACCGCATCGATCAGTTTGGACTTTTCATCGGATGAGACCGCCAGACGATAGTCGCGATCAAGGATACGGACATCGATCTGTTCCATGTCAATCCGCCTTGCTCGGTTGGGTACTCGGTTGGGTACTCGGTGGCGTACTTAGTAGGGCGCTCGGTTGAGTCGTTTGCAGAGGGCTCGTCAGGCTGGCACCGGCCGCCAGTGCCGGCAGCCGATCGAGCGCTGATTCGACACGGCTGCGCGCCTCGTCAAGTCGTGCTTCGAGTCGTTGCCGAGCCAGGCCTGCGGCCTCGAGTTCGGCGCGCAGCGAAACATTGTCGTCCGACAAGCGCCTCATGCCCTCAAGCATTAAGGAGACTTGTACTTCCAGCATCTGCAATCCATCAGCCATCTGGCGATGGTAGGGATTCGGCCTCTGAGGGTCAAGCCGGGCGGGGGCGGATGCAGCGCTTCGGGTAGCATCGCGCAGATGATCTTGAATATCGCTGATTCGCGCAGCAGCCGAGCTTCAATGATCGCTGCGCTGGCCGAAAGACTGCCTGCACGGCTTTCAGCATGGCATTCAGCATGGCGCATTGCGGCAGCGGCATTGCTGTGTGCCACGCACACTGTTTGCGCGCAAACAGCGTCGGCACCTCGTATCGAGCCGGCGGCCCTCACCGGAACGCAGCGAATCGGAGCGCTTGAGGCAGAACTGGTCGCCGATCGGGTCGGCCTGCAGCCGGGTGGACGCATCGAGCTGGGCGTGCGGCTGCGCCATGACCCGGCCTGGCATACCTACTGGCGCAATTCTGGCGATTCGGGCCTGCCGACCACCGTCGAGCCCGAAGGGCCTGCCGGGTCGACTTTCGGCGCGCTGCGCTGGCCGGCACCGAAGCGGATCTGGATCGGCCCCCTTGCCAACTATGGCTATGAGGGCGAGGTCTTACTGCCTTTCACGGCCAGGCTTGCCGAGGGGTTTGCCGGTTCAAGCGTGCGCTTCGAGGCCAGAGTCGCCTGGCTGGTGTGCAAGGAGGTCTGCGTGCCGGGCGAGGCCCGACTCGCGCTTGAGCTGCCGGTGACCGCCAAGACCGGCCCGCAGGCGGCCCCCTCGCGCGACGCCCGGCTCTTTGAGGCCATGGCACTGCGAATTCCCGATCCGGCCAGCCCGCTCCCAGTGCGGGCCTATCGCGCACCGGGCAAGGTATCGCTGGTCTTCGAGACGCCTGCGGGCATGCAGACACTCTCGAATGCCGGCTATTTCCCCTACTCGCCAGGCCAGATCTCGGCGCCTGCGCCACAGGCCCTGATGCGCACCGACGGCGGCTGGCGGATCGACCTTGTCGCCATGAGCGATGCCGTGGCGGCCGATGGGGCGCTCGACGGTCTGCTCTGGGCTGATGGCCGCCCGGTCGAGTTGCGTGCGCTGTCGGCCAATGGCGAGCCGCCCGCGGCGACCCTGGTATCGGTCGCCGATCGAACCGATCAGCCAGCGTCCGGGGCGAAACCCGGCGGTCTGCTGGCGGCCGCGGGTCTGCAGCCCGGGTCTGCAGCCGGGGCTGCGCCCCCGTCGCCCCCGTCGGCATCGATCCCTGTCCCAGCGCCGCTTGGCGCAAATGGGGCGCTGACTGCCCCCCCGACCGACACCCTGACAGAGACCTCGTTTGCCCTGGCGCTCGGCTTCGGCCTGCTGGGCGGGCTCATCCTGAACCTGATGCCCTGTGTCTTTCCGGTCATCGGCCTGAAAGTCATGGGATTTGCCGGCAGCGGCGTGGGTTCCCCGGCGGCACGCAGGCAGATGAAGCGGTCGGCCGCCGCGTTCGTTGCCGGCATCGTCCTGTCGTTCTGGCTGCTCGGTGGGCTGATGCTCGCGCTGCGCGCAGCGGGTGCCGCGATCGGATGGGGTTTTCAGTTGCAATCGCCGACTTTCGTGGCGGCGATGGCTTTGCTCTTCGTCGCTGTGGGCCTGAACTTTTCCGGTGTTTTCGAGATGGGGCTAGGTTTGACCCGTCTTGGCGGAGACGGCGAGTCCGGGCGCAGGGGTGGCGGCTCGCTGCCGGGTGCCTTCGGATCG
The DNA here is from genome assembly GCA_947487165.1 of Burkholderiales bacterium. Classification (GTDB taxonomy): domain Bacteria; phylum Pseudomonadota; class Gammaproteobacteria; order Burkholderiales; family Burkholderiaceae_E; genus UBA4615. The sequence continues at coordinate 2,389 of CANKWX010000103.1, forward strand.
GGCTGCCTGGCGGTGCTGGTGGCCACGCCGTGCACCGCGCCTTTCATGGGCTCGGCACTCGGCTTCACGCTGTCGCAGCCCACGGCGCAGGCAATGGCGGTCTTTACAGCGATCGGCGTTGGTATGGGTCTTCCCTACCTGTTGCTGGGCTGGTTCCCGGCATGGGTCGGGAGACTGCCCCGACCCGGTCGCTGGATGCAGACCCTGCGCGAATTGCTGGCCTTTCCGATGTATGCGAGCGCGGCATGGCTGGCCTGGGTGCTCACCCAGCAGGCCGGAGCCGACGCGCTGGCGCGTCTGCTGTTTGCCGCCGTGTTCATCGGGTTGGCGGCCTGGGCTTGGGGTCGATACGCCACGCCGGCGGCGGGCCGTTTGTTCACCGCCATCGGCATCGTTGCGGCAAGTCTTGCGGTGGCCCTGGCGCTGCTGTGGCCACTGGGTGGGGAGGGCACAGGACAAGCGACTTCGGCCGCTGAGCGCGATGGCCGATCTGGCGCCTCGCCGTCGGCTATGGCTTCTGTTTCGCCTGAAAAGCCCTGGCAGGCCTGGAGTGACCAACGCGTTCTCGATGCGCTGGCGCAAGGTCATCCGGTCTTCGTCGATTTCACAGCCGCCTGGTGCGTCACCTGCCAGGCCAACAAGCAACTGGTGCTCGAGCGTCAGCCGGTGATCGACGCCTTTGCTCGCCGCAAGGTGGTCGCACTGCGTGCCGACTGGACCCAGCGCGATCCGGCGATCGCAGCGGCGCTGGCCCGTCATGGCCGCAACGGCGTGCCGCTCTATCTCGTCTATCACCCGGGCAGCGCCCAGCCTTTGGTGCTGCCCGAGTTGCTGACCGCGGCCATCGTGCTCGATGCATTGCGCTGATGCGAGCAGCCCAACCGGCTTTTGAACGGTCTGGTTTCAGCGAGCGCCCGCATCGCGGGTAAAATCGGGGTTTTGTTTTTGAAGGATGGTGTGCGAGATGCCTGTGATCGCGGTCTTGAATCCGAAAGGCGGGGTTGGCAAGACCACCCTGGCTACTAATATTGCCGGCCATTTTGCGGCCTGCGGCGCCGAGGTCATGCTGGGCGACATCGACCGTCAGGCCTCGGCCAAGGCCTGGCTCGACTTGCGTCCCGAGACGGCTGCGCCGATCCGGAGCTGGCAGATCGATGGGTCGGCTGCCAAACGGCCCAAGGGTGTTACGCATGTGGTGCTCGATACCCCGGCGCAGATCAGCGCCTCGCGGCTGGCCGAGATGGTGAGGGTCTCCGACAGCATCCTTGTGCCCCTTCAGCCGTCGATGTTCGACATTCTCGCCACCGGCCAGTTTCTCGAGCAGCTCAAGGCCGAGTTTCGCAGCGCACGTCGCTTCGAGGACACGGTGGCAGTTGTCGGCATGCGGGTTGACCCGCGCACCCGTTCTTTTGAGCAACTCGGCCGATTCGTCAGCCAGTTGCAGGTGCCGATGGTGGCCAATCTGCGTGATACCCAGAACTACGTCCATCTGGCGGCACATGGACTGTCGGTCTTCGATGTGCCGCAGCGACGCGTCGAACAGGACCTGGCAACCTGGGAACCCCTTGTGACCTGGATCGGTCGGCATTGAGCCTCCAGGCGGCGGGCGCAGGGGTCACCCTTACGGCAAGCTTGCCGAAATCGCCCTCGCCGGCTTCGCGGCTCACGGTCAGGGTCGTCGAAGAGCGTGCCGAGCGGCTGCTGGTGCGCCGCTCGATTGCCTGTCCGATCGAGACCTCAGCTGACCGTGGCGCAATGGTGACTGCCTGGCGTCGCCAGGGGGTGGGCTATTGCGCCACCGCCGATCTGAGTGCTGCCGGTCTGCAGCGGGCGGCCGACGAAGCCGACCACTGGGCCGCGATTGCAGAGCAGTGCGGGGTGTTTCAGGGCGTCGATCTGCATGCGCTGCTCGATGCCCGTGCGCTGCCCGATGCCGGTTCACCGATCGGGCAAGCCTTGCCGCCGCGCGCAGCCCTGCTGGCGATGCTGCGAGAGGAGTCCGATGCGATGCATCCCGATCCCCGCATCGTGTCGTGGACGGCTCGTTTGAGCGTTACGCGGCGCGAGCAACGCCTCTATGTCGATGGGCAACACCGATCGCTGCAGTCGAGCCAGTTCGTCGAGCCCAACCTCGAGGTGACCGCTGCCGACGGCGGTCTGTCTCAGACCCGCACGCTTGCCGGGCAGTACAACGGGTTTTGTCAGCAGGGTGGCCTGGAGGTGATTCGGGCCAGCGGTCTGATCGGCGGCGGCGCGCGAATCGCCCGCGAGGCGCTTCAATTGCTGGTGGCGCCCGATTGTCCGTCCGGGCCCCGCGACCTGCTGCTGATGCCCGACCAGATGATGCTGCAGATCCATGAGTCAATTGGCCATCCCCTCGAACTCGATCGCATCCTGGGTGACGAGCGCAACTTCGCCGGCGGCAGTTTCGTTGACCTCGACATGTTCGGCCACTACCAGTACGGCTCGCCCCTGCTCGATGTGAGCTTTGATCCGGACATCGAGCATGAGCTCGCGGCTTATCGCTGCGACGACGATGGCGAGGCGGCGCGCAAGGTCTGGCTGATTCGCGGCGGTATCCTGCAGCGCCCGCTTGGCGGCGGCCTGTCGCGTGCGCGCGCGCAGGCCCGCGGCGTGACGCTCGAAGGCACGGCCAATGCGCGTGCCGTGGGCTGGCACCGCCCGCCGATCGACCGCATGGCCAACCTCAATATCGAACCCGGTGAGACATCGCTTGCCGACATGATCGCCTCGGTTGAGTGCGGCGTATTGATGCGCACCAATGTGTCGTGGTCGATCGACGATGCGCGCAACAAGTTCCAGTTCGGCTGCGAATATGGTCAGCTGATCGAAGGCGGCAAGCTCACCACCATCGTTCGTAATCCGGGCTATCGCGGCGTCTCCGCGACCTTCTGGCGAAACCTGGCGGCGGTGGGTGATCCGGCCAGTGTCGAGGTGCTCGGCACCCCGTTCTGCGGTAAGGGCGAGCCGGGGCAGGTGATCCGGGTCGGCCATGCGTCGCCGCCCTGCCTGTTTCGCGGCATCGATGTCTTCGGCGGCGAGGGATGAGCATGCGGGCGCGATTCGAGGAACTTGCCCAGGCGATCGAGACCGGATGCGCGCCGGGCGAATTTGCCTGCGCCACGCTCGAGGCCGAGCGGTCCGAATTCGTGCGGATCAATGGCGCCCGCCTGCGACAGGCAGGGCGGGTCGAGCGCGCGGTGGCGCGCATCCGGCTGGTTCAGGGCGATCGTCAGGCCATTCACCAGCTGACCTTGCCGGGCCTGGAACAAGGTCGCGGCGAACTCGGGCGCGCTGTGCATGACACGCTGGCCGCGCTGCGCCATGTACTCGTCGACAGCGCCCCCGACCCGCTGCTCGATGTCAATCGCGACCCGGCTCACAGCGACGATCGCCAGACGCATGACGACGAGTCTGTGTTCGATCGTGCGGCCTTCATGAAAACCGTTGCAGACGCTGCCGGCCCGGCCGACCTGGTCGGGTTCTGCGCAGCCGGGCCGCTTGCGCGCGGCTTTTGCAGCGCCACGGGATCGAGGCAGTGGTATCAACGCGAGCGGGTGTCTTTCGACTGGTCGATTCATCTGCCAGGCGATGCCGCCGGCGGCGGCGACCGCAAGGCGGTCAAGGCGTCCTGGAGCGGACCCGCATTCAATGCCGCCGAGGTGTCGCTAGCGATCGCCGACTCCCGCCGTGATGCGCAGGTCATGGCCCGCCCGGTCATGCGCCTTGCGCCCGGCGATTATCGGGCGCTGCTGTCACCGCGTGCCTTTGCCGACCTGCTCGAGATGCTCTCCTGGGGCGGGTTTTCGGCGCGTGCACACCATGCCGGGCAGTCGCCGCTTGCCTGGCTGCGCAGCGGCAAGTCGACGCTGTCGCCGATGCTGTCGATGGCCGAAGACCTCGATGCAGGTCTGGCGCCCGGCTTCCAGGCCGACGGCTACCCGCGCCCCCAGCGGACCGCGCTGATCGATGCCGGTCGCTTTGCCGACTGGCTGGTGTCGCCCCGGACGGCCCGCGAATACCGGCTCACCGGCAATGCCGCGAGCGATGCCGAGATGCCCGAGACCCTGCGTGTGCAGACCGGTTCGATGAAGGCGGCCGACGCGCTGGCGGCCTTAGGCACCGGCCTGTCGATCTCGAATTTCTGGTATCTCAATTTTTCCGATCGGCCATCGGCGCGCGTCACCGGCATGACCCGCTTTGCCTGCCTGTGGGTCGAGGACGGCGAACCGGTGGCGCCGGTCGAGGCCATGCGCTTTGACGACAGCCTGTATCGCCTGCTCGGCGACCAGCTGGCGGCGCTGGGCGACACCGCGGTGCTGATGCCGGCAGGCGATACCTACGACGGTCGCGCCACCGGCGGCATCGAGGTGCCCGCTGCCCTGCTGGGCGGCTTGCGCTTCGCGCTCTAGGCGGCGCGCCTCGCGTAACGCGCTTCGGTTTCGATCCTGGGGGGCCGAACCTAAGGAGCCGAACCTAAGGAGCCGAAACTGCCGGCTTCGGGTCGGTGACGAAACCGATCTTCGAGACCCCGGCCTGCTGCGCTGCAGCCATCACTTCTGCGACCGACTGATAGCGGACCTGCTGGTCGGCACGAAGATGCAGCTCGGGTTGGGGCTTGCGCTGAGAGGCTTCGGTCAGGCGCGTGCGCAACGCGGTCGAGTCGGCAAGCGGCGTATCGTTCCAGAACACCCGGCCCTGGGCATCGATCGATACCGTGATCGTTTCGGGCTTTTCGGGCGACACCGGCGCCCTGGCGCTCGGCAGGTCGATATGGATGGCATGGGTGAGCAGCGGCGCGGTGATGATGAAAATCACCAGCAGCACCAGCATCACGTCGACCAGCGGCGTCGTGTTGATCTCGGCCATCGGCTGCATGGGCCCGCCGCGCGAATCGAATCCACCGAATGCCATGGGTTGTCCTTTGCGAAAGAGAAGGTGAGGGCCGGTCAGTGGCCGACCGCGCGGATGGTCTGTGCTGCGTGGGGCAGGCTGGCTCGCAGCGCATCGGGTGCACCCGAATCGATCCGGCTGCCGGTGGTCATCAGGGCGAGCAGATCGTGCGCAAAGCCGTCAAGCTCGGCCAGCATGACCCGGTTGATGCGCGTGAAGGCGTTGTAGGCCAGCACCGCCGGAATCGCGACCGCAAGCCCGGCAGCGGTCATGACCAGCGCTTCGCCGACCGGGCCGGCCACCTTGTCGATCATGACCTGACCGGATGAAGCGATCTGAATCAATGCGTGATAGATGCCCCAGACTGTGCCGAACAATCCGATGAAAGGAGCGGTGCTGCCCACCGAGGCCAGAAAGGTGAGGCCTGATTCGAGTCGGGCCGCGGCCTGGGTCATCTCCTGGCGCAGTACACGGGTGACCAGTTCGTTGCGATCGACCGAGGCGGCCAGGCTGGCGTCGGACTGCATCTGCACGGCACGGTGCGCCTTGTCGGCGATCGGTGCGAAGACCTGCTCCGGATCCTCGCGGCGCAGGGTTTCGATCGCCTCGGGCAGCGAGCGGGCGGCCCAGAAGCGGTCGAGCGCGCTGCCGGCACTGCGTCGCATCCGCCAGGCCGACCAGGCCTTGGCCAGAATGAAGTACCAGCTCACCACCGACATCGCCAGCAGCAACCAGGTCAGGCTATGCGTGACGATGTCGCCCGCTTGCCAGAAATGCATCAATCCGAGTTCTTGACCGTTCATTTGGCTAACCCTCCAGCCTGAAAATCCACTCCCAGTTGCGATACCACTCGGCAACCGGCTGACCGTCGACCATCGCGGGACGAAACCGCCACTTTCGCACGGCTTCCATCGCGCTGCGATCCAGCGCTGCAGAGCCGCTCGATTCGCGCAGCTGCACGTCAGTGACCGCGCCGTCGCCACCGACATGTACATCAAGTTTGACGCGACCCTGCTCGCCCATGCGGCGCGCCGAAGACGGATAGGCGGGCGCGGCGTTGCCGGCCCAGCTGGCATCGACTCTCGGACCGGTACGGCGTCCCGGCTCGGAGGCACCCGATGAAGCGGCTGCGAAGGCCTGTCGCGGTCCTGGCGTCGACGCCGTCGGGCTCGCCTCTAAGCCTGGCGCCGATGGGCCCGCAGGCGGCACGGTGATGGCGTTGACCGCAGGCGGCGTGGCCGCTGCGGTGATCGGGGGGGCAGGGGTCACCGGCACGGATAAAGCGGGTTGCGCGGGTACAGGCACACTGGCCGCAGCGGGCAGCGATGCAGCGGCAGGGTCGGCAATCGATGCCGCCGCCTGCTGCTTTGTCTCGGCTCGAGCAATCGCGGGAGCGCGGGCTTGCGGCACGGTCGCGATGCTCGGCGCGGGTTTGAGCTGTGGCGGCGGCGCAGGGGCGCGCGCAGGAGGGGGAGGCGCTTCTTTCAGGACGACCGGCTGCTCGGGTTCAAGCAATGCCACCACCAGCGGCAGGATCGGTCGGTTGAAGGGGGGAAGGTGTGTGGTGAGCGTCATCAGCCCG
>CANKWX010000104.1 GCA_947487165.1 Burkholderiales bacterium
CAAGGGATCGCGTTCGATGCGTATGGAGCGGGTGGTCCAGGCCCTTTCCGGGACCTCGGCCTCGTCCGCAGGACATCACTGATGCTGCTCGAACTTGCTCAATGGCTTGCCCGCGACCAGCGATTTTTCGCGGTCTTCAACTACATCACCCTGCGCGCGGTGCTGGCGACCCTGACCGCGCTGGCGATCGGCCTCCTTGCCGGACCCTGGCTGATCCGCAAGCTCGCACAGATGAAGATCGGCCAGTCGGTTCGCACCGACGGGCCGCAGACCCATCTGGCCAAGTCGGGCACACCGACGATGGGCGGCGCGCTGATCCTGGTCGGCGTCGGCTTCGCCACCCTGATGTGGGCGGATCTGAGCAACCGTTTCATCTGGGCCGTGCTGATCGTGACGCTCGGCTTTGGCGCGATCGGCTGGGTCGACGATTACCGTAAGGTGGTCCACCGCAACCCGAAGGGTCTGTCGGCCGGTGCCAAGTATTTCTGGCAGTCGCTGATCGGGCTGGCGGCGGCGGTCTACCTTGCCTTTGCCGTGCCGGCAGCCTCCAATGCCGAAGCGTTTTCGCTGGCGATGCAATGGTTTCGCTCCGGCTTCGATATCGATCTGCCGCAGCGGGCCGATCTGATCGTGCCGTTTTTCAAGACGATCTCCTATCCGCTGGGCGTGCTCGGTTTCATCGTCCTGACCTATTTCGTGATCGTCGGGACCAGCAATGCGGTCAACCTCACCGACGGCGCCGACGGGCTGGCGATCATGCCGGCGGTGCTGGTCGGCTCGGCGCTCGGCCTGTTCGCCTATGTGACCGGCAATGCGGTGTTCGCGAAATACCTGCTGATTCCTTATGTGCCCGGAGCGGGAGAGCTGATCGTCTTTTGCGGTGCGATTGCCGGTGCCGGTCTGGCCTTTCTCTGGTTCAACGCCTATCCAGCCCAGGTCTTCATGGGTGACGTCGGAGCGCTCGCGCTGGGCGGCGCGCTTGGCACGATCGCGGTCATCGTGCGCCAGGAAATCGTGCTCTTCATCATGGGTGGCGTCTTCGTGGCCGAAACCATCTCGGTGATGCTGCAGGTGGGCTACTTCAAATACACCAAGCGGCGTTACGGCGTTGGCAAGCGGATCTTCAGGATGGCGCCGCTGCATCACCACTTCGAGGTCGGCGGGGTCAAGGAATCGCAAGTTGTGGTCCGCTTCTGGATCGTGACCATGATGCTGGTGCTGGTCGGCCTCTCGACCCTGAAGCTGCGCTAGGCCATGACGACCATGAACGACGCGCCGATGTCACCTGATGACGACCTGCCCGAGGCTGTGCCCGAGCGTCTGCATGACGGTCTGCATGACGGCGCCATCGAAGGGGGCATCGAAGTTTCAATCGACACTGACACTGACACCGACGCCGAGAGCGCCATCGCGACCGTGTCGGCCGCGCCATCAGGGCCGACCGCCGCCGAGGCGGCAGCAGCCCTGCAGGCTGTGCTCGACCAGCGCGACCCGGCGCTGCTGGGTCGCCGCGTGCTGGTCGTCGGTCTTGGTGAGTCCGGGTTGGCCATGGCGCGCTGGGCGACCCTGTGCGGTGCGCAGGTGCTGGTGGCCGACAGTCGCCAGGCACCACCCCAGCTTGCAAGCCTGTCGAGCGCCTGTCCCGACGCCCGATTCATCGGTGGCACCCTGGCCCCCTCGCTGCTCGAGGGCATCACGCTGCTCGCCTGGAGCCAGGGCCTGTCGCCGACCCTGGGTGCGGCGGCTGCGCTGCATGAGGCGGCCCGTGTTGCCGGCATTGCGATCTGGGGCGAACTCGAATTTTTCGCCCGCGAGATCGCACGACTGCGTGCAGCAGGCGATGTTGCCAGGGTGATTGCAATCACCGGCACCAATGGCAAGACCACCACCACCCAGCTGGTTGGGCACCTGTGCCGGCAGGCCGGCCGCAAGGTTGCGGTCGCCGGCAACATCAGCCCGGCCGCGCTCGATGCCCTGCGCGAGGCGATCCAGGCCCGCGAGCTGCCGCAGGTCTGGGTGCTCGAGCTGGCCAGCTATCAGCTGGCACTGGCCGACAGCTTCGTGCCCGATTGCGCAACCGTGCTCAACCTGACGCAGGACCATCTCGACTGGCATCCCGACATGGCCGACTACCTGGCCGCCAAGCAGCGCATCTATGCGAAGGGCAGCGTGTGGGTCTTCAATCGCGACGATCCGCTGACCGTGCCAGGCGCGACACTGGATGCACCGGCGGTGGTGCCGGCGCCAGTGATGACCAAAGCGGCGGCAGCTGCAGCCGCCAGGGCCGCCGCGGCTGCGCCGGTGCAGCCGCGGGTGTCCTTCGGTCTGGATGCGCCTCGTCTGGCCGGTGACCTCGGGCTGGTCCGGGACGGTGGACTGGTCTGGCTGGCCGAAGCGGTCGCCGACGACGCGCCGCCCACCCGGCGCCGGCGCGACGCGGATGTCCCGGTGCGGGTGCGCCGCCTGATGCCGGCCGACGCGCTGCGCATCCGCGGTGCCCACAACCAGGCCAATGCGCTGGCGGCGATTGCGCTGGCGCGGGCGGCCGGTATTCCGATGGCGGCGATGCTGCACGGTCTGCGCAGCTATGCCGGCGAGCCGCACCGCTGCGAGCCGGTCCTGATGCGCCAGGACATTGAGTGGTTCGATGACAGCAAGGGCACGAATGTTGGTGCCTCGGTGGCCGCGCTGGCCGGCATCGGCAAGCAATGCGTCCTGATCGCGGGCGGTGACGGCAAGGGCCAGGACTTCGCGCCGCTTGCCCAAGCGGTGGCGCAGCATGCCGCGGCGGTGCTGCTGATCGGACGCGATGCGCCCCTCATTCGTCAGGCGCTGGCCGACACCGGTGTTCTGATCGAGGACTGCGCCAGCCTCGAGGAAGCCGTCGACAGGGCAGGGGCGCTCGCTCGACCCGGGCAGGCGGTGCTGCTGTCGCCGGCCTGCGCCAGCTTCGACATGTTTCGCAACTACGGCCATCGCGCGCAGGTCTTTGTCGATGCCGTGCATCGCCTTGCGCAGGCGCAGGGGCAGCCATGCTGAGCCTGGATCTTGGTCGCGACAGTGCCAGCGGCGACCCCCGTCGGGCAGGGCGCGCGCCCGCGCGTCCGCTCGGTCGCGGCAACTCGGTCTCGTCAATGCGTGACTATGACCTCCCCCTGCTCTGGGGCGCGCTGGTGCTGCTGCTCTTCGGTCTGGTGATGGTCTACTCGGCCTCGATTGCACTGCCCGATTCGGCGCGGTTCTCGAGTTTGCGTTCAACGCATCACCTGATGCGCCACAGCTTTTCGGTCTGTGTCGGACTCCTCTGCGGTCTGGTCGCCTTCGCCATTCCGATTCAGCGCTGGCAGCGTGCATCGCCCTGGCTCTTCGTGTTCGGACTGATCCTGCTGGCGCTGGTGCTGGTGCCCGGGATCGGCAAAGTGGTGCTCGGTGCCCGTCGCTGGATCTCGTTTGGCTTCATCAACCTGCAGCCCTCCGAGCTGATGAAGCTGTTCGTCGTGCTCTATGCCGCCGACTACGCGGTGCGCAAGCAGGATGCGATGCGCAGCTTTCGTCGCGGCTTCGCGCCGATGGCGGTTTGCATGGCGCTCATCGGGCTGCTGCTGTTGCTCGAGCCCGACCTCGGTGCCTTCATCGTGATCGTCGCGGTCGCGATGGGTCTGCTGTTTCTGGGCGGCGTGAAGGTCAGGCTCTTCGCCGGTCTGTCGCTCACCATGGCCATGACCTTCCTCGCGCTGATCTGGGCCTCGCCCTGGCGGCGCGAGCGCATCTTTGCCTATCTCGATCCCTTCGACGAAAAGAACGCGCTCGGCAAGGGCTATCAGCTGTCGCACTCGCTGATTGCTTTCGGTCGCGGTGAGTGGTTCGGCGTGGGGCTCGGTGCCAGCGTCGAAAAGTGGCATTACCTGCCCGAGGCGCATACCGACTTCCTGCTGGCGGTGATCGGCGAGGAACTCGGTCTGCTCGGCGTGCTCACCACCGTCATCCTGTTTTTCTGGATCGTGCGTCGCTGCGTCGAGATCGGCCGCCAGGCGATCGCGCTCGAGCGGTTTTTTGCCGGCCTGACCGCCCAAGGCATCGGTCTGTGGCTCGGCGTGCAGGCCTTCATCAACATGGGCGTGAACCTCGGGCTGCTGCCGACCAAGGGCCTGACGCTGCCGCTGATGAGTTATGGCGGCTCCGGAATCCTGGTCAATTGCGTGGCCGTGGCACTGGTCTTGCGGATCGATTTCGAGACCCGTCGAATGATGCGGGGGAGCGCGACATGAGTCGCACGATCCTGATCATGGCGGGCGGCACCGGCGGCCATGTTTTTCCGGGGCTGGCGGTGGCCGACATCATGCGCGAGCGCGCCTGGAATGTGGTGTGGCTCGGCAACCCCGGCGGCATGGAAGCCACGCTGGTGCCGCGCCACGGCATTGCGATGCAGTGGGTGCGTTTCGGTGGTCTGCGCGGCAAGGGCTGGCTGACCCGGCTGATGCTGCCGATCAACCTGGCCCGGGCGTGCTGGCAGGGCCTGGCCGCGCTGCGAGCGGTGCGACCGGCCGTGGTGCTGGGCATGGGCGGCTATGTCGCGTTTCCCGGCGGACTGATGGCGGCGCTCACCCGCACGCCCCTGGCCATTCATGAGCAGAACTCGGTCGCGGGTCTGACCAACCGGGTGCTTGCAAAGCTGGCTGATCGCGTGCTGGTGGCTTTCCCGGATGCGCTGGCGCACGGCCTGTGGAGCGGCAATCCGGTGCGCCGCGAGCTGGCCGAACTGCCCGACCCGACACTGCGCTATGCCGACCGCAGCGGTCCTTTGCGCCTGCTGGTGGTCGGCGGCAGTCTGGGTGCCCAGGCGCTTAACGATGTGGTGCCGCGCGCGCTCGCGCTGCTGGCGCCGCAGGCTCGCCCGCAGGTCACGCATCAGAGCGGCCAGCGCCATGTCGACGCCCTGCAGCGCGCTTATCAGGAAGCCGGTGTGTCGGCTCAGACGGTGGGCTTCATCGACGATATGGCAGCGGCCTATGCTCAGGCCGATCTCGTGATCTGCCGGGCCGGCGCGATGACAGTGGCCGAGCTTGCGGCAGCCGGCGTGGCCAGCCTCATGATTCCTTATCCCCATGCGGTCGACGATCACCAGACCGCCAACGCCCGCTTCCTGTCCGATCGGGATGCGGCCCTGCTGATTCCGCAGTCGCAGCTCAATGCGCAGGGTCTGGCGACATTGCTGGCCGGCCTCGATCGCGCACGCCTGCTGGTGATCGCACAAAACGCCCGCGCCCTGGCGCGGCCCGATGCGGCTGCCAGCGTAGCCGATGCCTGCGAGGCAATCGCAAAGCGTTCTAATCCATCATGAAACACAAGGTCAAGCACATCCATTTCGTGGGCATCGGCGGCTCGGGCATGAGCGGTATCGCCGAGGTTCTGCTCAACCTCGGCTATGTCATCAGCGGATCGGATATGGCCGACAACGCTGCGACCCGCCGCCTGGCCGGACTGGGCGCGCGAGTGCAGATCGGCCACGACGCCGCGTTCGTGTCGGGCGCCGATTGCGTCGTCACCTCGTCGGCGGTGCGGGGCGACAACCCCGAGGTCACCGCGGCCCGCGCAGCGCGCATACCGGTGGTACCTCGTGCACTGATGCTCGCTGAACTGATGAAGCTCAAGCAGGGCATCGCAATTGCCGGCACGCACGGCAAGACCACCACCACCAGCCTGGTCGCCTCGATCCTGGCGGCAGGCGGCCTGGATCCGACCTTCGTGATCGGCGGGCGCCTGAACAGCGCCGGTGCCAATGCCCGGCTCGGCTCGGGCGACTACATCGTGGTCGAGGCCGACGAATCGGATGCGTCCTTTCTGAATCTGTCGCCCACGATCGCGGTGATCACCAATATCGACGCCGATCACATGGAGACCTACGGCCACGACTTCGCGCGGCTGCGCCAGGCCTTCGTCGAGTTCACCCAGCGTCTGCCTTTTTACGGCGCTGCAGTGCTGTGCGTCGATGATCCGCATGTGCGCGAGATCATGCCCTTCGTCTCGAAGCCGGTGATCACCTACGGGATGTCCGAACAGGCGCAGTTTCGTGCGCTCGATCCGACGCCCGACGACGGGCGCATGCGCTTTTCGCTGCAGCGCGCCGATGATGACGGCAAGCCGCCACTACCGGTCGTGCTCAATCTGCCCGGTCTGCACAACGTCCAGAATGCACTCGCCGCGATCGCAGTCGCCGACGAACTCGGCGTTGCTGATGACGCGATCGTCAGGGCTCTGGCCGACTTCAAGGGCGTGGGACGGCGCTTTCAGCGCTGGGGCGAGTTCCCGGTGCCGGCAGCCCACGGCGGTGGTCGTTTCACGGTTGTCGACGACTACGGCCATCACCCGGCCGAGATGGCCGCCACGATTGCCGCCGCACGCGGCGCGTTCGCCGGGCGCCGCCTGGTACTGGCCTTCCAGCCGCATCGCTATACCCGAACGCGCGATCTGTTCGAGGACTTCGCGCGCGTGCTGTCGGGCGCCGATGCACTGCTGCTGGCCGAGGTCTATGCCGCGGGCGAAGCGCCGATCGTGGCCGCCGACGGCCGGGCACTGGCCCGGGCGGTGCGCATCGCCGGCAAGGTCGAGCCGCTTTTTGTCGAGGACATCACCGCGATGCCTGCGACCCTGATCGACACCGTGCGTGACGGCGATGTGGTCATCACGATGGGCGCCGGCTCGATCGGTGGCGTTGCGGCCCGCATCAAGGAGCTGACCGATGTCTGAATTCGGCAAGGTGGCGGTGCTGATGGGCGGCCAGTCGGCCGAACGCGAAGTGTCGCTGATGTCGGGCACCGGGGTGCTGGCCGCGCTGCGCGCCAACGGCATCGACGCCCATGCCTTCGATCCGTCGCTGCGTCCGATCGGCGATCTGTTGAAAGACAATTTTTCCAGCGCGTTCATTGCGCTGCATGGCCGCTATGGTGAAGACGGCACGGTGCAGGGCGCGCTCGAGCTGCTCGGCATCCCCTACACCGGTTCGGGTGTGATGGCCTCGGCCGTTGCCATGGACAAGGTCTTCACCAAGCGGATCTGGGTGACCCATTCGCTGCAGACACCCGCCTTTGCGCTGGCCCGCGAATCCGGTGATGTGCTGGATGCCGCACGCCGCTTCGGCATGCCGCTGGCGGTCAAACCCTCGCGAGAAGGCTCGACCATCGGCTTTACCAAAGTGGTGTCAGAAGACCAATGTGCCGCCGCCTTCGATATTGCCCGCCGGCATGACGACGCTGTGCTGTGCGAGCAGTTCATCGATGGACGCGAACTCACCGTGGCGATCCTGGGGACCGGCGCGGGTGCCCGGGCCCTGCCGATCATCGAGATCATCGCGCCGGCCGGCAATTACGATTATCAGAACAAGTACTTTCGCGACGACACCCGCTACGAGTGCCCGGCCCGCCTGTCCGAGGCCCTGTCTGCCCGCATCCGGGCGCTGGCGCTCGAGGCCTTTCTCACGCTCGACTGCGAAGGCTGGGCCCGGGTCGACGTGATGCTGCGCAAAGCCGATGACGAGCCCTTTTTGCTCGAGATCAATACTTCGCCCGGCATGACCGGTCATTCGCTGGTGCCGATGGCGGCCAAGGCCGAAGGCATCTCCTACGAAGACCTGTGCGTGCTGGTGCTCTCCAGCGCACGTCTGAAGACCGGGGGCACGCGGTGAACCCCTGGCACGATGTGCGCCTGCTCAATGCCACAGCCAATGCACTGATGGCCGTGGCGATGTGCGCTTTGCTCAGCGCAGGCATCTGGTGGCTCGCGCAGCGCCCGGTCTTCGCGCTGCAGGTCGTGCGTGTTGGAGCGATCTCGACCGAGCAGCCGCTGACGCATATCACGGCTGCGCTGCTGCGATCGGCCGCCGCCGGGCCGCTTCGCGGCACCTTCTTTACCGTCGATCTCGAGGCGGTGCGCGAGTCTTTCGAGACGGTGCCCTGGGTGCGTCGCGCCGAGGTACGCCGAATCTGGCCGAACACCCTGCTGGTCGGCCTCGAGGAGCATCGGCCGCTGGCGATCTGGAGCGACGGCAGGCTGGTCAACCGCGAAGGCGAACTGTTTGTCGCCAACCCCGAGGAGGCCGAAGCGGACCAGACGCTGGTCGCGTTCTCCGGGCCGCCCGGCAGCGAGGCCGAGATGACCCGTCGCTGGCGCGAACTGAGCGAACAGATCGCGCCGCTGAATCTGACCATTGATTCGCTGACCCTGTCGCCACGCTATGCCTGGACCGCCCGCTTCGACAACGGTCTGACGCTGGTGCTGGGGCGCGAGCAGGATGTCTCGCTCGCCAGCCGCATCGAGCGCTGGATCGCGGTCTATCCCCTGGCGCAGGCCCGACTCAGCCGCGACGCGGTGAGCATTGACCTGCGCTATCCGAATGGATTTGCCGTGCGTGCTCCCGGCGCGCTCGACCAGACCCCTCGCAAACCGGCGGCAATGCGCGCTGTTACCGCCCCGCAAGGGGCCAAGCCGCGGGCAA
>CANKWX010000105.1 GCA_947487165.1 Burkholderiales bacterium
ATCTTGCCGGTCGAGGTCTTGGGCAGGGTCATGAAACGGATCTCGCGCGGGCACTTGAAGCGGGCCAGATGCTGGCGGCAGTGCTCGATCAGGGCATCGGCAAGGGCTTGGGTCGCCTGATCGTCGGTGGGCGCGAAGTCGGGGCGCAGTTCGACCAGGGCGAGCGGTGTCTCACCCCACTTCTCGTCGGGCCTAGCAATGACTGCCACCGCCATGACCGCCGGATGCCGGTAGAGCGCATCCTCGACCTCGATCGATGAGATGTTCTCGCCGCCCGAGATGATGATGTCCTTGGCGCGATCCTTTAGCTTCACATAGCTGTCGGCATGCAGCACGCCAAGGTCGCCGGTATGGAACCAGCCGCCGGCAAACGCCTCGCGGGTGGCGGCCTCGTTCTTCAGATAGCCCTTCATCACGATGTTGCCGCGAAAGACCACCTC
The DNA here is from genome assembly GCA_947487165.1 of Burkholderiales bacterium. Taxonomy (GTDB): domain Bacteria; phylum Pseudomonadota; class Gammaproteobacteria; order Burkholderiales; family Burkholderiaceae_E; genus UBA4615. The sequence continues at coordinate 441 of CANKWX010000105.1, forward strand.
GCCCATGGTGGTGGCATCGCGCGGCACCTCCAGGCCGGTCTGCGGATCAATGACCGTGCAGGCCTGCTGCACCTGATAGCGCATGCCCTGGCGGGCGTTGAGGTCGGCCTGTTCCCCGATCGGCAACGCCGTCCATTCATCGTGCTTGGCACAGGCCGCCGCCGGCCCATAAACCTCGGTCAGTCCATAGACATGGGTCACATCGAACCCCATCTTCGCCATGCCTTCGATCATTGCGGCCGGCGGCGAGGCACCCGCCACCATCGCCTTGACCTGCCAGTCGATGCCCTCGCGCAAGGCAGCCGGCGCGGCAATCAGCGTGGCATGCACGATCGGTGCGCCACAGTAATGCGTCACGTGGTGCTCACGCATCAGGCCGAAGATCAGCGCCGGATCAACCCGACGCAAACAGACATTGGTGCCGGCCATTGCCGCAAGCGTCCACGGGAAACACCAGCCATTGCAGTGAAACATCGGCAGGGTCCAGAGATAGACCGGATGGCGCGGCAGGTTCCAGGCGAGCACATTGCCGACCGCGTTCAGATAGGCGCCCCGGTGATGCACCACCACACCCTTGGGGTTGCCGGTGGTGCCCGAGGTGTAGTTCAGGCCGATCGCATCCCATTCATCTTCCGGCAGCTGCCAGACATGGGCAGGGTCGCCGCGCGCAATCAGGTCTTCGTAGGCAATATCACCGAAGCACTCGCCCGGGCCGCTGTATTCCGGGTCATCGACATCAATCAGCACCGGCAGGCGTTTGCCCACCGCCTGCATCAGCCCGATGGCGGCCCGCACCACCTCGGCGAACTCGCGATCGACAATCAGCACCTTGCTGTCGGAGTGCTCAAGCACGAAGGCCACCGTGGCGGCGTCGAGCCGGGTATTGATGCAGTGAAGCACCGCGCCCGACATCGGTACGCCGTAATGCGCTTCGATCATCGGCGGGGTGTTGGGCAGCATGACCGCAACCGTGTCGCCTTCGCCAATGTCCATGGCCGCCAGGCTTGAGGCCAGCTGCACCGAACGCTCGCGCAACTGAGCCCAGGTCCGGCGCAGCGGCCCGTGCACCACCGCGCATCGATCGGGATAAACATCGGCCGCCCAGCCGATGAGCGACAAGGGCGTCAGCGGCACATGGTTCGCGGCGTTGCGATCGAGTCCCTGACGATAGGGATTGGGATGGGTGGGCATGGGCGTCTCCTTGTGATCGACAGATTATCCGCCGACCACAAGGCCGAGACCATGCTCCTCCTCAAACGATGAGCTGCTGCTCGCTCGGGTGGTAGAGGCAAACGCGGTCGCGGCCGGCACGCTTGGCCTGATACAGCGCGGTATCTGCGCGCACCAGCAACTGGTGAAGGCCGGTGCTTTCCGACGCCAGGTCGGAGACGCCCACCGACACGGTCGCCTCGAGCCCCGGAAACTCGGGCAGTAAATGCTCGCGGCAGTGCCAGGCGAATTGCAGGCGTAATCGATTGGCGATCGTCTCGGCCTCGGGCGGCGTACATCCGGGCAGCAGCACCGCAAACTCCTCCCCGCCGTAGCGGGCAAGCAGCTCGTGCGAGCGCAAGCCCTGTTGCAAGCAATTCGCAATCGCCTGGATGACACGGTCTCCGACCGCATGGCCGAAGCGGTCATTGATCGACTTGAAGTGGTCGATATCGAAGAGCAAGGCCACGATCGGGGTGGCGTCGCGAACCGACCGCGAAATCATGAGATCCCCCAGATCGGAGAAGGCCCGCCGGTTGAGGCAGTCGGTCAGCGGATCGCGGGTGGCCAGGCGTTCGAGCTCGAGGTTCTTGGCCTCGATCAGGACTTTCGATGACTGCAATTCGGACAGGGTGCGGCGCAGGCTTTCATTGGCCCGGCTGACCGCAGTCACGTCGGCGAACGACACCAGGCAGCCGCGCACTCTCTCCTGGGCATCATGGATCGGCGAACACGCGACCTGCAATTCGCGTACGCCATCGGCCATATCGAGCTGCATCGCCTCGCCGCTCAGCACACTTGCCTGCGCCATGGCGCGCACCCAGGGCATCGGCTGACCTGGCGGTGTCGATGCCTCGGTCTGCGTCGATCGCAGTCCGATTGATGCGAGCTGGGTACCCTCGACAAGCTCGGTCCCTTCAGCAAAGGTTTGAAAGACCTTGTTGGTCAGCACGATCCTGCCGGACAGGTCCACGATGGCGATGCCCTCCACCAGAGTGTCGAAGGCCGCCCGCACCCGCTCCGGGATGACCGAGGCCGGGTCGAGGTGCTGAAGCACGCGACGCATGAAGATCCGGAAACCGAGCAGACCGGCGATGAACACGAAGACCGCAAGCGGCAGAACCGGCTGCTCAAGCAGGATCGCCAGCGGTGAACTCGTCTGCGCCCGGTAGGCAAGCTCGAAATCCCCCCAGTGAGCCTTGCCCGCAAAGAGCGGGATGCGCATCTGATCGGACGTCAACTTTCCGGTCGCGGCTGCAGGCTGCCACCAACGGACCGGGTCGCCCGCCTGAACAAGCACCTGCCCGTCATCGCGGCGAAAAGCCATCGAGCCCAGCTGCGGATCGCGCGCGACCAGACTCTGCATGACGCTCGAGAGGGTGTCGATATCACCTTTGCGGATCAATGCCGCACCCTGCACCGCAACCGACTCGCCGAAGAGTCGTCGCACCCTGGCGCGCTCGTCTTCGCCGTTCACGAACAGACCAAACAGTGCGTTGGCCAGCAAGACCAGCACGCAGGTCATCAAGGCCAGACCGATGCTGATCTGGGTGGTCGGGTTGGCACGCTGCAGAAACTTCATGCGGACTCCACGATGGCAGAGGGCTCACGCGAGATGTCGTGGGGCACTGGCGTATGCGCCGGGCTCGGCGCGTTGGGATCATCGAACAAGGTGGGAACGTCGAGCGGCTCTTGCAGATCGGGCAAGCCATCTTCTTCGTCGTCATCCCGGCGTTCGCGAGCCAGGATCGGCAAGGGGTCGAAGGTCCGGGCGAGCGGCCCGTAAGTCAGCACGATCCAGAGCAGTGTGCCGCCATTGACCAGCCACCAGAGAACACCCGCCGACACAGCGGCCGCCGCACTCTGAACCGACAGGCTCGAGAGCGTGAGTTCGTCACCGAGCGTCCGGGGCGGCTCAAGACTCTCGCTTCTCAGCCTGGTCTCGGTCGTCTCCGGACTTGCGCCGATCGAGTTGCGCATGTCGTCCGCGAGACCGATCACCGACACGCTGTCAGGCGTCACCACGAACACGCCGGTCAGCAGCGCCTGCGACTCGAAGGCACGCACCACCGTCGACACCGTCACCGACGATTCGAGTCGGCGCGCCACCGAGGTATCGATCGGCGAGATGAGTGCCGTCTCAACCGGCGCAATCAGCCTGATGGCGATGTCGGACCGTTCGGTGCCAACGGCTGTGATCAGGCTCGGCACGATCGGTGCCAGGCTTTCCTCGCCCGACGGCGCTGAAGTACCCGCGGAGAAGGTGGGCTTCGCTGATGCTCGGCCGGATGCAGCGTCCGTTGCCGAAGCAGTACCGGCTGCGGGCAGGGAGGACGAGCCAACCGGGGACGTGACGACCGTCGTCGTGCCGACAGGTGACGATGTCACAGTTGTTGTGCCAACCGGGGTCGATGCGACCGGTGTCAATACAACAGGGGTCGTTGTGACAGGGGTCGTTGTGATCGGTGGCGTACTGACCGGAACCTGACTGACCGGGTTGGGTGCAAAGGTGGGAGGCAGGCTCACCTCGATCGGCACGCTGCGAGAAAGATCAACGCCCGAGGCCGAATCGGTCAAATCCCGAACGATCAGCTCAAGACTGGTTTCGCCGAAAAAGTCGTCGTTCGGCAGAAAGCTCAGGGTGGCGAGTGCCGCATTGATCGCCCCCATCGGGCCCTCGACGATCAGCATCGAGTCGGCGCCAGCGCTCAACTGCGGCGCAAGCGTCAGACCGTCAACCGTCGCAATCGAGAGGGAACCACCTCGAGCCGCGAGGGTGACCCGCAAGGTCGCTTCGGTTTCATCGATATCGCTGATGAAGATCGGGTTGCTGCCCTGCACTCTGAATTGCAAGGGAATACCGGCCAGAGTCGCCTGGGCGCCGGGCGCATTGAGTTCGGGCAGATGGTTGATCGGTGTGATGGTGATGGCGGTGCTTGCAACCGCCTGCAGGCCGGTCGCATCGGTCGCCAGCACTTGCAGCGTGTCGCTGCCATGGAAGTCGCGCGCAGACCGGTAGCTCAGGCTGGCCAGCGCTGCCTGCAACTGGCTTGCGTTGCCGCCAAGCGTGATCGTCGATGAACCCTGTTCGCCGGTAATGATGATCGCGCCACCTGCGAGGTCGAGCGCCAGGCTGCCGTGCTGCACACGCAGACTGACCGTCGACAGATTGCCGTCGACATCGGAGAGGACGAATCCTGGGATCGGGATGCCGGTGTTTTCGAGCAGTGTCGCACTGGGAGGCGCGGTGACCACCGGCGCATCGGGAAGATTGGTCACTGTGATGGCCAGTGCTTGAGTCGTGACCAGGCTGCCGTCGCCCGCGCCGACGACGACCTCGTATTGATTGTCGCCGTTGGCATCGGCCGGCAGGTGCCAACGTGGCGCGCTGACGAAGGACAGCAGGCCGGTATCGGCGTCGATCACAAAGCGTGCGGCGTCGGCGCCGCCCACGATCGAGTAAGCGAGCCGCTGCGCTGGCAGGTCAATGTCAGTGGCGGTGACCTGCGTAACGCTCGTGCTGTTTTCGCTCACGCTGAGCGAGGCGCTCGCGCCGCCACCGTTGCTGGTGATCATCGGCGCACGGTTGAACGGGGTGACATTGAAGGTGATGGTCTTTGCAGTCGGATCGAGATCGACGCCACCGTTGGCGGTGCCACCGTTGTCCTGCACCTGGAAGGTGAAGCTTGCGTAGCTGTTGCCGTTGGTATTGGTGACTGGCGTGAAGACCAGCCTGCCGGCATTGATGTCGGCAACGCTGATGCTCTGGCCCGCGGTCACCGCCGTGCCTGCGAGCGTCAGGCTGCCTACGGTCGGCAGGCTTGAAATGCTCACTGCCATCAAGGCATTGGCAGGGCTGTCATTCGTATCGGTGAAACCGAAGTCGATGGCTGCAAAAACCCATGGCGTGCCTTCGCCCGTGGTCAGCGTTTTGTCAGCACCACTCGGCGCATCGTTAACGGCGATCACATTGAAGTTGATCGTCTTCGCCGCCGGGTCAAGGTCGACTCCGCCGTTAGCCGAGCCACCGTTGTCCTGCACGCGGAAGGTAAAACTCGCGTAGCCGGTTCCGTTGGCATCAGCACTGGACGTGAAAACCAGCCGCCCGGCGTTGATGTCGGCAATGCTGATGCTCTGGCCTGCTGTCACCGCAGTGCCCGAAAGGGTCAGGCTGCCCGCGATAGGCAGGCTCGACATGGTCACCGCCATCAGCGCATTAGCCGGCGTGTCGCTCGCGTCAGTGAATCCGAAGTCGGCCGCGGAGAAGACCCACGGCGTGTCCTCGGTCGTCGTCAGCGTCGTGCTGGCACCCGACGGCGCATCGTTGACCGCAAACACGTTGAACGTGATCGTCTTCGCAGTCGGATCGAGGTCGACTCCGCCGTTGGTATTGCCACCGTTGTCCTGCACACGGAAGGTGAAGCTCGCGTAGCCAGTTCCGTTGGTATTGGTGACTGGCGTGAAGACTAGCCTGCCCGCGTTGATGTCGGCGATGCTGATGCTCTGGCCGATGGTCACAGCAGCGCCTGCAAGTGTCAGGCTGCCGGCAGTCGCCAGACTGGAGATCGTGACCGCAGAGAGCGTGTTCGCCGGGCTGTCGCTCGTATCGCTGAATCCGAAGTCGGCCGCAGCAAAGACCCACGGCGTGTCTTCTGTCGTCGTGAAGGTGGCGTTTGCACCCGACGGCGCATCGTTGACCGCGGTCACATTGAAGGTGATCGTCCTGGCGATCAGATCGAGATCAACGCCGCCATTGGCAGTTCCACCGTTGTCCTGCACCCGGAAGGTGAAGCTCGCGTAGCTGTTGCCGTTGGTATTGCTGACCGGCGTGAAGACCAGCCTGCCGGCGTTGATGTCTGCAACGCTGATGCTCTGGCCGACGGTCACCGCCGTGCCTGCGAGCGTCAGACCGCCGGCCGTGGGCAGGCTCGACATGGTCACTGCCATCAAGGCATTGGCAGGGCTGTCACTCGTATCGCTGAATCCGAAATCAGTCGCAGCAAAGACCCAGGCCGAGTCTTCGTTCGTGGTGAGTGTAGTGCTGGCACCCGACGGCGGATCGTTGACCGCGGTCACATTAAAGGTAATCGTCCTGGCGGTCAGATCAAGGTCGACCCCGCCGTTGGTCGTGCCACCGTTATCCTGCACCCGGAAGGTAAAGCTCGCGTAGCTGTTGCCGTTGGCATTACTGACCGGCGTGAAGACCAGCCTGCCGGCATTGATGTCGGCGATGCTGATGCTCTGGCCGACCGTCACTGCAGCGCCTGCGAGCGTCAGACTGCCCGCCGTCGGCAGGCTCGACATCGTCACTGCCATGAACGCATTAGCCGGCGTGTCATTCGCATCGCCGAATCCGAAGTCGGCCGAAGCAAAGACCCACGGCACGCCTTCATTCGTCGTCAAGGTTTTGTCCACCCCAGTCGGGGCGTCGTTTACGGCGGTCACATTGAACGTGATCGTCTTCGCGGTAAGGTCGAAATCGACTCCGCCGTTGGCAGTGCCACCGTTGTCCTGAACCCGGAAAGTGAAGCTCGCGTAACCGGCTCCGTTGCCGTTGGCCACTGGCGTGAAGACCAGCCTGCCGGCGTTGATGTCGGCGATGCTGATGCTCTGGCCCACGGTCACCGCCATGCCTGCAAGCGTCAGGCTGCCAGCCGTCGCCAGACTGGAAATCGTGACCGCAGAGAAGGCGTTAGCCGGCGTGTCATTCGCATCGCTGAATCCGAAGTTGGTCGCAGCAAAGACCCAGGCCGTGTCTTCGTTGGTGGTGAGCGTGGTGCTGGCACCCGATGGCGCATCGTTGACCGGCGTCAGGTTGAAAGTGATCGTCTTCGCAGTCGGATCGAGATCGACTCCGCCGTTGGCCGTGCCACCGTTGTCCTGCACCCGGAAGGTGAAGCTCGCGTAAGCGTTGCCGTTGGCATTGGTGACTGGTGTGAAGACCAGCCGGCCGGCATTGATGTCTGCAACGCTGATGCTCTGGCCGACGGTCACCGCCGTGCCTGCGAGCGTCAGACTGCCAGCAATAGGCAGGCTCGACATGGTCACTGCCATCAAAGCATTAGCCGGGCTGTCACTCGTATCGCTGAATCCGAAGTCGGTCGCCGCAAAGACCCAGGGCGTGTCTTCGTTCGTGGTCAGCGTGGAATTTGTACCAGTCGGCGCATCGTTGACCGCGATCACATTAAAAGTGATCGTCCTCGCCGTCGGATCGAGGTCGACCCCGCCGTTGGCCGTGCCACCGTTATCCTGCACACGGAAGGTGAAGCTCGCGTAGCCGGTTCCGCTGCCGTTGGCAGCTGGTGTGAAGACCAGCAGGCCGGCGTTGATGTCAGCGATGCTGATGCTCTGGCCTGCGGTCACCGCCGTGCCCGAAAGGGTCAGGCTGCCCGCGATAGGCAGGCTCGACATGGTCACTGCCATCAGCGCATTGGCCGGCGTGTCGCTCGCGTCAGTGAATCCAAAGTCGGCCGCAGCAAAGACCCACGGCGTGCCCTCGGTCGTCGTGAAGGTGGCGTTTGCACCCGAAGGCGCGTCGTTCACCGCAGTGACATTGAAGGTGATGGTCCTGGCGGTCGGATCGAGATCGATGCCGCCGTTGGCCGTGCCACCGTCGTCCTGCACCTGGAAGGTGAAGCTCGCATAGCCGGTGCCGTTGGCATTCAGACCCGGCGTGAAGACCAGCCTGCC
>CANKWX010000106.1 GCA_947487165.1 Burkholderiales bacterium
GCCGTGGCGGTCCTGGGGTCGGTCGGGGTACCCGCTGTGGCGTTGCCCGGTGAGGCCGGTGATTCGGCCCGCGGTGGAGAAGACGGGCCGGGTGCGTTGTGGCTCGCACATCCGGAAAAGGTTGCCGCGACAACAAGTGCGGCCAGCGCGAAGGGGAGATTCATCATTGGATAGTAGGCTAGCTTAAACTCACCGGCAACCGAGCCCAAGCTGTCCGATGCCTGAACTCCCCGAGGTCGAAGTTGTCCGCAGCGGACTCGCTGCGACCGCGGTCGGACGCCGCATCACCGGCGTCGTCAGGCGCGCGCCGGCGCTGCGATGGCCGATTCCCGACGGGCTGCCCGAGCAACTGACCGGCCGGGTGCTGCGGGCGGTGGAGCGGCGCGGCAAATATCTGCTCTTTGAAGTCGAGCCGGGGTGGCTGATCGTGCACCTGGGCATGTCGGGAACGATCGCCTGGACACCGCCCGACCGGCCGCTGCGCACCCACGACCATTTTGAGCTGCAATTCGCCGGCGGCGTGTTGCGACTCAACGATCCGCGGCGATTCGGGGCGGTGCTCTGGCACGATGCCTCGCAGGGCTCGCCCGAGCGTCATCCCCTGCTCGCCTCGCTCGGTGTCGAGCCGTTTTCGCCTGCCTTTGACGGCGATCTGCTCTATCGGGCGACCCGCGGGCGCCGGTTGGCGATCAAACAGCTCTTGCTGTCGGGCTCGGTCGTGGTGGGCGTGGGCAACATCTATGCCTCCGAGAGTCTGTTTCGGGCCGCGATCCGGCCGACCACCGCCGCCGGGCGCATCAGTCGGGCGCGCTGCCTGAAACTGGCGCAATCGATCCGTCTGACACTGGCGGCGGCGATTCAGGCAGGCGGCAGTACGCTGCGCGACTTCGTGGCCAGCGACGGTGCGAGCGGCTACTTCCAGAACGAATGCTTCGTTTACGACCGGGAGGGCCAGCCCTGCCGTGTCTGTGCCACGCCGGTGCGCGCGATGCGCCAGCAACAGCGTTCGACTTTCTGGTGCCCGCGCTGCCAGACCTGAGCTGTGCGTGGTCAGGGTCGGCTCAGGGTCGGCCCCGGGAGCGCCGTCGGTCGGGTCGCCCTGCTGCGGCGTATCGGGCGCGCAGTCGGATGTCGGCCTGTGCTAGCCTCGGCAGCACTGGCGCGCCTGCATTGACCGGGCCGGCCATCCACTCCATTCAAGATTCCCGATGACCGGTTTCAATGATCGGATCCAGGCCTACAGCGCCTGGCGCGCGGCGCTCGCCGAAGCCCTGACCCGCTATGACCACTGGCTTGCAGAGGCAGGGCTGGCGGATGCAAGCCTGCATCAGCGCTTTGCCCGCAGCCTTGAGCGCCTGGCCTGCGATCGCATGTCGATCGCCTTCGTCGCGGAGTTCTCGCGCGGCAAATCCGAACTGATCAATGCACTGTTCTTTGCCGACTATGGCCAGCGGGTGCTGCCCACCTCGGCTGGGCGCACGACCATGTGCCCGACCGAGCTGATGTACGACTCGGCCGAGCCGCCCGGCATCCGGCTGTTGCCGATCGAGACCCGCATGCACGACATGACGGTCACCGAACTGCGCAAGTCGCCCCGAGAATGGGTCACTGTCCCGTTCGAACCCGGCAATCTCGCCAGCCTGCGCGCCGCCTTCGACTGCGTGCGCGAGACCAAGCGGGTGCCGGTGCATGAAGCCGTCCTGCTCGGTCTGGTCGATGAAACCGACAGCGATTCGCCGCTGCACCCCGATGGCGATGGCCTGATCGAGGTTTCGCGCTGGCGCCATGCGATCGCCAATCTGCCGCATCCGCTCCTCGAAACCGGGCTGGTCATCATCGATACGCCCGGTCTGAATTCGATCGGCGCCGAGCCCGAACTGACGCTGAGCGTGATCCCGAGTGCGCAGGCGGTGCTGTTCCTGCTGTCGGCCGACGCCGGCGTGACCCGTTCGGACATCGAGGTCTGGCGCGATCGGATCAGCCCGGCGCATCAGTCCGGACGTTTTGTGGTGCTCAACAAGATCGACGGCTTGTGGGACGGCATGCGCTCGGACGCCGAGATCGACGCCGAGATCGGGCTGCAGGTCGATTCGGTTGCACGGGTTTTGGAGCTGCCGCGCGACAATGTCTTTGCGGTTTCGGCGCAAAAGGGTCTGCTCGCCAAGGTGACTGATGATGGCGCGCTGCTGGCCCGCAGCCGCCTGCCCGAACTCGAACAGGCCCTGGCGCTCGAGATCGTGCCGCGCCAGAAGTCGATCGTGAGCGATCAAGTGCGCCGTGAATTCGAGGACGCCCGCTCGCTGATTCACGCCTTGCTCGCCACTCGCCGGCGCAATCTGGTCGAGCAGGTCTTCGAGCTCAACGGGTTGCGAGGCAAGAATCGTGCAACGCTCGAGCAGATCGCCCGGCGCGTCAAACTCGAGCGCGCCGAATTCGACGGCACGCTGCGTCAGACGCAGGCGCTGCGAATGGTGCTCGGTCGCCACGAGCAGTCGATCCGCAACACGATCCGCATCGACCAGCTCAAGCGCCATGTGCGCCAGGCGCGTCAGCAGATGCGTGCCAGCTCGCTGTCGATCGGGTTGAGCCAGGGCATGAACAGCCTGCTGATGGCGGTGCATGCCGACTTGCGCACGCTGTCTGACCATGTCGTCGAAGTCCAGGCCATGATGGCCGCGATGTATGCCAGCTTCAATCGCGAGCACGGGCTGGTGCTCGGCACGCCGGCTCCCTTCTCAACCCAGTCCCTGACCGACGAGCTCGAGCAGGTCGAGGCGCTTCACCGTCAGCAGTTCGGTGCGCTCAGCCTGGTCACCACCGAGAAATGGGCGCTGACCCGGCGCTTTTTCGAATCGGTGGCGGTACGCATTCGCGATGTCTATGAGCGCGCCGGTGAAGACACCCAGAACTGGCTGCGCGCCTTGATGGCGCCGATCGACAGTCAGGTGCGCGAGCATCAGGCGCAGCTGCGCCGGCGTGTCGACTCGGTACGCCGAGTGATGGAGGCCAGCGGCCATCTGCAGGAGCGGATCGCGCAGATCGAGGAAGACCGTGCCCGGGTCGACGCCGAGCTCGACCGCAGCACGGTGCTCGCGGCCCAGGTCACGGCGCTGCTCGTGCTCGATGCGCCGGTGCTCGCCGAGACGGTGTCGGCCTGAGCCGGGCAGCAGTGACCGGTGATCCCGCCCGCAACCACGGTGAAGGAAGTGAGGCGAGTACGGACGCCGATGAGTCTTTTGCGCACCGGCTGATCGCCTGGCAGCGCCGCAGCGGTCGGCATGCCCTGCCCTGGCAAAAGACCCGCGACCCGTATCGCATCTGGGTCTCCGAGATCATGCTGCAGCAGACTCAGGTGCAGACCGTGCTCACCTACTACGCGCGCTTCATCGAACGGTTTCCGGATGTGTCGACGCTGGCCGACGCCGAGCCGGACGAGGTGCTCGCGCTCTGGAGCGGTCTTGGTTACTACAGCCGCGCGCGCAATCTGCATGCCTGCGCCCGACTGGTGATGTCCCGCCACGGCGGCGCGTTTCCGGACAACGCGCCGGCGCTCGAGGCCTTGCCCGGTATCGGCCGCTCGACTGCGGCAGCGATTGCGGCATTTGCCTGGGGCCGGCGCGAAGCGATCCTCGATGGCAATGTCAAGCGCGTGCTTTGCCGCGTCTTCGGCATCGAGGGCTTTCCCGGCGAGCGGGCGGTCGAGCAGCGCCTGTGGACGCTGGCGTCCGGTCTCCTGCCTGTGGTCGATCAGCACAAGGCGGGTGATTGCGGCGCCGACGATGCGCAGGCCAGTCTGCTTCAGGCCGACGATTCAGCCGATGCCGGCGGCATCGAGGCCTACACCCAGGGGCTGATGGACCTCGGTGCAACCGTCTGCCTGCGCGCCCGGCCGCGTTGCGAGCTGTGCCCGATGAGCGGGCGATGCGAGGCCAGGCGCCATGACCGCGTGGCCGAATTGCCGACTCGACGGCCTGCCCGGGCGGTCGATGTGCGGCGTGCCGAACTGGTGCTCCTGTGCGCCGACGCCCGGGTGCTGCTCGAGCGCAGGCCGCCGAGCGGTCTCTGGGGCGGACTGTGGAGCCTGCCCGAGTTCAGGGCGCCTTATCGCGAAGCCGGAAGTCGCAACGTGGGCGATCTCGGTGCAGGCAATGTCGGCACCGGCGATGAGGTCGCGGCTCAGTTCACGGATGAGGTCGCGGCTCAGGTCGTCGAATGGGCCCGCACCCGGTTCGGTCTCGGGGTGAGCAACATCACCGGGCAGACCGAATTCCGCCATGTGTTTACCCATTTCAGATTGCAGGCGAGGGTCTGGCAGCTGGAGTGCCGTGGCGATGAGGCACCCGCAGGTCATACCTGGCTCGCGCTGCGCGAGGCAGGCAATGCGCCCTTGCCGCAGCCGATCAGGGCCCTGCTCGATACCCTGCGCGCACTCGACTGAGCCGCATCGGCGTCGACTCAGATGACCTGATGCTGCTGCAGCCAGCGGTGCACGATCGACAGCCGCACGACCGGCTCATCGAGGATCATCAGCTTGTGCTTGGCGGGCGCCGGGATCGGCATGAATTCGGCGATCCGGTTGGCAATCCAGGCAGCCGACTCGAAGTCGCAGGGCTCGGCGATCATGCGCCGCTCGGGGTCGGCTTCGCGCACGCGAAGTTCATCGACGATGCGCCGGATCAGCACCACGCAATCGCTCATCTCATCCGGAATCGGCATCGGCGGATCGTCGGGCAGCAACTCGACTTTCGCTCTGATCAGACCGTTGGCACCGATGTCTCGTGAAAGCACGCGCAGGCGCTGTCCGCCCACCGCGCGCAGTTGCAGCACGCCGAGTTGCTCCATGTCCCAGCCGCGGATGTGGGCCAGGCAGCCGACTGCTTCATGTTCGGCCGCCTCGCCGACTTCGCCGCCGCGGGTGATCAGGCAGATGCCGAAGGGCGCTTCGCGCTGCATGCGCTCGCGCACCATGTCCATGTAGCGCGCCTCGAAGATCCGCAGAGGCAGCACGCCGCCCGGAAAGAGGACGCTCGAGAGCGGAAAGATCGGCAGGTCGTCGAGCATCGGATGCGCTCGCAGGGTTCAGGTGGTTTGCGCGGCGTTCTGGCGCGCCGCCAGTGCGCGGTGGCGGGTGAGCACGGTTTCGGCCGACTCGAAGCGGCGCGCCAGCCTCTCGACGACATAGACCGAGCGATGCTGGCCGCCGGTGCAGCCGATGGCCACCGTCAGGTAACTGCGGTTTTCCTGGACATAGGACGGCAGCCAGGTCTGCAGGAAGTCGCCGATGTGATCGATCATCCGCTGCACGGTCGGGATCTCGCTGAGAAAGCTCGCGACGTCGGCATCCAGGCCGTTGAGCGGGCGCAGCGCCGGCGTATAGAAGGGGTTGGGCAGGCAGCGCACGTCAAAGACCAGATCGGCATCGAGCGGCACACCGTACTTGAAGGCAAACGACTCGAAGAGGATGGTGACGTCGGCCTGATCAAGACCGACCACATCGCGCACCCAATGCCGCAGGACATTCGGATGCAGATCGCTGGTGTCGATCGCCACGCCGAGGTCCTCGACCGCGCTCATCAGCTCGCGCTCGCGCTCGATCGCTTCGGTCAGCGTCGGCGCCTGGCCCGGCATGCTGCTGCCTTGCATGGCCATCGGATGGCGACGGCGGGTTTCCGAATAACGCTGCACGAGCGCGTCGGTGCGGGCATTGAGAAAAAGCACTTTCACGTCATGGCCGAAGCGTCCGAGTCCGTCGATGATCTGGCGCAGCTCGGAGACGGTCGTGCCGCTGCGGGCATCGATCGAGACCGCGACCCGGGTGTAGTCCTGGGCCTGCAGCGAGGCGATCACTTCGAGCAGGAAGCGGGCAGGCAGGTTGTCGATGCAGAAATAGCCGTCATCCTCGAGCACGTTGATGGCAATCGATTTGCCAGATCCCGAGATCCCGGTGACGACGACGATGCGCATGTTCAGTCCTGTGCGCCGTCGATGGCAAGGCGCTGACGCGCCATGAACTCGAGTTTGCTGTCGATGCCGCGCAGCTGCAGGATGGTGTTGCGCACCGCCGCTTCAGTGAGCACGGCGAGATTTCGTCCGGCCGCCACCGGAATCACCACCTTGCGGATGTCCATGCCGAGCACGTTTTCGGTCAGGTCTTCGAGCGGCAGGCGCTCGTATTCGTCGTCATGCGTGCTTCGTCTGAGCAGTTGCACGATCAGTTTCAGGCGCATCTTGCGGCGCACGGCGGTCTCGCCGAAGATGGTCTTGATATCGAGCAATCCAAGGCCGCGAACCTCGAGCATGCCCTGCAGCAGCGCCGGGCACCGCCCTTCGATGGTCGAATGCCCGATCCGGTGCACCTCGACTGCGTCGTCGGCCACCAGCCCATGACCGCGGCTGATCAGCTCGAGCGCGAGTTCACTTTTGCCCAATCCGGAAGCACCCGAGATCAGGACGCCGACGCCAAGCACATCCATCAGGACACCGTGCAGCAGGCAGGTCGGCGCGAGTGCCTTCGAGATCATCGTGCGCAGCAGTTCGATCGCCCGCGTGCTGTTCTGGCTGCACGACAGCAGGGCAATCCCGTGGGCGTTGCAGGCTCGCACCAGTTCGACGGGCGGTTCGCAATCGACGGCCATGACGAGTGCCGGTGGTGCGCCGGCCGCGAGCTCCTCGAGAATCTGCTCGCGACGATGCGGGCTGACTCGCTCGAAGTAGGCGATCTCGGCCTCGCCAACCACCTGCATCCGATGCGGATGGAAGAGATTGAGGTAGCCGACCTGATCGACCGTGTCGGCGGCCCTCGCAGCCGCCTGGCGATCAGCGCCCGAGTGCCCGGCGATCCAGGCCAGATCGAGAACGCCTGCCGACTTGTCAACGAGTTCGCTCACGGTCAGGCCCCGCGAAGTCGGGTCGAATTCGCCGGCAGCGTCGGACTCGTCCGATGGGATCGTGGCGCTGTCGGCGCGAGTCGCGATGGTCATCGGATGACTCTACACCTGCAGCCCTGTCGCGCGTAAGTCAGGCGGCAGGTCGGTAAGGTTCCCAGCCCGCCAGCATTTGCCGGATCGGGGCGCTGTCGGACGCGGTCATCAGGGTGTCGCGTACGCCGGGGTCAGACAGCAGTTCGGCCAGCTCGGAGAGAATCTCGAGGTGCTCTTCGGTGGCATGCTCGGGAACCAGCAGAAAAACCAGCAGGCTGACCGGCAAGCCATCGGGTGCATCGAAAGGGATCGGTTCGCTCACCCGGACGACGGCGGCCATCGATTCCTTGAGTCCTTTGATGCGACCGTGCGGAATCGCCACACCCTGACCCAGACCGGTCGAGCCAAGCCGCTCGCGGGCAAACAGCGAATCGAACACCTTGCCCCGCTCGATGCCATGTTCGTTTTCGAACATCAGCGCGAGCTGTTCAAACAGACGCTTCTTGCTGGTGCTCGCTACATTCAGCAGGATGTTTCTGGCTGGCAGGAGCTTGGCAATTCGGTTCATCAGTCGTGAGCCTGAGACGGCCGGTTGTTGCGGTGCAAGTGGCATGACAGGCGTGTCCGGATCACACGCCACGCACAAGTATAGTCACGAACCTGTCTTTCGGAGCGTGACGAATATTGCGCTGCGCAAAACACACTGCACCGCAACATCCTCTGGTCAGGCGACGTCCTGATGCTTGATCGCTTCGTGCTGGTGATCCTGACGCTTGTTCTTGTACTTCAGGACCTGCCGGTCGAGACGGTCGGCAACCAGGTCGATGGCCGCATAAAGATCGGTATCGACCGCCTCGGCAAACAGATCCTTGCCCTTGACATGAAGCGTGACCTCGGCCTTTTGCTGAAGCTTTTCGACCCCGAGAACCGCATTGACGTCGATGACCTGATCAAAGTGACGCCTGATCCGGTCAAGCTTGCTTTTGACGTATTCGCGCAACGCGGGGGTGACTTCGATGTGATGCCCCTGGATGGAGAGATTCATGAATGCTCCTGACGATGGCATGACGTGTTGCAAAGGCGGCAAAGCGGGCGTGTCGGATATCTCCCGGCTGGTGCTAGAGCGCTTTTCGCTGCGAGACCGGCGGGATTTTCATCGCTTCGCGGTATTTGGCCACGGTGCGACGGGCGACGACGATGCC
>CANKWX010000107.1 GCA_947487165.1 Burkholderiales bacterium
GCCGGGCGGGCGCCTGCATGGCTTCGGGCGGATCGCACGGATGGTCGATGCGATCGGCCACCGCTTTACCTATCAGGAGTGGATGACCCGTGATATTGCCGACGCGCTGGTGACCCACGGGCAGGCCAGCGGGGCGGCCTGCGTCATCGAAGCCGAGCAGCTGTGCCTGCTGCTCGGCGAAGACCGGCGAGGCGACGAGCGGGTGGTGACCCAGTCGTTTCGCGGCGCCTTCGAGCACTCCGACCGCGACCGCGCAGAGTTTCTGCGGGCGATCGCGGCGCCGAGGCGCTGAGCAGCACAGACGCGCTTATTCTCCGGCGCGAATATTATTCTCCTTGACCACCTTGGCCCATTTGACCGACTGCTCGTCGATGAATTTGCCAAAAGTCTCGGGCGTTGACGCCACGATGTTCATCCCCTGATTGGCCATTTTCTCGCGCATCTGGGGATCACGCAGCAGCTTGGTGACCTCGGCATTCATGCGTGCAACGATCGCCGGCGGTGTCTTGGCAGGCGCCAGGATGCCCCACCAGGCGGTGGCTTCGAATCCGGGCAGTCCCTGCTCCGAGACGGTCGGGACATTCGGCAGCACCGAATCGCGCGTGGTGGTGGTCACCGCCAGCGGGACCAGCACGCCACTCTTGATGTGCGGTGCAAGCAGGGCGATGCTGCCGATGGCCACCGGCACATGGCCGCCGATGGCATCCTGCACCAGCGGGCCGCCGCCTTTGTAGGGCACGTGAGTCGGCGTGAATCCGCCCTGCACGCCCATCGTGGTCATGGCCAGGTTGGCAAGGCTGCCCGAACCGATGGTGCCGTAGTTGGGCAATCCCGGCGTGGTCTTGGCTGCAGCCAGAAGCTGGCTGAAGCTCTTCCAGGGCTGACTCGAATGCGCGGTGATGACCATCGCACCGGTGGCAATCAGCATGACCGGTGCCAGGTCGTTGCGGGTATCGAAGGGAAGATTGGGAATCAGGCTCGGATTGACCGCATGCGAATCGAAGACCAGCACGAAGGTATAGCCGTCGGGGGCCGACTTCGCGACCTGACCGGTACCGAGCGAGCCGCCGCCACCGGCGCGGTTCTCGACAATGACCTGCTGCCCGAGCGCCTGCGACAGTCCTGGGGCCAACTGGCGGGCCAGCAGGTCGGTGGTGCCGCCCGGCGGAAACGGCGAGACCATCCGGATCGGCCGGCTGGGCCAGCTGTCGGACTGTGCGCTGGCAGCGCCTGGCAACAGAAAGGCGCAAGCGCTGATGAGCGCTGCGAGCAATGAACGGGCAAAGTGGGGCATGGCGGCTCCGATGGCGCGGGAGGAAGGCTAAGGGGGGAGGATCAGAATTGATGCCGCGCAGTGTAGCCCGAACGAAAATCGGATGACACGGCTTGACCCTGCCGGCCTCATCGCGAAGAATCGACCGGATTCACTCAGAGGGCATGCCGGCCGCTTGGCATGACCCATCCCTGCGCCAACCCGGCCGCCTGTGTTTCGGAGACACCCACCATGATCCAGATCGAACCCAGCGGCGCGGCCTGCGGCGCACACATCCGGGGGGTCGACCTCTCGTCGCCCCTGTCAGCCGAGACCGCCCACGCCATCCGCGCTGCCTGGCTCGCCCACGGCGTGGTGGCCTTTCCCGATCAGACAATGTCGATCGAAGATCTCGAGCGCTTTACGCTCGTGCTCGGTCCGCGCGGCGAAGACCCCTATATCGCGCCGATTCCGGGCCATGCGCA
This sequence comes from Burkholderiales bacterium, assembly GCA_947487165.1. Lineage (GTDB taxonomy): Bacteria > Pseudomonadota > Gammaproteobacteria > Burkholderiales > Burkholderiaceae_E > UBA4615. The sequence goes on from CANKWX010000107.1 coordinate 1,738, forward strand.
TGTGGTCGAGATCCGCCGCGAACCCGACGAGAAAGCACCGATCTTTGCCGAGAATTTTCATTCGGACTGGAGCTTCCTGCCGACGCCGCCGGCGGCAACCGCGCTCTACGGCACCATCATTCCGCCACAGGGCGGCGATACGCTCTTTGCCTGCCAGTACGCCGCCTGGGACGCGCTGCCCGGTGAGATGAAGGAGCGCCTGAGCGGCCTGTCGGGCATCCATTCGGCGCGCCGCGGCTATGCGAAAGACGGCTTTTACGGCGAAAAAGACCGCGCCAAGGGCCGATCGATGGCGATCCGATTCGATGACAGCGCGATGCGCACCCGCCAGCATCCGATCGCACGCGTGCATCCCGAGACCGGCCGCACCGCGCTCTTCGTGAGCCCGGGCTACACCATCGGCATCGAGGGCATGTCCGAAGACGAATCGACACCGCTGCTCGAGGCGCTCTACGAACATCAGAAAAAGCCCGAGTTCATCTACCGTCATCGCTGGCAACCCGGGATGCTGCTGGTCTGGGATAACCGCTGCCTGGTCCATGCCGCCACCGGCGGCTATGAGGGTCACCGGCGTCTGTTGCACCGGATCACCATTGGCGAACGCGCTGCGCCGTCTGCCGCGCCCTTTGCCGGTGACACGCCGGCCACAGCAGGAGTCCACTGAGATGAGCGATGTCTATGTGATCGGTGTGTCGTGCACCGCCTTTGCCAAGCGGCCTGATGCCAGCTTCAAGGATCTGTCGCGTGAGGCCTATGAAGCGGCGCTGGCCGACGCCGGACTGGACGATGGCGCGCTGATTGAGAGCAGCTGGTTCGGCAACTGCGGCATGGACAAGCTCGGCCAGCCGAACATCCGCGGTCAGGTGTGCTTCACGCCGCTGGTGCGCGAAGGCCGCTTTCCCGAACGTATCCCGATGATCAATGTCGAAGGGGGCTGCGCCACCGCGTCGATGGCCTTCAATGGCGCCTGGAAGGATGTGCTGTCGGGACAGTCGCAGATGGCGCTGGCCATCGGTGTCGAGAAGACTTTCGTGCAGGATGACCCGGCCCTGACGCAGGCGATCTTTGCCGGCGGCATCGACCAGCTCGATCCGCAGGAGTGGCATGACTACTACCGCCGCGCCGGCGAGCTCTCGGGCAAGCCCTTTGAGCCTGGCGCAGGCGGCGGCACGGTGTTCATGGACACCTATGCCATGCAGGCGGCTTATCACATGAAGCGCTGGGGCACGACCGCTCGCCAGATCGCGACCGGTGCCTCCAAGAACCATGCCATGGGTGCGCGCAATCCGCTGGCCCAATACCGCTTCGAGGTCAGCCCGGACGAGGTGCTGGCCGACCGGCTGATCAGCGCGCCGCTGACCCGCTCGATGTGCGCCCCGATCGGCGACGGTGCGGCCGCCGCGCTGCTGGTGTCGGCCTCGATGCTGGCCGGACTGCCTGCCCGGGTTCGCGAGCGCGCGGTGCGGGTGCGGGCGAGCACACTGTCGGGTGGCAAATACCGCTCGCTCGACGAGCCCGGCCTGTCGCGCATCGCCGCCCGCAAGGCCTACGCGCAGGCGGGTCTATCGCCGGCCGACATCGATGTCGCCGAGGTGCACGATGCCACGTCATTCTGCGAGATCTATCAGTCGGAGATGCTGGGCTTTTGCGAAGACGGCGAAGGTGGCGCGTTCGTGGGCGAGGGTCACAGCGCGATCGACGGGCGGCTGCCGGTGAATCTGTCGGGGGGCCTGGTCTCCAAGGGCCATCCGGTGGGCGCGACCGGCCTGTCGATGATCCATGAGCTGACCACGCAGCTGCGTCGTGAAGCTGGTGACCGTCAGGCCCCACGGGCCGATATCGGCCTGGCCGAAAACGGCGGCGGGGTGATCGGCTTTGATGAAGCGGCCTGCTCGGTCATCATTCTGCAGGCACCGACGCGAGGAAGCCTGCTGCCCGGCGTGTAGCATTGCCGGCTGCAATGTCGCGCAGCACGGAGGGCAACATGACGGACCACTTGTTCACACCACTGCGCAACAAGCTCATTCCGGTCCTCGGGCTGCTTGGCATGCTGCTTCTGGCAGGCGGGTGCGCCAGGCCGGTGGTCGGTGGGCCGAGCAGCGATCCCACCGGCGACGGCCCGATCATCGCCACGATGCGCAGCTATCGCCTTGAGGTGAAACAGGGTCAGGTGGTCGAGGTCAGGCTGCCGAGCAACCCCTCGACCGGCTACCGCTGGGTCATGGTCGAGCCGATGCCGGCGGTCGTAGCGGCGCTTTATGACGCAACTTATGTCCCCGGGCGCAACAATGTGGTCGGATCGCCGGGCGAGGAACGCTGGACGTTTGTGGCGGTCAAGCCCGGCAGCGGCATCATCCGCTTCGAATATCGCCGTCCCTTCGATGCCGATACCGTCGCGCCGGCACAGCGAGCCAGCTACCTTTTCGAAGTGCGCTGAGCGCAGTCGGCTGAGCGAAGTCGGCTGAGCGAAGACCGATGAGCGAGGTGCGATAACGATGGCCTCTTCCCCGATCACCGGCGTGACGCTTGGATCGGTGGCGGACATGCGCCAGAAGATTCGCCGTCGCAGCAAGCTCAAGGGCCGTCAGACCGATGATCAGGCACTCGCCGAGGTTCGTGCCCTGATCGGCCACCGACCGCATCGGCGAGACCTGCTGATCGAGCACCTGCACCGGCTCAATGATGAATACAGGGGGCTGCGCGATCATCATCTGGTGGCACTTGCGGCCGAAATGTCGATACCGATGGCCGAGGTCTACGAGGTCGCGACTTTCTATCACCACTTCGAGGTGCTCAAGGGCGATGCTGACGCGCCGGCGCTGACCGTACGGGTCTGCGAGGGCCTGAGCTGCGAACTCGCCGGCGCCCCCGCGCTGCTTGCGCGTTTGCCGCAGGTGCTGGGTCGCGACGATGTCCGGGTCATCGCTGCGCCCTGCGTGGGCCGATGCGAGCAGGCGCCGGTGGCGATCGTCCATCAGCATCCGGTGCCGCGCGCCAGCCTTGACGCGATTGCGCAGGCCGTGGCTAACGGCGACTGGGCGCATCCCGACTCGGCCGCCAGCGGTACGTTCGACGCCGCCGCTGCCGCACAGCAGGCGATCACCGACAGCCGATCGCAAGACCTGATCGCCCCCGACTATGTCGGCTTCGAGCGCTATCGCGCGCAGGGCGGCTATGCCCTTGCCCAGGCCATCGCCGAGGGCCGTCACGACCCGCAAGCCCTGATTGCCACCATGGAAGATTCAGGCCTGCGCGGCCTGGGCGGCGCGGGTTTCCCGGCCGGTCGCAAATGGCAGATCGTGCGCGGGCAACCCGGCCCACGGCTGATGGCGGTCAATATCGACGAGGGCGAGCCGGGCACCTTCAAGGATCGGACCTACCTCGAACGCGATCCGCATCGCTTTCTCGAGGGCATGCTGATTGCCGCGATGACGGTCGGCATCGAGGCCTGCTACCTCTATCTGCGCGACGAGTACCACGGCTGCCGGGCGATCCTGCAAAACGAGATCGCCCGCCTGCAGGCCGATCCGCCCTGCCCCCTGCCGCGCATCGAGTTGCGCCGCGGCGCTGGTGCCTACATCTGCGGCGAAGAGTCGGCGATGATCGAGAGCATCGAGGGCAAGCGCGGCGAACCCCGCATGCGCCCGCCCTATATCGCCGAAGTCGGTCTCTTCGGACGGCCGACGCTCGAGCATAATTTCGAGACCCTCTTCTGGGTGCGTGACATCATCCAGCGGGGCCCCGCCTGGTTCAGCGGGTTCGGTCGCAACGGACGGCGCGGCCTGCGCAGCTTCAGCGTCAGCGGTCGGGTGCGTGAGCCCGGGGTCAAGCTGGCGCCGGCCGGCATCACCGCGCGCGAGCTGATCGACGAATACTGCGGCGGCATGCTCGAGGGGCACAGCCTCGCCGCCTATCTGCCGGGCGGCGCATCGGGCGGGATCCTGCCGGCTCGCATGGCCGATATTCCCCTCGACTTCGACACGCTGCAGCCTCATGGCTGTTTCATCGGATCGGCCGCGGTAATCGTGCTCAGCCAGCACGACCGCGCCCGCGATGCCGCGCTCACCATGATGCGATTTTTCGCCGACGAGAGCTGCGGCCAGTGCACGCCTTGCCGCGTCGGAACCGCCAAGGCGGTGCAACTGATGCAGGCGGCCACCTGGGACCATCCGACGCTGGATGACCTCAACGCGGTGATGGCCGATGCCTCGATCTGCGGTCTGGGCCAGGCCGCACCAAACCCGATCCGCTGCATTCAGACCTATTTTCCGGATGAAGTCGGCGGCGATCGTGTCGGCGGCGTGCAAGTAATCCGACCATGACCGATCGCATTCCCGTCAGCGCGAACGCCGGATCGCAGGCCGTGGCAGCAGCCGGTTCGTCCGCCGGATCGCACGCCGGCTCGTCCGTGCTGTCGGCGGCCGGCTCGCGCGACGACAAGTCGGCCGCGAAAACGGCCCCGCCGATCCCGACCATCGCCTTCACACTCGATCAGACCACAGTCCATGCCTTCGAGGGCGAGACCATCCTGAAGGCCGCTGCGCGCAACGGCGTCGACATCGCCCACCTCTGCTACAAGGACGGCTACCGGGCCGATGGCAATTGCCGCGCCTGCGTGGTCGACATCAAAGGCGAGCGCACGCTGGCACCGAGCTGCTGCCGCACGGTCACCGCCGGCATGCAGGTTGAGGTCGACAGCGCGCGCGCCGTGCGCAGCCGCAAGATGATCCTCGAGATGCTGCTGTCCGACATGCCCGAGACCGGCTACAAGTGGGACGAACACGACCCCTCACTGCAGCACGGCGAACTCAGCCAGTGGGCGCGTCGCATGGCGGTCACCGTGCGCCCCGAGCTCAAGGCGCTGCGCCGCGAGCAGCCGGTGGCCGACCTGTCGCATCCGGCCATGGCGATCAATCTCGATGCCTGCATCCAGTGCACGCGCTGCGTGCGCGCCTGCCGCGAAGAGCAGGTCAATGACGTGATCGGCTACGCCCTGCGCGGCGCGCACAGCGAGATCGTTTTCGATCTGGCCGACCCGATGGGCGAGAGCACCTGCGTGGCCTGCGGCGAATGCGTGCAGGCTTGCCCGACCGGCGCGCTGATGCCCAAGACCCTTGTCGGCAGCCAGTCTGTCGATCGCAAGGTCGACTCGGTCTGCCCCTTTTGCGGGGTGGGCTGTCTGCTGACCTACAAAGTCAGGGACAACCGGATCGTCGGCGTTGATGGCCGCGATGGCCCGGCCAATCACGACCGGCTGTGCGTCAAGGGCCGGTTCGGCTTCGATTACGCGCACAGTCCGCAGCGCCTGACCGTGCCGCTGATCCGCCGGGCCGACGTTGCGAAAGACCCGGCAATGCTCGCCTCGCTCAACCGCGACAGCGCCGACTGGTCGAGGGTCTTTCGGCCGGCGTCCTGGGACGAGGCCTTGACCCTGGCGGCCGGACGGCTGAAGGATCTGCGCGATCGGCATGGCCCGAAGTCGCTCGCCGGTTTCGGCTCGGCCAAGGGCAGCAATGAAGAGGCCTATCTGTTTCAGAAGCTGGTGCGCACCGGCTTCGGTTCAAACAATGTCGATCATTGCACCCGCCTGTGCCATGCCTCGAGTGTGGCCGCGCTGTTGGAAGGCGTGGGCTCGGGCGCGGTCAGCAACCAGGTCAACGATGTCGAACATGCCGAGCTGATCTTCGTGATCGGCTCAAACCCGACCGCCAACCATCCTGTGGCCGCGACCTGGATGAAGAACGCGGCCAAGCGGGGCGCGAAGATCGTGCTCGCCGACCCGCGCATCACCGATATCGGCAAATACGCCTGGCGCACCCTTCAGTTCAATGCCGACACCGATGTCGCGATGCTCAATGCGCTCATCCATGTCGTGATCGATGAAGGGCTGGTCGATCAGGCCTTCGTTGCCGAGCGCGCCAGCAACTTCGAGGCCCTGCGCGAGACGGTCAGGGCCTGCAGCCCCGAGGCGATGGCACCGATCTGCGGCATCCCGCCAGACACGCTGCGCGAAGTGGCCCGCGCCTTTGCGACCGCCCGCGGCGCGATGATCCTGTGGGGCATGGGCGTGAGCCAGCATGTACACGGCACCGACAACGCCCGCTGCCTGATTGCGCTGGCCACGATCACCGGCCAGATCGGCAAGCCCGGCTCAGGCCTGCATCCGCTTCGCGGCCAGAACAATGTGCAGGGCGCCAGCGACGCCGGCCTGATCCCGATGATGTTCCCCAACTACCAGCGCGTCACCGACACCTCGGCGCATGCCTGGTTCGAGGCCTTCTGGAACATGCCGCTGGACGATCAGCC
>CANKWX010000108.1 GCA_947487165.1 Burkholderiales bacterium
GTGGTGAAGTTGCAGGTCTCTCCGACCCGTTCCACCAGATCAGTCAGCACGGCATGGCGCAAGCCGCGCAAGGTGCCGTGGTTCAGCGTATCGAGCGCAAGCTTGCGCAGGGCCGGGCCGACCACGAAGTGGTTCTCGTTGACGTCGCGCGCCAGGAAACCGGACTCCATCAACTGGCTGCAGAGCCGGTGCACGGTGGCCTTGGGCAAGCCCAGCGCTTGAACAAGGTCGGCCAGCGACATGGGCTCGCCGGTATGCGACAACATGGACAGCACGGCCAGGCTGCGTGCCGCTGACGAACTTGAAGCAAGCTTGGCGCTTGGGAGCAAGGCGACAGGAATCAGGAAAAACTCCAGTAGCGGAACAAAACGTTCCAGAAATTATCCAACAAATTGTGAGTAGTGATTGAAACAGGTTAACTACAGGCAGCTGCAATGGCGTTTGCCTGCTGCGGCACTTGCATCAGATACCATTGAAAGGACCTGCCTTGAACCAGCGCCAACGTCTCGGCATTGTATTGACCTCGGCCGTCCTGGCCGCGCTAGCACTCCCGGTCAATGCCCAAAACTATCCTTCCAAACCCATCTCGCTGATCGTGCCCTGGACCGCAGGCGGGCCCACCGATGTGGCCCTGCGGGCGCTCGCAGAGTCGGCGTCCAAGCAACTGGGCCAGCCGATTGTGATTGAAAACAAGGCAGGTGGTGCCGGAACTGTCGGGCCGGCGACGATGGCGCTGACCGCCAAACCTGATGGCTACACCATTTCGCAGTTGCCGGTGGGCATCTACAGGCAGCCCCTGATGCAAAAGACGAGCTGGAAACTGGAGGACTTCACCTTCATCGCCAGCATCAGCGGCTATGTGTTCGGCATGGCCAGCAGCGCCACCGCGCCCTTCAAAACCTGGGATGAGCTGCTTGTCTACGCCAAGGCTAATCCGGGCAAAGTGACTTACGGTACGCCGGGTGCCGGCAGCACGCAGCATCTGGGCGTGTCGATGATCACCGAGAAGGCAGGCATCAAGCTCACCCACGTGCCCTTCAAAGGTGCCTCAGAGGTCTATGCCGCAGCAGCGGGCGGGCATGTGATGGTGGCGGTTTCGGGCATCCCTGAGGAACTGGTCCAGTCCGGCAAATTGCGAATGTTGAACACCTGGTCGGAAAAGCGCTCGGCTCGGGCGCCCGACACGCCGACTTTGCTGGAGTTGGGCTACCCCTTCGTCATTACCGCACCCTGGGGCATTGGCGGGCCCAAGGGAATGGATCCCAAGGTCGTCGCCACCCTCTCGGAGGCGTTTCGCAAGGCGCTGGCGGACCCGGCCGTGGTGGCAACGATGGATCGTTTCGAAATGAAGCCCGCCTTCAGAGCTCAGGAGGAATACATGGCCTATGTGCAGGACCAGATCAAGGTCGAAGAGGCGGCGCTGGCCTTGACCAACCTGGTGAAAAAGCCGTGATCCGTCGATTGCCTGATGACGGCCAGCGCATGAGGATCGATGACTCCCAGCTGTGGAGCGGCTTGATCGGGCTGGCGCTTGGGGCAATCGTGGTCTGGCAGGGCTATGAGCACGACATTGGTGTTGTCACGGAACCTGGGACGGGCTTCGTTCTGTTCTACGTGGGCTGGTTGATGGTTGTGCTGTCAGCCGTGATGTTGCTGGTCGCCATCCGCGAAGGCGGCGCCCCGATTGCCTCACTGTGGGAGGGCGTGCGCTGGAGCCGGCCGATGATCGCCATCGGTCTGTTGATCGCCTTTGCACTGGTGTTCGAGCGCCTTGGATTCCTGCTGTCCACGATGGCGTTGCTGATCGGCCTGATGCGCTTGATCGATCCGGTGCCCTGGCTGCGAGCCCTTCCGATCGCTGTGCTGGCGCCGCTCGGCAGCTGGTTCGTGATTCAGAAACTGTTGAAGGTTGCACTGCCTGCTGGCATGTTGGGCATCGGCTAGGGGAGCGCCTTGGACACCCTTGCTTTGCTGGGTCAGGGCTTCGGCGTCGCGCTGGACCCAATCAATTTGCTGTACTGCTTCCTCGGCGTGCTGATCGGCACCCTGGTGGGGGTGTTGCCCGGTATCGGGCCGGTGTCAGCCATGGCGCTGCTGTTGCCTGTCACGCTTGGCGGCACACCCGAATCCGGCATCATCATGATGGCCGGCATCTACTATGGCTCGATGTATGGGGGTTCGACCACGTCGATCCTGGTCAATATCCCGGGCGAGGCGGCGTCGGTGGTCACCTGCCTGGATGGCCATGCCATGGCCAAGCGCGGGCGCGCCGGGCCGGCCTTGGGCATGGCCGCTTTTGCCTCGTTCATCGCCGGCACTTTCGCCATCGTGATGTTGATGCTGCTGGCGCCGCGGCTTGCCGATTACGCACTCGCCTTCGGGCCAGCGGAGTACGTCAGCCTGATGGTGCTGGGCCTGACGATGCTGACCTTTTTGACGCAGGGTTCAATGGTCAAGGCGCTCTTCATGGCCTGCGTGGGTATCGTGATGGGCCTGATCGGCCTGGACACCATCAATGCCCAGCACCGTCTGACCTTCGAGTTCGCGCCCTTGGTAGACGGACTCGGCATCGTGCCGGTGGTGATGGGTCTGTTCGGCGTGGGTGAAGTACTGAACAACACCGAGCAGGCGATCCGGCGCCAAATCGTCAGTGCAAAGATCTCGGGCCTTTTGCCAAGCCGTGACGATTGGCGGCGCAGCTGGGCGCCGATCGCGCGGGGCTCGCTGCTGGGTTTTTTTCTCGGCACCCTGCCAGGCGGCGGTGCTGTGGTGGCGTCGTTCAGCTCCTACGCCATGGAAAAGCGACTGTCGCGCACACCGGATGAATTCGGCAAGGGTGCGATTGAAGGCGTCGCAGGCCCTGAAGCGGCCAACAACGCCGGTGCGGGTGGCGCCTTCATTCCGCTGATGACCCTGGGCATCCCGCCCAACGCGGTCATGGCCTTGCTGCTGGGTGCGTTCATCATTCACGGGCTGCAGCCGGGTCCATTGATGATTGCGAACAACCCGGGGCTGTTCTTCGGCATCGTCGCCAGCATGTACATCGGCAACGTGATGCTGCTGGTGCTCAACTTGCCATTGATCGGCATCTGGGTGCGCTTGCTGAAGGTGCCGTACAACGTGTTGTTCCCGCTGATCCTGCTGTTCACCATCATCGGTGTCTATGCGTCCAGCAACAACGTGTTCGACATCTACGTGATGCTGTTTTTTGGCGTATTCGCTTATGTCATCCGCAAGTTCGGCTTCGAGTCGACACCGATGGTGCTTGCTTTCGTGCTCGGCCCATTGCTGGAGAACAACCTGCGCAAGGCGCTGATCATCTCGGGCGGTGAGTTGAGCACCTTTGTGCTGCGGCCGATTTCGGGCGTCTGCCTGCTGCTGGCGCTACTGATTTTGCTGAGTCCGCTGATGCCCAGCCTGCGCCGCAAGCGCGAGCTCGTGGCGCTGGACAATTGAGCCGCATGGATACTGGCGAGCCAAAGACAACGGTAACGGCACCCTGTGCGCTGAGCGGCCTGCGGGTGCTGGATCTGAGCGAGAGCGTGGCCGGGCAATTTTGCGCTCGCATGTTCGCCGACCAGGGCGCCCAGGTGAGCCTGATTGAACCGCCCGGGGGCTCAGCAGTCCGGGCCATGCCTCCGTTTGATCCCGCCACGCCGGGCATTGGCTCCCAGCTCTTTTTTCACCTGAACCTGGGTAAGGATTCCAGGCAGATCGATCTCACCACGACCGATGGAAAAGCCACGCTGCAGCGTCTGGCCGAGAAGGCCGACGTCATCGTCGCCAGTCTGGGCCTCGACCTGGCTGCGATGCAGCGCGATCACCCGGCATGCGTGGTCGTGCAAGTGTCGGACTTCGGGTCGGACGGACCATTGGCCCATTGGCGCGGCAGCGAGATGATCTTCCAAGCCTTGTCCGGGATGATGAACGAGAACGGCCTGCCCGGCCGTGAGCCGCTGTATGGCATTGGTCACCGAGCCCAGTATGCGGCCGGTGTCGGCGCGTTCATCAGTGCTCTAGCGGCCCTGCATGTGCGCGGCTCTACCGGGCGCGGGCAGCGGGTCGACCTGGAAGTCGCGCTGAACACCTTGGCCATGGCGCCACCGGGTATCACCGAGTACAGCTACAGCGGATTGCAGGAAACAAGAGGGGATGTGCGCCGCCCGTTCATGTGCGTTCAATGCCGCGACGGCTGGGTGGCACTGTGGCTGCAGCAAGCTGCCTGGGGGGCCTTTTGCAGCACCCTGAAACTGGCTGCGCTGGAACACGACCCACGGTTTGCATCGTTCAAGTCGCGAATGGATCATTGGCCCGAGCTTGAGGCGCGAGTCCAGCAAGAGGTGCGAGCATGGGGAGCCGACGACCTGCTGCAGCGGCTGCTCGACGGCCGTATTGCGGCTGCGAAGGCCTACCGGGCAAGCCAGTTGTGGTCGGACATGCCGCATCTGGCAGCGCGCAACTACTGGCAAACCGTCAACACGGCTGCCGGGCCCCGGGTCATCCTCGGCCCGCAGTTCCGTTTCAGTCGCACGCCTAGCCGTGCACCGGTGGGCGCGCCAGACCTCGGCGAGCAACGGTCGGACGACGCATCGAGACACGATTCGCGATGGAAACTGGCGCAAGTCGAACGCAGTCCCCGAAGCGCGACGCCCGCAACCGGCGACCCGACACCGGGCCCGCTAGCCGGTGTGCGCGTCCTCGATTTCACGACCGCATGGGCGGGCCCCTTGTCCGGGCGCATCCTCGCCTTCCTGGGGGCCGAGGTCATCAAGGTCGAATCGGCCAGTAGTCCTGATCTGTGGCGTCATGCTGCCTCACCCATCCTGCCTCGGCGTTACCCCGATGGCATCGCGGGAGAGCGCCGCTACAACCGGTGCGCCCTGTACAACTCCCAGAATCTCGACAAGCTCAGCCTGTGCCTTGATCTCAAGCATCCGCAAGGGCTGGCAGCCATAAAGCGAGTCGCTGCAGCAACCGATATCGTCCTTTGCAACTTCAGCGGTGGCACGCTGGCCCGCATGGGCTTGGGCTACGAAGTGCTCTGCCAGGCTCGACCCGACATCATCGTGGTCGAGATGCCAGGCTTCGGCAACACCGGCCCAATGTCCAAGGCGGCGGCCAACGGCACAACGATGGAGATGGCCGCCGGCATGGGCGGCATGATCGGCTACCCGGGCGGCGCGCCGCAGACCACCGGCCAGTATTACCCGGACCCGATCGGTGGCTTTCACGGTGCAGCGGCTGCGCTGCTTGCGTTGTTGCACCGCCAGGCCAGCGGCCAAGGCCAGCACGTCGAGGTGCCCCAGGTCGAAGCGTCCATGACCTTCATCGGTGAGGAGCTGCTGCATGCACTGGCCAGTGGGGTTGACCCGCAACCGCGTGGCAACCGCGTGCGTTGGGCAGCGCCACACGATGCCTATCGGACCCAGGGCGATGATGCCTGGGTAGCGATTGCCGTCGAAACCAACGATGAGTGGCGGCGCCTGTGTGCCCTCATCAACCAGCCGGGCTTGGCCGACGACCCCAGTTTTGCAGAGTTCGAGGCCCGGTGGCGAAACCAGGACCTGCTGCGTGAACCGATCACTGCGTGGACACAGACAATGCAAAAGGCGCGGGTTGCCGAGCTGCTTCAAGGCGTCGGGATCCGGGCTGCTCCGGTCAACAAGCCACCAGACCTGTTGGACAGCCCCTACCTGGCCGCGCGGCTGGGGTTTGTCGAGATGACTCATCCCGAAGCCGGTCAGCATCGCTATCTGAACCTGCCGTTTCGGCTGTCTGCCACACCCGCTGCTCACCGGGTGGCTGCGCCCTGCCTGGGCGCGGACTCGCACCAGGTGCTTCGGCAGATCGCAGGGCTGTCGGCCGCAGAGGTGGACGAGCTCGAAGGGCTCGGTGTCCTGTCCGCTGTGCCGCTGGACTGACCTGTCCTCGGACACACCCGCGCGAGAGGCCCAATGACCACACCCATGGATCACCACTGTCCCGATGTGCATGTCGGGCGACGGCTGACCGAGCGCACGCTCCTGGTCGAAGCGTCTGTGCAAGCTGACGTGCTGCGCTTGTGCGGCATTGATCCCTCGTTATACCGAGGTCAGATCGACCCCGCAGCTTTCGTCAGGTTGGCGATTGATGAAGGGGTGCACAACGGGATGTCCATCCACGGCGGGGTGCACCTGTCCGAACGTCTGGTCCAGCACCGGCCGGGAATACTGGGCGAGCGCCTGACCGTGAGTGGCGAAATACTGGCGGTGCAGGCGGTTCCTCGCGGCACGCTGGTGATCGGCAGCACGCTGTTCCGTGGGGATGACGGCCAAGCGGTGGTGTCGATCTTTCGGCACTCGCTGCGACCTGGCCCGGACATGACTGGCGCACCCGCTTCGGGCGCGGCAGCGGCGCCCTCGCCTGGCATCGCCGATCCAGGGCTGCTTGCGCGTCTGTCAACGATTCAGTTGACCCCCGCGGTCGTGAGGGCCTTTTCAAATCCGAACAACCCGATCCACTTTGATCCCGAGCTTGCACGTCAGCGAGGTTACCGGGCGCCGATTGCCGGCGGCGCCCTGTGTGTGCGCTACCTGACCGCCGAAATATGGCGACATCACGCCCCACGCTCGCTCTCGCTCGAGATTCGGTTTCGGCGTCCGGTGTTCTGGGACGATGTCTGCGATGTGATGGTCGATGACCGTGAAGGCCGATGGACCGCCATCGGGCTGGCAGTGCGTGGGAAAATGGCGACCGAAGCGCGGATCGAAGAGATGACTGTCTGATGCCCTCGAGACCCTCTAGCCCCAGCGACGGAGCCACCCGCCCATGAGCAGCTATCAGCACATCCGCTACGCCGGACAATCCTATGAATTCATCCGCTATGAGGTGATGGATCGCATCGCACGCGTGACCTTGAACAGACCGGATCAGGTCAATGTACAAAGCACCGCAATGCTCGAGGAGCTGGACCATGCCATCGACGCTGCCGGTGCCGACCATGAGGTGCGGGTGATCTGCCTGTTCGGAGCGGGCCGTCATTTCTCTGCCGGCCACGACCTGGGCTCGCCCGAAGAACGGGCGCACCGCGAGCGCTTTCCCATTGAGGATGGCGCTCGCGGCCTGTTCGAGCGCAATTGGCGCCTGCACATGGATATGCATTTGCGCTGGCGTAACGTGCCCAAGCCGATGATCTGCGCGGTGCAGGGCTACTGCATCTTCGGTGGCTGGATGGTGGCCTCGACCGCCGACATCATCTTCGCGGCAGAAGATGCGCTGTTCCTGGGCTCAGCCTTCCAGTACTTCTCGATTCCCTATGACATCCATCCGCGCATGGCCAAGGAGCTGCTGTTCCAGGGCCGCTTCATCGACGCCCGTCAGGCGGGCGAGCTGGGTTTCGTCAATCGTGTGGTGCGCCGCGACCAGTTGGAGGCCGAGACCCTGGCCTATGCCGCCGATGTTGCCCGCAACGACCCCTTCGATCTGCGCACCAC
>CANKWX010000109.1 GCA_947487165.1 Burkholderiales bacterium
GCGACCGGGCCGCTCAGATTGCGCCAGGAAAGCTCGCCCATCAGCATCTTGCCGAGCATGCGAAGCGAGAACCACGACATCTCCCAGGTCTGGCGGACACCATAGGCGATGGCATCGATCGGCCCACGATCGACCCGGACCATCTCGAAGCGGTTCTGCAGGGACGCACCGATTCGACCGATCATGCGGCCGTTATCCTCGGGGCGCTCGGAAGCGATCGCCTGCGGGGTGACAAGGATTCGCTGCTCGATGCCATCGCGCCGGATCTCGATCGGCACTTCACGCCCGGCGCTCTCTCGCAGCACATCGATCAGGTCGTTCGCACGAGTCACCGAACGCGACTGCACCGCGATCACCTCATCGGAGGCACGCAAGCCGGCGCGAGCGGCGGCGCCGTCAGGCGAGACCGATCCGACCGTCACGACGCCACCAGTGAGCTCAAGGCCGAGCGTGCGCATGAAGTCCTTGTCGAGTTCGCCGGCTGGCAAGCCATCGGTGGCAAGACTGAGGGTGAGCGTCTCACCCGCGCGCTGCACGGTCAGTTGCGCAGGGCGACGATCGACGATGGCGTCGATCATCTGCAACCTGAGAACCGACACCGCATTGAGCTCGCGCCCATCGAGGCCAATCACCCGATCGCCGTCGCGCAGGCCGGCGGCCGCTGCGGCCGTGTTGGCAGCAGGTTGCCCCATCACCGCGGCCGGCTCTTCGGTCCCGACCATTCCAAGACCGGCATACAGCGCAATCGCCAGCAGGAAGTTCGCCAGCGGGCCGGCGATGACAATCGCGGAGCGCTTGGCCAGCGACTGACGGTTGAAGGCACGATGGAGCTCGTTTGAGGGCACCGAACCCTCACCGCCTTCACGCTCATCGAGCATCTTGACGTAGCCGCCCAGGGGAATCGGGGAGACCGACCATTCTGTCTTGTCCGGGCCCACCGTGAATGTCAACAGTGGTTTGCCGAATCCGATCGAAAACCGGAGGACCTTGACCCCGCACCATCGGGCCACCGAGTAGTGGCCGAGCTCGTGCACGAACACCAGCAGCGCCAGTGCAAAAAGAAATGCGATCAGTGTGGTGATCATCGGGCAAGCCTTGAGAGGTGAAGGTTGGCTGCGCTGCGGGCGCTGGCATCGAGGGCGATCACTGCCTCGGTATCAGCCGGCGCACCTGCAGCGCCAATGTCGTCGAGTGTTGCCTCGCAGACTCTGAAAATGTCGGTAAAGCGAATACGGCGATCGAGAAAGGCATCGACCGCGATTTCATTGGCGGCATTGAGCACGCATGGGGCTGCGGCACCTGCCGACAAGGCCTCGCGCGCGAGCCTCAGACACGGAAAACGCGCCGGATCGGGCAACTCGAAATCGAGGCGGCCATGAGCCGCCAGATCGAGCATCGAGACGCCACTGTCGATCCGGGCGGGCCAGGCCATCGCATGGGCAATCGGGGTGCGCATGTCGGGGTTGCCCAGCTGCGCAAGCAGCGAGCCGTCCACATACTCAACCATCGAATGAACGATGCTCTGCGGATGAATCAGAACGTCGAGACGCTCCGGGGGCATCTCGAAAAGAAAGTGGGCTTCGATCAGCTCAAGGCCCTTGTTCATCATGGTGGCCGAGTCGACTGAAATCTTGCGGCCCATGCTCCAGTTGGGATGGGCGACCGCCTGCTCGGGCGTTACCCGCTCCATGTCGCTTTCGCTCATCGACCGAAAGGGGCCGCCGGAAGCGGTGAGCACGATGCGACGCACGCCAATGCGCGAACCATCGGCCGGCAGGCACTGAAACACCGCGTTGTGTTCGCTGTCGATCGGCAGCACCCGCGCACCGCCGTCGCGAACCGCCGCAAGAAACACCGGCCCGGCCATCACGATGGCCTCCTTGTTGGCCAGCAGGATGGTCTTGCCGGCCCTTGCAGCCGCCAGTGTCGACGCCAGACCCGCTGCACCGACGATCGCCGCCATGACCAGATCGGTCTCGGCGGCAGCAGCCACCTGGGCCGCCGCATGCGGTCCCTCCAGGACTTCGGTGCGGCTGTTGTGGCGCGCAAGCTGTTCGCGCAACAGGGCTGCCGCCTTTGGGTCGGCGAGAACCGCATAAGCCGGCTCGAACCGCAGACACTGCGCCAGCAGCCGCTCGTGGCTATGGCGCGCGGCCAGGGCAAAGACGCGGTATCGATCGGGATGACGGCCGACGACGTCAAGGGTGCTTTCGCCGATGGACCCCGTGGCGCCGAGGATGGTTATGCGTTTCATCGCGCGATTATCGCAGGAGTTGCAACAGGAGCAGGCAACCGGGCATCGTTGGAATCAGCGCGTCGATCCTGTCGAGCACGCCACCATGCCCCGGCAAAATCGCACCGCTGTCTTTGACGCCGGCATGACGCTTCAGAAGCGACTCGTAGAGATCACCGACAACGCTCAGGCCGGCGAGCGCGATGAGGATTGCTGCGCTCAGTGGCCACCCAAGATGGCGCACCAGTCGGCTCGACAACACGGTATCGCCTGAGTCGGGCGCGAGCAGCAGCACCATCAGCGCCAGGACCAGCACCGCCGCGACGCCACCGACGACCCCCTCCCAGGTCTTGCCCGGACTGATATGGGGCGCGAGCTTGTGTCGCCCGAAAGCCCTGCCGGCGAAGTAGGCGCCGATATCGGCGACCCAGACAATGGCCATCGAGGAAACCAGCATCGCAGCACCGAGCAGGCGCAGTTCAAAGAGCGCCACCCAGCATGCCGCAAGAACCAGCAGGCCGGTCGCCCAGCCCGAGCCGATCCGATGGCCGCGAACCAGTGAGATCAAGCCGATGGACAACCAGAACGCCAGGCTTGCAGCCGACAGCAAAGCCACTGCGCCCGAGACCGCACCGCTTGCGGCGCTCGTTCGCCACACCAGATAGGTCGCCCCGCTTGCCCCCAGCGCACCGCAGAGCAGCCAGCTGCCCCGGGTGGAACCAAGCAACCGCCCCCATTCGAAGCCGGCGATCGAGAGCATCAGCAAGGACACCAGTCCCCAGACCCAGGGCGGCGCACTGGTAATTGCCGGCACGATGATCGCCAGCAAGACCAGCGCGGTCATGATGCGCTGTCTGAGCATCGCCTGGGTTGCCGTCAGACCTAGGGCGCGGCGGTCTGCATGGCAACCTGGGCGCTGGTACGACCGAAGCGCCTTTCCCGAGCGCGATAGGACTCGAAGGCCCGGTCGAGTTCAACAGCCCCGAAATCAGGCCAGAAGGCGTCAGTGAAATAGAGCTCGGTGTAGGCCAGCTGCCAGAGCAGGAAATTGCTGATTCGCTGCTCGCCCCCGGTACGGATGAACAGGTCGGGTTCAGGCGCAAAACTCATGGCCAGATAGGGAGCAAGGTCGGACTCGCTGATCGCTGCGCCGGCACAAGCCAGTTCGGGCCGGGCATCGAGCATGGCACGCGTCGCTTGCAGCACATCCCACCTGCCGCCGTAATTGGCGCAGATCGTCAGCGTCATCTTGTGGTTATTCGCAGTTCGGTCTTGCGACTGCTCGATCAGCTTGCGCAGTGCCGGCTCGAAGGCACTGACATCGCCGACCACCCGAAGCCGGATGCCATTGGCACGCATCTGGTTGACCTCACGCTCGAGGACCATGATGAACAGGCGCATCAGCAACGACACTTCGTCAGCGGGACGACGCCAGTTCTCGGAGCTGAAGGCAAACAGAGTGAGATATTCGACACCGCGATCAACGCAGGCCTGGACGGTCGCCCGCACCGCGTCAACGCCTTTGGAGTGGCCCGCCACCCTCGGCATATGACGCGCGGCCGCCCACCGGCCGTTTCCGTCCATGATGATCGCGACATGCTGCGGGGTGCCCGCGGCATCCGGGATGGTGTCTGTCGAACTGGTGTGGGTCATCAGGGGATCACATGCCGGCCGCCCCGAGGACGGCCGCAGGACTCAGACCGTCATGATCTCCTGCTCCTTGGCCTGGAGCAGCTTGTCGATTTCGACAATGAAACGGTCGGTCAGTTTCTGGACGTCATCCTGGGCGCGACGCTCGTCATCTTCGGAGGCCGCCTTGGCCTTGATCAGATCCTTGAGGTGACTGTTGGCATCGCGGCGCAGATTGCGAACCGCCACCTTGGCGTCTTCGCCTTCGGTACGGACAAGCTTGGCCATCTCCTTGCGACGCTCCTCCGACAGGGGCGGCATCGGAACCCGGATCAGATCGCCGGTCGAGGACGGATTCAGACCCAGGTCGGACTCGCGAATTGCTTTATCGATGGCGGAGGCCATCTTCTTTTCCCAGGGTGACACACCGATGGTGCGGGCATCGACCAGCGTGACATTAGCCACCTGACTGATCGGCACCATGCTGCCGTAGTAGTCAACCTGCACATGATCAAGCAGACCGGCATGGGCTCTACCGGTTCGGATCTTGGCGAGGCTGGTTTTAAGTGCCTCAAGGGACCTGATCATCTTTTGCTCGGCCTGCGAGCGGATTTCGGGAATGGTAGCGGCCATCTGGCTCAGACTCCGGAATCAGACATGGACCAAGGTGCCCTCATCCTCACCCAGCAGCACGCGTTTGAGCGCACCCTGCTTGAAGATCGAGAAAACCCTGATCGGTAGTTTCTGGTCGCGACACAGGGCGAAGGCGGTGGCATCCATCACCTTGAGGTCGCGCCCGATCGCCTCATCGAAAGAAATCGTCTGGTAGCGCGTTGCTGTCGGATCCTTCATCGGATCTGCGCTGTAGACGCCATCGACTTTCGTCGCCTTGAGTACGACTTCGGCACCAATCTCGGCACCCCGCAAGGCAGCCGCCGTGTCGGTCGTGAAAAACGGATTGCCGGTGCCGGCAGCAAAAATCACGACTTTGCCCTCTTCGAGATAGCGCAAGGCCTTGGGGCGGATATAGGGCTCGACCACCTGCTCGATCTTGAGGGCAGACTGCACCCGTGCGGTCAGTCCCGCGCTGCGCATCGCGTCCTGCAATGCCAGCGCATTCATCACCGTGGCCATCATGCCCATGTAGTCGGCGGTGGCGCGATCCATGCCGGAGGCGCCCGGCGCGATGCCACGAAAGATGTTGCCACCACCGATCACGATCGCCAGTTCAATTCCGAGATCATGAGCCTGCGCGACCTGAGCAACCATCCCATCAATCGTGACACGGTTGATGCCGTAAGCATCGTCGCCCATCAGGGCTTCGCCGGACAGTTTGAGCAGGACACGCTTGTAAGGCTTGGCGATGGTCATATGCAACTGGCTGCCCTAACAGAGAACTCAATCGAGGCGGAACTCAAACGAGATGAAGCCCGAACAAGGGCACGACTGGCGCAATAGCCGGCGGGAACCCGAAAAAGACCCGGATCGCCGCACCAGCCACTCACCGTGAAGCCGCTGCCGCAGCCTCAGCCACCTCAGCCGCAAAATCGGACTGCTTTTTCTCGATCCCTTCACCAACGATGAAGAGTGTGAAGGCATGCACCTTAGCGCCCCGCGCCTTCAGAAGCTGCTCGACAGTCTGCTTGTCGTCCTTGACGAAAGGCTGGCCGAGCAAGGTGACTTCTTTAAGGAACTTCTGGACGGTGCCCTCGACCATCTTTGCAATGATTTCGGCAGGCTTGCCGGATTCGGCAGCCTTTTGCGAGGCAATCGAGCGTTCCTTTTCGATCAGCTCGGCCGACACGCCGGTGCTGTCGAGCGCCACCGGCTTGGACGCCGCGATCTGCATCGCGAGGTCTTTGCCGAGCGCCTCTTCGCCGCCCTGGACATCGACCAGCACACCAATCCGCGAACCACCATGGATGTAGCTCGACACCCGACCGTGACCTGCGATCCGCACGAAGCGGCGCACGGTAATGTTCTCGCCGATCTTGCCGATCAGCGCCTTGCGACGCTCTTCGATGCTGACGCCATCGAGCTCAAGCATGGCAAGCGCATCGACATCGGCCGGCGCCTTCTCGGACACCAATGCAGCCAGTGCCCGGGCGAAGGCCTGGAAGTCATCATTCTTGGCAACAAAGTCGGTCTCGCAGTTGAGCTCGACAATGGACGCGATGCCACCGTCGGCCGAGTGGTGAACGCCGACGATGCCCTCAGCCGTCACCCGCGATGCTGCCTTATTGGCCTTGTTGCCGAGTTTGACGCGAAGAATTTCCTCAGCTCGGGCCATATCGCCCGCCGCTTCGGTGAGTGCCTTCTTGCACTCCATCATTGGCGCGTCGGTCTTCTCGCGCAGCTCCTTGACCATCGACGCGGTAATTTCAGCCATCTTGATGCTCCTTCCTTCAAGCCTCTTCGGCTTCGATTTCGACAAACTCTTCGTCGGAGGCACCCTTGACGATGCCTTCGAGCGCAGCCGCGCGACCTGCCAGGATGGCATCGGCCACCCCTTCGGCATAAAGCTGGATCGCCTTGCTCGAATCGTCATTGCCAGGAATGACATAGTCAATTCCGTCGGGCGAATGATTGGTATCAACAACGCCGACCACCGGAACACCGAGTTTGATGGCTTCGGTAATCGCAATCTTGTGGTAGCCGACGTCGATGACGAAAATCGCATCGGGCAGCCCGTTCATGTCCTTGATGCCGCCGATGGCCTTGCTGAGTTTTTCCATCTCGCGGTTGAACAGCAGCGCCTCTTTCTTGGACATGCGCTCGACGCCGCCTTCGGCCATCACGGCTTCCATATCGCGCAAACGCTTGATCGAGGTCTTGACCGTCTTGAAGTTGGTCAACATGCCGCCCAGCCAGCGCTCATCGACATAAGGCATGCCGGCACGGCGTGCTTCCTGGGCAATGATCTCGCGAGCCTGACGCTTGGTGCCAACGAAGAGCACCGTGCCTCGATTGGAGGCAAGCTGGCGCAGATATTTCATCGAGTCCTGGTACATGACCAGGGTCTTCTCGAGGTTGATGATATGGATCTTGTTGCGATGACCGAAGATGTAGGGAGCCATCTTGGGGTTCCAGAAGCGGGTCTGGTGGCCGAAATGGACACCCGCCTCCAGCATTTGGCGCATGGTCGACATGATCTTTCTCCGTCTAGGGTTGAATATCGCGGCTTTTCGGATGCCCGGACACAGCGTCTGGCCGTGCACCCAGTGGGCATGATTCCGGGGCGATCTTTCATCGCCCTCACCGCTGCGGCTCACCGGTCTGACCGATTTGCCGATGCGGCGCAAAACCGCGGAGATGTTTTAAAACACTTGCTTTGACACCCTCGCTTTGACACCCCACCTTTCGACTGGAGGTCGATTTTAACGACCACAAAGCAGAATGTGAACCGGCTTTGAAACTAACGAGAAGCATCTGGCAAGCCTATAATTCTAGCTTGAACAACCCCTCAACGACAAGTCGATGTCGATCACGATCAAAAACGAAACAGAAGTGGCCGCCATGCGGCTGGCCGGACGACTGGCCTCAGAGGTGCTCGACTTCATCGGCCCGCATGTCAAGCATGGCGTGACCACCGGCGAGCTCGACACC
>CANKWX010000110.1 GCA_947487165.1 Burkholderiales bacterium
AAGGCCCTGCTGCGGCTGCGAAAACTCGCTGCGCGCCGCTTCGGGGTGCGCATCGGCTTGCCCGAGGACTGGCGCGCGCAGATGCCGGCCGCAGCACCGGGCCCCGAGACGCGACGCCTGTAATCGGGCAGCCCTGAGGAACCTCTCCATGAATGCATTGGCCGCTCCGCCCACGCCTGCCCTCGAATCGAAGCTGCCCAAGGTGGGCACGACCATCTTCACTGTGATGTCGGCACTCGCCACTGAACACAAGGCGGTCAACCTCGGGCAGGGCTTTCCCGACTTTCATTGCGATCCGGCACTGGTCGATGCGGTATCGGGCGCCATGCGCGACGGCCTCAATCAATACCCGCCGATGACCGGCATCGCGCCGCTGCGGCAAGCCATCAGCGCCAAGGTCGCCACGCTCTACGGCCGTCACTACGATCCGGATTCCGAAGTCACGGTCACCGCCGGCGCCACGCAAGCCATCCTCACCGCGATTCTGGCGATCGTGCGCCCTGGCGACGAAGTCATCGTGATCGAGCCGGCCTACGACAGCTACCTGCCCAATATCGAGCTGGCCGGCGGCGTCGCGGTCTGTATCCCGATGACCGACGCGTTTCGCATCGACTGGGACGCGGTCGCAGCAGCCGTCACCCCGCGCTCACGCGCGATCCTGATCAACTCGCCGCACAACCCCAGCGGCATGACCCTGTCGGATGCCGACATGCGCAAGCTCGAGTCGATCGCCATCGAGGCGGGGCTGTTCGTGATCTCGGACGAGGTCTATGAGCACATGGTGTTCGACGGCGAGCCGCACTGCTCGGCCTGCCGCTATCCCGCGCTCGCGGCACGCAGCTTCGTGATCTCGTCGTTCGGCAAGACCTACCATGTCACCGGCTGGAAGGTCGCCTATTGCGTGGCCCCGGTGGCACTGTCGACCGAATTCCGCAAGGTCCACCAGTTCAACGTGTTCACCGTCAATACCCCGGTGCAGTACGGTCTGGCGGCCTATATGGCCGATCCGCGCCCTTACCTCGAGCTGCCCGCCTTCTACCAGCGCAAACGCGATCTCTTTCGTGCCGGCCTGGCGGGCACCCGCTTCAAGCTGCTGCCCAGCCAGGGCACCTATTTCCAGATCGTCGACTACTCGGCAATCTCGAGCCTGCCGGAGGCCGACTTCGCCAAATGGCTGACCACCGAAATCGGTGTCGCGGCCATCCCGCTGTCGGCCTTCTACGATCAGCCGGTCGAGCGCAGCATCGTGCGTTTCTGCTTTGCCAAGCAGGACGCGACCCTCGAACTGGCGCTCGAGCGGCTTGCCCGGCTCTAGTTCAACGCCACACACGCCGCCGCCCGCTGCGATGCCCACCCGCACCCCGGCGGTGGCGAGCTCGGGCCTGCGCTGGGATGTTTTTTGCCGCGTGGTCGACAACCTGGGCGATGCAGCGATCTGCTGGCGTCTGGCCAGGCAGCTTGCCAATGAGCACTCACTGACCGTGCGCCTGTGGATCGATCAGCCCGAGGCCTTGAGCCGCCTCGTGCCCGATGCCCGCCCCGGCCTGCGCCGGGATCGGGTCAGCATCGAGTGCTGGCGTGACGATGACCCCAGGCTGAGCCTGCCAGAGCCCGAGCAAGTGGCCGACGTGGTGATCGCAGGATTTGCCTGCGAACTGCCTGCGGGCTATCGCCATGCCATGACTTCGCGCCGCCCGGTCTGGATCAATCTCGACTATCTGTCGGCGCAGGCCTGGGTCGACACGCACCATGGTCTGCCCTCTCCCAAGTCGGACGGCCTGATCGAATCCTTCTTTTTTCCGGGCTTCACACCCGAAAGCGGCGGCTTGCTGCGCGAGGCCGACCTGATCGATCGCTGCGAGCGATTCGGTCGCGATCCCTCGGCACGAATCGATTTCCTGCGTTCGCTCGGCGTCGACGCCGAGCCGGGCCAGCGCTTCATGTCGCTCTTTTGTTATCCCGACTCACCGGTCGCCGAACTGATCGACGGAATCAACGCCATTGAGCACCAGCGGTCAGATGCACCTTGCACGTCTGGCCCGCCCGACCATTGGCAACTGCTGATTCCCGAGGGCATCGCCCCGGAGCTGGGTGATCGGCGGGGGGTCAGACGAGTGCCCTTCCTGCCGCAAATCGACTACGACCGGCTGCTGTGGTGCTGCGATCTGAACTGGGTGCGCGGCGAAGACTCGCTCGTGCGGGCACTGTGGTCGGGTCGGCCGCTGATCTGGCAGGCCTACCGTCAGGCCGATGAAGCACACCGCCCCAAACTTGAGGCACTGATCGACCGCTGGGTGGCCGTCGCCAGGCTGCCCGAGCCGGCCGCGAACGCCTGGCGCAATCTGCACACCGCCTGGAATACCGCGCCCGATCCGGCGAGTCGCGCCTTGACCGCCGCCGCACTGCGGCCGATATTCGAGCAGCTGCCGGCGCTTGAAGCCGGAGCCGGCCGGTGGCGATCAGCCCAGCTCCAGCAGTCCGATCTGGCCAGCAGGCTGGTGGCGTTTGCATCGGGCAAGCTATAATCGAGAGCTTTTGATCGTCGGTTGCGCGTTTTTCTTCGGCAACCTGCCCCCCCCGACTTTTCCCCAAAGATTGCTCCCATGAAGACCGCCCAGGAACTGCGCCCCGGTAACGTCGTGATGATCGGCCCCGAGCCGATGGTCGTGCAAAAGGCCGACTACAACAAATCCGGCCGCAATGCTGCGGTCGTGAAGATGAAGCTCAAGAACCTGCTCAATGGCTCGAACACCGAGTCGGTCTACAAAGCCGACGAGAAATTCGACGTGCTGGTGCTCGATCGCAAGGAATGCACTTACTCGTATTTTTCGGAGCCCATGCATGTCTTCATGGACACCGACTACAACCAGTACGAAGTCGAAGCTGAGAGCATGGGCGATGCCCTGAACTACATCGACGAAGGCATGCCCTGCGATGTGGTGTTCTATGACGGCCGGGCGATTTCAGTCGAAATGCCCACCGCGGTCGTACGTGAAGTTGAATACACCGAGCCGGCCGTCAAGGGCGACACCTCGGGCAAGGTCATGAAGCCGGCCCGCATCAAGCCGACCGGTTTCGAGCTGCCGGTGCCGGCCTTCGTCGAGATCGGGGACCGTATCGAGATCGATACCCGCACCGCCGAGTACCGCAGCCGCGTGAAGTAAGTCGTTTCAGTGACGTCGCTTCAATTCAGGCCAAGCATCCCGCTCGCGACATCGGTCGCGTCCGGGCCAGGCCTGATACACCGGAGGACGCTCTCACGAAGCGTACGCTGCGATATCGGCTTGACCAGATAGCCGTCGCAGCCGGCGATCATGCCCCGAACCAGGTCAATCGCCGACGAGCGCCGCGTGAGTACGATGACCGGCACCTGTGCCGATCCGCGCCGCCATCGAATCTGCCGCGCAAGGCGAAAGCCGTCGACATCGCTCAAGTCGACATCGAGAATCACCAGTTCGTAGCGCCGCAGCGCCAGCAGGGCAAGGCCTTCGTGTGCCGTGCCGACACCCTCGGCATCAAGGCCAATCGCCTCGATCGACATCGATACCTGCCGCCTGAGCACCGGGCTGGGATCGATGATCAGGACCCGCTGTGGCCGTAACGGTGCGCCCGTCATCGGTTGATCGGGCCGCGCGCCGCTCGCATGAGCACTGGTCGGCGGGTCGCCTCGAAAAACCCGGGCACCACGTCGAAGCGGGCGCATCAGCTGTCGATTGACCGCCTGATTGAGCGCTGCCAGCAGATTGACCGAAAAGCGCTGCAGCACCAGATCGTCGCAGACTCGGGTCGGGTCGCAGCGCCGACCCACCGTCACCAGGGTCACACCGCTTGCGGCGGGCGGTAGCCGGCCCAGCACCCGCGCCACTGCCTGACCATCGGACACGGTCATGTCGACCAGCGCCAGATCGTAGTCGGTGGGAGCGTCGGCAGGCGCAAAGACAAAACGGTAAGGGTTGTGACGCGCATGCCGAAAGACGATCTCGACGATGCGCTGCAGTGTCTGCCCCAGTCCAAAAGCCGCCACACGAAACAAGGGGCGGGGATCCGTATCGAAGGGGGCGAGCAGATTGATCGAGGCAGACATGAATGCAGACAGACCGCGGACGACAGCCGCTCAGACAAAACCGGTCCGATCTTACACCTCGCAGGGCTCCAACCTGCAAGAACTTTCTCAAGAAATCCCTTTGCCAAGCAATTGCTTAAGGGTCCGTCTTCAAGTGAATTCGGAGGTTAGCGCCAACTGCAGGTCATTGTCGCGGGCGAAATTGAGCAAGAACGTGAGCGCAAGCGGTTCGACCGTGGCGATGACCGGATCAACCCGCACGCAGGTCTGCTCCTGATGGCGCCCCGGCACCGCATAGGGCGAACACTGAAGCGGCGTGGGCGCGCCACTGCCGGGCGGCCGAAAACACGCCATCACGCCGGCGAGTCGTTCGCTCCAATCGCTGGGGCGAAAGGCTTTGCCGGATGAAGTCACCCCCACGATCAGAAAGACCGCATCCGGCGGCTTCGCGATCGATCTCGCAGGAATCAGAGGGGGAGTCAGGGCGGGCGCCATCGTCTGGGAGACGAGCCGAACAAAGTGCGATACGGCAGTATAACGGTCGATGCACCGGGCTCGCCGGTGTCACGAAAATCCCCTAGACTCGACTGTTTCGCCTTTTAGCTTCATTCCCCAGTTTCATTCCCCGTTTCACCCTTTGGTTTGGACTTTTATTTTTCAACGATTTCCGGAAGGACTCACGATGACCGCCATCGACCCCGTCATGCCGACCTATGCCCCCCAGCCTGTCGCTTTCGAGCGCGGTGAGGGCGCCTGGCTGTACGACACCGACGGACGACGCTACCTCGACTGCCTGTCCGGAATCGCGGTCAATACCCTCGGGCACAACCATCCGCGTCTGGTGGCCGCGATCACCGATCAGGCCTCCAAGATCATTCACACCTCGAATCTCTTCGAGATCCCGCTGCGTCGGCAACTCGCCCAGCGTCTGGTCGATCTGTCAGGCATGACCAATGTGTTCTTCTGCAATTCGGGTCTCGAAGCCAATGAAGCGGCAATCAAGATCGCACGGCTCTATGGCCACAACCGCGGCATCGATCTGCCTGAAATCGTCGTCTACGAAAAGGCCTTCCACGGTCGGTCGCTCGCGACCCTGTCGGCCACCGGCAACGTCAAAGTACAGAAGGGGTTCGAGCCGCTGGTGAGCGGTTTTGTGCGCGTGCCGCTCAATGACATGAGCGCACTCGAGGAGATCGCTGCGAATCGCCCAAAGGTCTGCGCCGTCTTTCTCGAAGCGATCCAGGGCGAAGGCGGTATTCAGCCGGCCCGCATCGAATACCTCAAGCAGGTCCGCGCGCTGTGCGACCGCAAGGGCTGGCTGATGATGGTCGATGAAGTCCAGTGCGGTACCGGCCGCACCGGTCGCTGGTTCGCGCATCAGTACGCCGGCATCGTCCCTGACGTCATGCCGCTGGCCAAGGGTCTGGCCTCGGGCATTCCGGTGGGCGCGGTGGTCGCTCATGGTGAAGCCGCCCACACGTTCAAGCCCGGCAACCATGGCACGACCTTCGGCGGCAATCCGCTGGCCATGCGGGCGGGCCTGACCACCATCGACGTCATGGAAGAAGACCATCTTCTCGACAATGCCACCGCCATGGGCAATCTGATCATGGACGGCATTCGCCGCGAGATGGCGGGCGATCCCGGGCTGATCGAGGTCCGCGGCAACGGCCTGATGATCGGCATCGAGCTTGACCGCCCCTGCAGCGAAATCGTCGGCAAGGCCCTCAAAGCCGGTCTGGTGCTCAATGTGACCGCTGATTCCGTCGTGCGTTTGCTGCCCCCGCTGATCTTCAACCGCGAGCAGGCCGAACTGACCGTCGCAACCCTCGCACCGATTCTGCGCGAGACGGTAGCGCGTCCGATCGACCGGGCAGCCTGAGGCGCAAGCGATGGCGTTAAAGCATTTTTTGCAGCTGATCGACTTCGATCGCGACGAGATCGAGCATGTCTTTGCCCGCAGTCGCATCATCAAGGATCTCTACAAGCGCTATCAGCCCTATCACCCGCTGGCCGACCGCACGCTGGTCATGATCTTCGAGAAGCAGTCGACCCGCACCCGATTGTCGTTTGAGGCCGGCATTCAGCACCTGGGCGGCGCGGCAGTGTTTCTGAATACCCGCGACTCACAGCTCGGCCGTGGTGAGCCGGTCGAAGACGCTGCGCAGGTCATCTCGCGCATGTGCGATCTGGTCATGATCCGCACCTTCGAGCAATCGATCCTGGAGCGCTTTGCAGCCAATTCGCGCGTGCCGGTCATCAATGGCCTGACCAACGAATACCATCCCTGTCAGGTGCTGGCCGATATCTTCACCTATATCGAGCACCGGGGTCCGATCGCCGGGCGTACAGTCGCCTGGGTCGGGGATGCCAACAACATGGCCTATACCTGGATCCAGGCAGCCGGGCTCCTTGGCTTTCGGATCCGGATCTCGACGCCACCCGGCTACCGGATCGACCCGTCACGGGTGACGAGCCACGATGCCGCGCATGTCGACATCCTCGACGATCCGATGCAAGCCTGCGCCGGCGCAGACCTGGTGAGCACCGACGTCTGGACCAGCATGGGGTTCGAGACCGAAAACCGCGACCGGCTTGCCGCTTTCGCCGATTGGCAGGTTGATGCAGACATGATGCGCCAGGCCAAGGCCGATGCCTTGTTCATGCATTGCCTGCCGGCTCACCGCGGCGAGGAAGTCTCGGCCGACGTGATCGACGGACCGCAGTCAGTCGTCTGGGACGAAGCCGAGAACCGCCTTCATGTGCAAAAGGCGCTGATGGAATTCATTCTGCTGGGCAGGGTTTAAGCGCCCCGAGCGCTCAGCGGCACAGGTGCAAGCGCACCACCCCAGGACGAGGTACACCCTCGGCAGGCAATGCAGCACCGAGGGCTGGGCGAGCCTCCGGCTTGACAACCGGAGCGACGAACCGGGACGGAGCCGGCGTGAGGGCCACCACACGACGCGCCTGACTCAGATGAAGCCCGAGTTTGCAGACGTCGCTCAGCTCCGCGCCGGCCGACACCGGCAGCACACTGTCGAGCCTGGACACGATGGCTTGCCAGCGCGGCGAGGCAATCACCTGCTCGAACAGTCTGCCGAGGTCGGCATGCCAGCGCACGCATTCATCGAAACTTGGCGCCTCGGCCAGCAGGGGAAAACCGTATCGCGGCAGCAGCTCGCG
>CANKWX010000111.1 GCA_947487165.1 Burkholderiales bacterium
CCCTGCTTGACCGGCCGGTCAAGCACGGGGCCACCCGCCGCAGCACCCGCCGCATCGGTACCAAAGCCACCCAGGATCACGTTGAAGAACGAGCGGTTCATGGCCTTGCACATGATGTAGCTCAGGATCGCGCCCGAGGCACCCACCAGCGAGCCGGCAATGATCAGCATGCTGTTGTTGAGCGAAAAGCCGATGCCGGCTGCAGCCCAGCCCGAATAGCTGTTGAGCATCGAGACCACCACCGGCATGTCGGCCCCGCCGATCGGGATGATGATCAGCACGCCAAGCAAAAAGGCCAGTGCGAGCATCGCCAGGAAGGCCGGCCAGCTCTCGTTGTAGGTAAACACCAGGCCGAGTGCGACCGTGGCCAGACCGAGCGCCAGGTTGAGCATGTGCTGGCCGGCGAAGACGACCGGCGCGCCCTGGAAGAGTCGGAACTTGTATTTGCCCGAGAGCTTGCCGAAGGCGATCACCGAGCCGCTGAAGGTGATCGCACCAATCGCTGCACCCAGAAAGAGTTCGAGACGGTTACCGGTCGGAATCGGCGGACGCGCGATGATGTCGGCGACGATGGCGCCGGCCTGAGTCTGGGCGCCGATCAGCAGTTCCTTGGGGTAGTCGGTGATGCCGAAGGCCCAGGGCTCTGCCACCGCGGCGATCGCGATACAGACTGCGGCCAGACCGATCATGCTGTGCATGAAGGCGACCAGCTCTGGCATCTTGGTCATCTCGACCTTGGCGGCCATGTAAGAGCCGGCACTGCCGCCGATGACCAGACCGAGCAGCACCCAGGCCAGGCCCATCGGTGCGAATTCGGCACGCATCATGTAGATGAGCGCGACCGTGGTCAGCGCGGCAATGCCCATGCCGACCATGCCGAACAGGTTGCCCCGGATGGAGGTGGTGGGGTGCGACAGACCCTTGAGTGCCTGGATGAAGCAGATCGAGGCGACGAGGTACAGCAGGACGATGAGGTTCATGTTAGGCCTGGCCTTTGCTGCGAGGCGGTTGGCTGTTGCGGCTGAAATCGATCCGGCCGCTGTTGATCCAGCCCAGTCGCCCGAGAATCCAGGCGGAGGGGGCGACGATGAGCGTAGCGATCACGAGCACGGTGAAAGTACGCTCGAGACCGGGCGCCGCAAATTCTTTTGCGATGTGGTCGCCGAGTGCAATCCCGATGACGGTGATGACCAGCAGGACGATGAAGGCGCGCACCGTCATGACTTGTCTGCCTTGCCTGCGCCTTCGCGCGGCGCTTTCTTCTTGAACATATCGAGCATGCGGCGGGTCACGAGAAATCCGCCGAACACATTGACGGCCGCCAGCGCCACCGCGGCCACGCCCATGAACTTGCCAAGGGGCGTGGTGGTGAGCGAGGCGGCCAGCATCGCGCCGACGATGATGATCGCCGAGATCGCGTTGGTGACTGCCATCAGCGGCGTGTGCAGGGCGGGGGTGACGTTCCAGACCACATGAAAGCCGACGTAGATCGCCAGCACGAAAATGATCAGGTTGATGACGGTGGGGCTGATGACTTCCATTTGTTCGGATGACCTTCTGTCGGCGGGGTGTCGGGGTTCAGACCGGCAGGCTCTGGAATCAGGCCCGCAGGACCTGGCCGTCGCGAACGACGAGGCAGGCTTTGACAATGTCGTCTTCGAGATCGATCTTGAGCTTGCCGTCGGCATCGATCACCAGCTTCAGAAAATCGATGACATTGCGCGAGTAGAGCGCCGAAGCGTCGGCGGCGACCATCGAGGGCAGATTGGTTTCGCCGATGATGTGCACGCCGTGCTTCGTCACCGTGCGCCCGGGTTCGGACAGGGGGCAGTTACCGCCCTGCTCGACCGCCATGTCGACGATGACCGATCCGGCCTTCATCGACATGACCATCTCTTCGGTGACCAGCACCGGCGCCTTGCGCCCCGGGATCAGTGCGGTGGTGATGACGATGTCTGCCTGCTTGATGCGCTCGGCGACTGCTGCTGCCTGACGCTTCATCCAGCTCTCGGGCATCGGCCGCGCATAGCCGCCCACGCCCTTGGCGATCTCGCGTTCTTCGTCGGTCTCGTAGGCCACATCAATGAACTTGGCGCCCAGCGATTCGACCTGTTCCTTGACCGGCGGGCGAACATCGGAGGCTTCGATGACCGCGCCGAGCCGCTTGGCGGTGGCGATGGCCTGCAAACCGGCCACGCCGACGCCAAGGATGACGACGCGCGCGGCCTTGACCGTGCCGGCCGCCGTCATGAGCATCGGCATGAAGCGTTGGTAGGCATTGGCTGCCACCATCACCGCCTTGTAGCCGGCGATATTGGCCTGCGACGACAGCACGTCCATGCTCTGGGCGCGGGTTGTGCGCGGTGCGGCCTCAAGCGCGAAGGCGGTCGTGCCGGCACTGGCCAGTTGCTCGAGGCCGGCCCGATCGAAAGGATCAAGCATGGCAACCACCGCGGTGCCGGGCGGCATCAGGGTGAGTTCGTCGGGCGAGGGGCGACGCACCTTCAGGACCATGTCGACTTTGAAAGCAGCGGCGGCATCGGCCAGGATGGCACCGGCTGCCTCGTAGGCAGCATCAGTCACGCTGGCACCGGTACCGGCGCCAGCCTGCACGATCACTTCGTGCTTGGCCGCGACCAGTTTTTTCACCGTTTCAGGGGTGGCGGCGACCCGCGACTCTCCGGCGCGCGTCTCGGTCGGCACTCCGATTTTCATTCTGTTTTCTCCAGGCAATCCCAAAAGGATAACCTGTAGCGGGGCTTTTTGCCCGCGCGGGGCTGGCCGCTCAGGCTGCCGGGCCTCGGTTACACTCGAAAAAATGGAAATCTGGAAGCCCAGTACGACGGTCGCAGCCGTCATCGAACGCGATGGACTGCTGCTCATGATCGAGGAACAGACCGCGTTCGGTCTGCGCCTGAATCAGCCGGCCGGGCATCTCGATCCCGGCGAGACGCTGCAGCAGGCAGTGGTGCGTGAAGCCCTCGAAGAAACCGCCTGGACGGTCGAAGCGATTGCCTTGCAGGGCGTGCATATGGCGCGTCATGTGCACGCGGCGGCCGGTGTCGATGTGACCTACCTGCGCCATACCTTCTTGTGCCGTCCGATCTCGCATGATCCGACCCTGGCGCTTGATGAGGGCATCGTGCGTGCCTTCTGGATGTCACCGGCCGAGATTCTTGCCTGTCCGCAGCACCACCGCAGCCCGCTGGTCGAGCGTGCGGTCCTTGATTTTCTGGCGAATCGCCGCGCCGATCTCGACATTGTCTGGACTCACGAAAGCGCCCTCGATCGCGCGCCTGGCGGCCCTGAGGCATCAGGTCGGTGAGCGCTTCGCGTGTTGTGGTCGGTCTGTCGGGCGGGGTCGACTCGGCTGTCTCGGCCTGGCTGCTCAAAGAGCAGGGCTTCGAGGTCATTGGCCTGTTCATGAAGAACTGGGAGGACGATGACGACAGCGAATACTGCTCGAGTCGCCAGGACTGGATCGATGCGGCGAGCGTCGCCGATGTGCTGGGGATCGAGCTGGAGGCAGTCAATTTCGCGGTTGAATATCGCGAGCGGGTCTTCGCCGAATTCCTGCGTGAGTATGCGGTGGGCCGCACGCCCAACCCCGATGTGCTGTGCAATGCCGAGATCAAGTTCAAGGCCTTTCTCGACCATGCCATGCGGCTGGGTGCCGACGGCATCGGCACCGGCCACTATGCCCGGGTGCGGGCGGTTCCCGACGAGTCGATGCCGGGTGGCGTGCGTCATGAACTGCTGCGCGGCCTCGATGCGACCAAGGACCAGAGCTATTTCCTGCATCGCCTGACGCAGGCGCAACTGGCTCGCACGGTGTTTCCGGTGGGTGAGTTGCCCAAGCGCGAGGTGCGCCAGATTGCCGAGCGCATTGGTTTGCCCAACCATGCGAAAAAGGACTCGACCGGCATCTGCTTCATCGGCGAGCGTCCGTTCAGGGCCTTCCTCAACCGCTATCTGCCGACTGCGCCCGGCCCGATCCTTGACGACGAAGGACGTCTGCTCGGTGAGCATGTCGGGCTGGCTTTCTACACCATCGGGCAGCGCAAGGGCGTAGGCATCGGCGGGCAAAAGTCCGGCAGCGGCGAGGCCTGGTATGTGGCCAGAAAGGACATGGATGCCAACACGCTTTATGTGGTGCAGGGTCATGATCATCCCTGGCTGAGCGCTGGCTGGCTGCAGGCCGATGACGTCCACTGGATCGCCGGTGCGCCCCCCGTGCACGATAGGCAGGGCGCCAAGACGCGTTACAGGCAAGCCGACGCGGCGTGTCGCGTCTCGCCTTTGCCCGAGCGCCCGGGTGGTTTTGCGCTCGCCTTCGATCAGCCGCAGTGGGCGGTGACGCCCGGGCAGTCTGCGGTGCTCTATCACGATGAGGTCTGCCTGGGCGGCGGCGTCATTGCATCCGCGCAGGGCCTGTCAGCGCCGACAGGGTCATCGGGGCGATAGCGGCAACAGGGGCCAACATCGAGGTCGCAGTGGCTGCCGTCGGCCTGCCATCATTGCCACGCTAGACTTGGTCTGCCCTGTCGGGCTTTCTGGCCCATGCCTTCGCGCCAATCAGAAACGGAGCCCAGTCGATGACGTCTCTCATCAGATTCCTGACCCTCGCGGGTTTCGCAACCGCCACGCCTCTGCTCGCCTGGGCGGCGCGTGCCGGCGAGATCGGTTGGTGGTGGAGTGTGCTCTCAGGCTTGCTCACCGCGCTCGGCGCCTACGACCTGCTGCAGACGCGCCACGCGATCCTGCGAAATTACCCGGTGTTCGGGCATCTGCGCTTCATGTTCGAGGCGATCCGTCCCGAAATCCGCCAATACCTGATCGAGTCCGACAGCGATGCGGTGCCGTTCTCACGCCTGCAACGCGCACTGGTCTATCAGCGCGCCAAACGGGACATCGACAAGCGTCCTTTCGGCACACAGCTCGACACCTACGCGAGCGGTTTCGAATGGATGAACCATGCGATGGTTCCGGCACCCCTGCAGTCACATGATTTTCGCGTGGCAGTGGGCGGCCCGCACTGTGCCCGGCCTTATGAGGCGTCGATCTTCAATATTTCGGCAATGAGCTTTGGGTCGCTGTCTGCCAATGCCATCCGCGCGCTCAACAAGGGTGCCAAACGAGGCGGCTTTGCGCATGACACCGGCGAGGGCTCGATCTCGGCCTATCACCGCGAATTCGGCGGCGATCTGATCTGGGAGATCGGGTCAGGCTATTTCGGGGCCCGTGATGAATCGGGTCGTTTCGATCGCGAGCGCTTCATCGAGAACGCCCGCGACGATCAGGTCAAGATGATCGAAGTCAAGCTGTCGCAGGGCGCCAAACCCGGTCATGGCGGCGTGCTGCCGGGCCCCAAGGTCACGCCCGAAATTGCCTCGGCACGCGGCGTGCAGCCCTGGGTCGATTGCGTTTCACCCGCCTCTCACTCGGCGTTCTCGACCCCCATCGGTCTGCTCGAATTCATCGATGAGCTCAGGCGGCTGTCGGGCGGCAAGCCCACCGGTTTCAAGTTTGCGGTCGGCCATCCCTGGGAGTGGTTTGCGATTGCCAAGGCCATGCACGAGACCGGCATCACGCCGGATTTCATCGTGATCGATGGCAAGGAGGGCGGCACCGGTGCGGCGCCCGCCGAATTCATCGACCGTGTCGGCATGCCGATGCGCGAAGGGCTGATGCTCGTCCATGACACGCTGGTCGGTATGAATCTGCGCTCGCAGATCAGGCTCGGTGCGGCCGGCAAGCTCACCAGCGCTTTTGATATCGCCCGCACCATGGCGATGGGCGCCGACTGGTGCAACAGCGCCCGCGGTTTCATGTTCGCGGTCGGATGCATCCAGGCCATGAACTGTCACACCGGCAGATGCCCCACCGGCGTCACCACTCAGGATCCGGTCCGACAGCGCGCGCTGGTGGTGCCCGACAAGGCTGATCGGGTGTTCAATTTTCACGAGAACACCCTCAAAGCGCTGGCCGAGCTGATTGCTGCCGCCGGACTCACGCACCCTTCGCAACTGCGTCTGGATCACATCATGCGCCGGATCACCCGTTCGGAAATCCAGCTGATGTCGACGATCTACCCGACGCTCAAGGGCGGCGAACTGCTGGAAGGGATTCCTGACCGGCCGGTTTACAAGGCCTTCTGGGCGCAGGCGCGCCCTGACAGTTTTTCGCCTGACTCGGCGCCCAAGCCCGCCTCGCACTTCTTCTGAGGTCATCGCGGCCGTTGTGGGCTGCGCCGCCGGTGCCGGCGCGTGCGAAGCGGCTCAAGCTGCCGGCGGTGCGGTGTCGACGAAGGCGTGCCGGGTCGAGAGTTTTTCGCTGAGTGCTGCCAGATTAGGGTGACGCGCTCGCCAGTCGATCTGCGCAAAGCGGAAGTCGAGGTAGCCGAGTGCGCAACCTACGGCGATATCGGCGAGCGTATAGCGGCCATCGCAGCAAAAGGCCCGGTCGGCCAGGCCATTCGACATCGACGCCAGCGCGGCATCGACCTTGCCAAGCTGCCGGTCGATCCAGGCCTGGCTGCGCTGGACTTCGGTACGCTGCGAGTGTTCG
This sequence comes from Burkholderiales bacterium, assembly GCA_947487165.1. Taxonomy (GTDB): domain Bacteria; phylum Pseudomonadota; class Gammaproteobacteria; order Burkholderiales; family Burkholderiaceae_E; genus UBA4615. Next base: position 6,568 of record CANKWX010000111.1, read on the forward strand.
ATGCGCACCATGATGAGCGCATCGAGCAGTCCATCGGCAAGCGCCTCCCAGCAGCGAACCTCAACCCGCGAGCGGCCGCTTGGCGGAATCAGACGATGAATCGGCGTGACGGTATCGAGGTATTCGACGATGACACGAGAATCGAAGACCGCGGCACCGTCATCGGTCACCAGGGTCGGCACCTTGCCCAGCGGATTGGATTGGCCAATGGCGCTCGCTGCTGACCACACATCCTCACGCACGAATTCGTAATCGATCTTCTTTTCGGCGAGTACGACGCGAACTTTGCGCACATAAGGACTGCCGTCTGAGCCGATCAGCTTCATCATCTCGGTTTGCTTGAGAGGGAGTAGGGGCGCCAATATATCGTAAAGGCGCTTGCGGATCCTTGCCTGCCGGGGTGCTAGCATCGGACCCATCATGAGTGATACCCCTAACGATTCTTTCGATCCGGGCTTCTTCCAGC
>CANKWX010000112.1 GCA_947487165.1 Burkholderiales bacterium
AAAGAGGGCCTAAAAAGCGGACTACTCAAGACCATCGACTGGTTTCGAAATCCTGAAAACATGAAATATTATGAGAGTGACCGATACGTTGTCTAAAAAAGAGATGCTAACTGCAGTGGCTCCGATAAAGGACCGGATTTTGGCCGCGATTCGGGTGGTTTTGCCGGACTCTGCTAGGACTTATGCCCTGCATGAGCCCGAATTTGCGGGGAAAGAATGGGAGTATCTCAAAGACTGTATCGAAACCCGAATGGTTTCGTCTGTAGGAAGTTATGTCGACCGGTTCGAGCGCATGTTAGAGGATTACACAGGGGCCAAGCACGCAGTGGCAGTTGTGAATGGAACGGCCGGGTTGCACATCGCGCTTAAGCTTGCCGGGGTTCAGACGGGGGACGAGGTCCTCGTTCCAGCGCTTACATTCGTCGCCTCTGCCAATGCAGTAGCTTACTGTGGCGCAACGCCCCATTTTGTGGATAGCGAGGAGCGCACTTTGGGCGTTGATGTTCGTAAACTGAAAGACTACCTGACCAGTCACACCGAACAGAGGGAAGGACGCTGCATCAATCTTGCCACTGGGCATGTGATCCGAGCGATGTTGCCTATGCACACGTTTGGTCACCCTGCAGATTTAGTCGGGCTGTTAGCAGTAGCTAAGGATTTCAATTTGGCCTTAGTCGAAGATGCCGCCGAATCCTTGGGAAGCACTTACAACGGCCAACACACTGGCACATTTGGCTTGCTGGGTGTTTTGAGTTTTAATGGTAATAAGACGATCACCACCGGTGGCGGTGGCGCCATATTGACCAACAACGCGGCACTCGCACGCCATGCCAAACACCTGACCACCACCGCTAAGCTTTCCCATGCTTGGGAGTATCAGCACGACGAAATTGGCTACAACTACCGTTTGCCGAACCTGAATGCCGCCCTGGGCTGTGCCCAGTTGGAGCAGTTACCAGTGATGCTCGCATCTAAAAGAGAGCTGTTTCATCGTTACAAGACTGCTTTTGCATCCGTTGCGGGCTTGAAGCTGATTCAGGAGCCAGAGCAGTGCCAGAGCAACTACTGGTTACAAACGCTTTTGCTAAACTCTGAGGTGGCATGCCAAAGAGACAAAATATTAAAAGCCACTAACGACGTGGGGATCAGGACCCGACCCGCTTGGAACCTACTTCATACCTCGCCCCCCTTTCTATCAGCCCCTCGAATGGATCTTGCGGGAGCTAAATCGCTTTCCGAGCGTCTTATCAATCTTCCGAGCAGCGCTAGCCTAAGTGCAAGGAAGTGAGTAACCCCATGACCAACCAATCCAAAAGCACCCGGCTACCCGGTCTAATTTTCGAGGCCCGCAGCCTCGATCTTGCCAATCTGCCGAAAGTTGACTGCCATCTTCATACCTCGTGGACAGACGGCGCCCACACCGTTGAACAGATATATCAGGCTGCCCAAAAAAGTGGTTTAACGCATATTCTCTACAGCGAGCACAGTCGCAAGACTAGCACTGACTGGTTCCACAAATTCGCCGCCGAGGTCCGAGCGCTTACGGCTTCAACCTGCTGCGCTTATGTGGGCACCGAGGTCAAGGTGGAGACGCGCGATGGAGACATCGACACGATTCCAGCAATCAGCGATGACTGCGACTTCATTATGGCCAGCGTGCATCGACTCATCGACGCCAACGACGTGACCGTCCAGTCCGCGGACACGGATCCCGAGCAGGCCGTCGATCTCGAGTACGAGCTGACCTGGGCGGTGTTGCCGAACCCTCAGGTGGATATTCTCGGCCACATGTTTGGCATGAGTTACCGGCGTTTCGGCAAAATACCGCCGGACACGATGATTCGCGGCCTGATTGCCCGCGCTGCGGAGTGCGGCGTCGCCGTCGAGGTCAATTCCCACTACCATCCCAGTGCGCTTCAAATGGTGCGTTGGTGTCAGGAATTCGATGCGCGTATCTCCTTTGGTTCGAATGCGCATGCGCTAAAGGAAGTCGGTGCCATCATGCGGCAGCTGGAGCGGGAGCTCGCCGATGCGTAGGCAGTGTCGTGTAATGGTGACCGGTGCGGGCAGTGGCGTCGGTCAGGGTATTGTCAAGGCGCTGCGGATTTCCGACTTGCCCGTGACCGTAGTGGCTGCAGATATCGCTCCAATGAACGCCGCTTTGTACCGGGCTGACGAGGCCGTCATCATCCCGCGCGTGGAACAAGCGAACGCTCTTGAGCGCATCATCGAATTGCTGCTTCAGCATCGCATTGATGTCGTCATGATCGGTTCTGAGTTCGACCTTGAGTTCTTTTCGCTCAAGAAGACAGAGATCGAATCGCGCACCGGCGTGTCCGTCATCGTGGCGCCACTCGTCACCGTAGCGATCGCGAACGACAAGTGGCTGACGGCGGAGTTTCTGCGGGAGAACGGGCTACCCTATGCGGAGGCCTATCTGCCAAAGGGCCAGGAAGATGCCGTTCGTTGTGCAAAGAAATGGGGATTCCCTGTTGTATTGAAGACCCGCCGCGGTACTTCTTCGCGACATGTGCATATTGTCAGGGACAGCGAAAGCCTGAAGAAACTGTTCCCCGGCACACCTATACCCATGCTCCAGCGAGTGATAGACATTCCGTCCTCGGAGCTAGATAGCGAGTACACCTGCAGCGTGTTTAAGACTGCCGACGGCAGCATGATCGGTCCCTTTACCGCTCGGCGTACAGTGCGCTGCGGCACTTCCTGGCATATAGAGGTGGCGCCTTTTGATGCACTGTATGCCCCGTTGCTGGCAATTGCCAATGCGCTTGATTTTGTCGGCTCTCTCAATGTGCAGCTGATGCTCACCAAAGAAGGCGCCATTCCTTTCGAACTGAACTCCCGCCTCTCCGGGACAACGGCGGTACGGGCGCATTTCGGTTTCAACGAACCCGAGATGGCGCTGCTCAGCTTTTTTTACAAGGAGGCAGTCCCTGTTCCCAAGGTTCGTGCCGGCGTTGCCATGCGCTATCACGAAGAAGTTTTCGTCGAGAACGTGAGCGCGACCAGTCTTTCGCTCTCGGATAAGGGGGTGGTCAACCGATGGTTCTAGGCAGAGTCGGCCTAACGGGAGCGACCGGCATGCTCGGACGCCACATGCGTGCCGCTTTGCAAGCGGCAGGAGCTAAGGTCACGGCTGTTTCACGTTCCGGTACTGACGATTCTGCTGCGTGGGACCTCAGCAAATGGCTGAGCATGGCGGCCCTAGATGAGCTCTTCGCCGGTGTACAGGCCATCGTGCATGCCGGTGCCTTTGTGCAGCCCTCCGGGGAAGTGGACCAAGCACACATGTTCGACGCCAATGTGCGCGCCTGCCTGAACCTGGGGCAATGGGCAATGAGCAGGAACATTCCGCTGCTGCATATCTCGGGTGCCATCGTCTATAAAGATCCTTGCGCACCACTACAGAAGGAGTCGGCCCCGCTGGGTTGGAGCGGGCTAGGCGGTTTCTACGGCTTCTCCAAGCTGCTGGCCGAGGATGTTTTGATGCGCCTGCGCCAGCAGGGCCTGAAGCTGTGCATGCTGCGGCCGACCTCGATCTACGGCTATGGCATCGGCGCAGACAAGATTGTGCCGCGTTTCCTAGCTGCCGCCGCCAGAGGCGACGTGATCGAGTTGAGCCAACCGGTCAGTGATCGCGTAGACATTGTTCACGCCGTAGATGTATCGGACGCTACTGTCGCTGCGCTGAAAAAAGAGTGCTGGGAAACCTTGAATGTTTCCTCTGGCAAGCCAGTGACCATCATCGAACTGGCCGAAGCATGCGTTGCCGTCGCAGGCAATGGCCGCATTGAGATAAAGGGTGAGCTGCCCGCGAACCACAAGGCGTCGGTGAAGTACTCGTTAGACATCAGTCGCGCCAGCGAGCGCATCCACTGGCAACCGCGCATCGATGTTAGCAAGGGACTAACTATGCTCATGCACGGCCATTGCCTGCAGACCTCTTGAGCTGCGGACGAAAATAGTGAGCAGTACCTTCATCATTGCAGAAGTCGGCGTCAATCACAACGCCAGCTTGGAAACGGCCCGCCAACTTATCGACGCTGCAGTAGCGGCAGGTGTAGATGCGATCAAGTTCCAGGCCGCCATTCCTGAACTGGTGGCAACGAGTTTTGCGCAGAAGGCAGGTTACCAGAAACAGGCCTCCGGGGGCGATGAGTCCCAACTCGAAATGATTCGCAAGATCCATTTCCCGCTCGAGGTCTATCCCATACTAAAAGCCACTTGCGAGAAGAAAGGCATCATCTTCTTCTCCACCGCCTTCGACATGACCAGCCTAGCTTTCCTACAGAATCTGGGCCAGTATCTGTATAAGGTGCCATCCGGAGAGATCACCAACCTTCCATATCTGCGTGTGATCGGCAGCTATGGCCGACCGGTGATTCTTTCCACCGGCATGGCGACAATGGAAGAGATAGCGACGGCACTGGAGGTGCTGGAGCAGGCCGGTACGAAGCTGGTGGATATCACCGTGCTTCACTGCAATACAGAGTATCCAACGCCTATGCAGGACGTGAACCTGCATGCCATGAAGACGATTGCCGATACCTTTGGCGTTGCCGTCGGCTATTCCGACCACACGGCAGGTATCGAGGTTTCCGTTGCAGCCGTGGCCCTCGGCGCCTGCATGATCGAGAAGCACCTGACGCTCGATTGCAATCTGCCGGGTCCGGACCACAAGGCCAGCCTAGAGCCAGGCCCCTTCCGCGACATGGTGAGCGCGATCCGCAATATCGAACAGGCGCTGGGCAGCGCCGTCAAGGCGCCCAGCCCCAGCGAACTGCGCAACAAGTCGATTTCGCGCCGCTCGCTGGTAGCCTCGCAGGCCATCAAGGCCGGCGAGGCATTTACGGCGAATAATGTAGTGGCCAAGCGGCCGGGCACCGGTATTTCGCCCATGCGCTGGGATGAGGTGATCGGCCGCACCGCGCCGCGTGACTTTGAGCCCGACGAGTTCATCAGCCTATGAGAACCATCTGTGTCGTTACCGGAACGCGCGCCGACTATGGTCTGCTGCAGTGGGTCATGGACGGCATACGCCGCGACCCGATGCTGCGGCTGCAAGTCGTCGCCACCGGCACGCACCTGTCGGCCGAGTTCGGCATGACCTATCGCGAGATAGAAGCGGACGGTTTTTCCATCGACCGCAAGCTGGACATCCTGACGGCGGACGACACTCCGGTCGGCGTGACCAAGGCCATCGGCCGCGGCGTGATTGCCTTTGCCGATGCCTTTGCGGAACTCAAGCCGGATGTCGTTGTGCTGCTTGGCGACCGCTCCGAGATTCTCGCTGCCGCCACTGCCGCATTGATCGCAGGTCACCCACTCGCGCATCTGCACGGCGGTGAAATCACCGAGGGCGCTTTCGACGACTCGATCCGCCATGCCGTCACCAAGATGTCTCACCTGCATTTCGTGGCGGCGGAGCCCTATTGTCATCGCGTAATTCAACTTGGCGAGTCGCCTGAACGCGTTTTCCTGACCGGTGGCCTCGGTGTAGACACTATACGCAAGACTCGCCTGCTCGACCGCGCCGCGCTCGAAGCCGCACTCGACTTCAAGCTCGGCAAGAAGAATCTGCTGGTCACCTTCCACCCGGTTACACTGGAGAAGGGCACTGCGCCGACGCAGATGGCCGAGTTACTCAAGGCGCTCGATGGCCTGACCGAAACAAACCTGATCCTGACTCTGCCGAACGCCGACACAGGTAGCCGTGAGCTCATCCGCATGATCGAGGACTTTGCGGCGAGCCGTCCGCATGTACGGGCCTACCCTTCACTGGGCCAACTGCCCTATCTGTCCTGTCTCGCACAGGTAGATGGCGTTGTTGGCAATTCGTCGAGCGGGTTGGCGGAGGCACCGAGCTTCAGGAAGGGCACGATCAACATCGGCGAGCGCCAGCGTGGCCGGCTAAAGGCCGCCAGCGTCATCGACTGTGCGCCTGATTGCGCCAGTATTCAGGCTGCGCTCAAGAAGCTCTATTCCCCCGAGTTCCAGGCAGGTCTGGCCGACGTGCGTAATCCCTACGGCGAAGGCGGCGCCAGTGAGAAGGTGGTCGATACCCTGAAGCATTACGACCTCTCCGGCCTCACCAAGAAATCCTTTTACGACCTGCAACCGTGCAAGGCCCATTGAGAATATGAAAGTCAACGACAATACTTGGCGCAAAGCCATTCTCCCCGCCACGGCTACCTTGCAGGATGTCATCAGCAATATGAACATGTCCTCACTGAGGATCGTGCTGGTGGCCAACGAGCAGGGGCTGCTGGAGGGTACGGTTTCCGACGGCGATATTCGCCGCGGCCTGCTCAAGGGATTGACCTTGAACAGTCCTATAGAGACAGTGATCCATCGCAGCGCTCTGGTCGTACCGTCCAGCATGGCCCGCGACGTGGTGCTGCAGCTGATGGTTGAGAACCATGTCCTGCAAATTCCGGTAGTCGACGAAAAACAGCGTGTCATCGGTCTCCACGTTTGGGACGAAATCACCGCGCCACCGCCCCGCTCCAACCGGATGGTCATCATGGCTGGGGGCAAGGGTACGCGATTGCGGCCGCTCACCGAGAACTTCCCCAAGCCGCTTGTCGCCGTAGCGGGTAAGCCCATGCTGGAACACATCATCGAAAGAGCGAAGCATGAAGGCTTCACCGATTTCGTTTTTGCCATCCATTATCTGGGACACCTAGTCGATGAATATTTTGGCGACGGATCACGTTTTGGTGTACGCATTGAATATTTAAGAGAAAATAGCCCGCTCGGCACAGCCGGGGCATTGAGCCTGCTCAACCCGCGTCCTAATGAACCGTTCGTCGTAACAAATGGTGATGTCGTGACCGACATTCGTTACGGGGAATTGCTAGATTT
>CANKWX010000113.1 GCA_947487165.1 Burkholderiales bacterium
AGGTGATAGGGCCGATACTGAAGCAGACTGGCGCCAACCGGCGCGCCGCACAACCAGGCGCCGACCCGGTCATTGGTCTTCGTGCTGGCAAAAAGCAGCCTGTGCGAGGCGTCGTGCATCAAAATGGCGAGCCCGAGTTGCCGGTTGCCGATCACCACGACCGCGATCAGAAAAGTCAAAGGGTTTGGCCAGAGCGCAAAGAGCGCCATCGATCCGAATATCAGCGCCCAGGCGTGGGTCACCAGATAGACGCCCATCAGATTCGAGCGCGATCGCAGGCTCGCATCGTCCTGCGGGCTGAGCTGATAAGGCACTGAGTTCGCGGTCATTGCTCGGGTTTCATCGAATGGGGCTGTCCTGGCCAACACCAAGCGCAGCGATTTGCCTCAGGCATTTCGAATCGTCAGCCCGCCATCGATCGGCAGGGCCACGCCGGTCGTAAAGCCCGCGCTGGGCAGGCACAGCGACAGCGTCATGTGCGCCACCTCCTCCGGCTCGGCATAGCGGCGCAGCGCGGTGCGCCGACGCGCGAATTCAGCCTTCTGCTCAGGGGCGATGCGATCGGTCATGCCGGTGTTGATCGGACCCGGGCAAATGCAGTTCACCGTGATGCCTTCCGGGCCGAGTTCGACTGCGAGTGAACGGGTCAATCCGATCACGCCGGTCTTGGCCGCGGTGTAGGGGCTGATGAAGCGCGTTGCACCCAGGCCTTCGGTCGAGGCGATGTTGACGATTCGGGCGTCGGTGGCCTTGCGCAGATGCGGCAGGCTCGCGCGGATCATCCGCACCTGCCCGGTCAGCAGCACGTCGAGGCTGCGGGCCCAGCGCGATTCAAAGTCATCGGTATCGACCGCACCATGCAGCGAGATGCCGGCATTGTTGATCAGGATGTCGATCCCGCCGAAGTGCGCCGCGATCTCGGCCACCACGCGGTCGATGTCGGCGCGACTGGACACATCGAGTTGCCAGCCGCGGGCCTTGCCACCGGCACCCACGATCTCGTCGATCACCGAGCCGATCGGGCTGATGTCGGTGGCGGCCACCAGCGCGCCTTCATCGGCAAACAGATGCGCGGTGGCGCGGCCCATGCCGCTGGCTGCACCGGTCACGATGACAACTTTGCCTGCCACCGAACGTGACAGCTTGCTCAGACGGGCCATGATGAGAGCATTCCTTGCGAGGTGAATATCAATCCGATGCTCAACGATTCGGGACGATGCGCACCGCATCGATGAAGGCCGGCTCGTAGGCATTCTCAGGGTCCTTGCGAACAGCAGCGTCGAGCCGCTGCGCATCCTCACCCACCAGAATCCGCCAGCGCCCGGCGCTCACGCCGTCCAGGATGATGCCAGCGGCCTGCTCGGCGGTGGTCGGCGCCTTGTCGCGAAAGTCCACGCCGCGCTGATGCAGCATCTGTTTGAGTGCCTCATCGCTCAGGTTGGCCACCGGCGCACCGGCTGTGACCATGCGCTTGCGCACCGCTGCGACCTCGGCGGGCGTCATCTCGAGCTCGGAATGATTGCGCAGCACCTGCATGGTGTTGAGCGCAATCGAGGTTCCGATATGCCCGGGCATGACCACTGAGCAGGTGACGTTTGGCGCATTCAGGCGCAGGTCGGTGATCAGCGCCTCGGTGAAGCCCTTGACCGCAAACTTTGCCGCCGAATAGGCGGTATGCGACACGCCGGTGCCAAGACAGGCCCAAAAGCCGTTGACGCTGCTGACGTTCACCAGATGGCTGCGCGGACTGGCTACCAGCATTGGCATGAAGGTGCGCGAACCGTAATACACGCCAAACCACACCACATTGAAGGTGCGCTCCCACTCGTTGCGATCACCGGCCACAAAACCGCCGCCGCCGCCGATGCCGGCATTGTTGAAGAGCAGGTCGATGTGCTTTGTCTGATGCTCGGCCATGACCTTGTCGCGAAAGGCGATCAGGTCGGCTTCCTGGCCGACGTCGGCCACGCAGGTGGTGACACGTGTGCCGGCGGGCGCATCCGCCAGGCACAGCTCGCGGGTCTGCGCCATGTTCTGGGCCGACAGGTCGCAGATCGCGACATGCACGCCCTTGGCGCTGAGTTGTCGGGCGAGCGCGCGCCCGATGCCGGTGCCGCCACCGGTGATGACTGCGATCTGATTGGCTTTGATGTCCATGTGCTGCTCCGTCAATGTTGAATTCGTCGAAAAAAATGTTTTTTCAGGCGCAGGCCGGCGGCGGCACGAAGGCAAAGCCGTGCTGCTCCAGTCGCTGGGCAAGCTGGATGGTGCGCAGATCGCCATAGGCCGGGCCGATGATCTGCACGCCGATCGGCAGGCCATCGGGCCCTGCGCCACCCGGAATCACCGTGCCCGGCAGATAGGCTACGCCTGCCAGGCCCGCCCAGAAGGTCTGGTTGAAATAAGGGTGATGTGCACCGTCGATCTCGATGCTGCGCTCACCAAATGGCGAGTGGTTATGCGGGAAGGCGGTGGTCGGCATGATCGGCGCAATCAGGAAGTCATGCTGCTCGAAGAATCGATGCCAGGCCCATCGGATGCGGGTGCGGGCTTCATTCAACTGGCCTCGTTCGCGGGCCCGCATGGTCTGCCAGCGAATCTGCTGCGCCAGGGCACTTCGATCGGCGGCATCGAGCTGATCGGCACGCTCAACCATCCGGGCATAGTCGTCGTCGGGCAGGCGGGCCGACATCGCCGACGACAGCAGTGCCGAAAAGACCTCGTGGCTGTGCTCAGCGCTGAAATCCGGTCGCGCCGTCTCATCAATCGCCGCGCCCATCGAGGCCAACGCCCTGGCGACCGCATCGACGCGCGCGACCACTGCGGCCGAGCTCGGGCAAATCGACTCGGTCTTCCAGACGGCGATGCGCAGATCAGAGATCGGCTGATCGAGCGGCTTCAGGCTGACGCGAAGGCCTGCGGCGTCCATCTCGTCGGGCACCGCCATCAATGACATCGCGAGCTCCAGGTCGAAGGCCGAGCGCGCGAGCGGTCCGATCACCGAGATATCGGTTGGAGTGAGGACGCCGCCCAGCGCATGCCCGAGCATCGGCACCAGATTCCAGGTGGGCTTGTGCCCGAAAACACCGCAAAAATGCGCCGGATTGCGGATCGAGCCGCCGATGTCGCTGCCAATCTCAAGCCCGGTCAGCCCGGCCGCCAGCGCTGCGGCCGATCCGCCCGAGGAGCCGCCCGGGGTACGGCCGGCGTCCCACGGGTTGTTGGTTGTGCCATAGATTTCGTTGTAGCTCTGGAAGTCGGCAAGCCGGATCGGGATATTGGTCTTGCCAAAGATGTTGGCGCCGGCCGCCGCCAGTCGCTGCACCGCCAGCGCGTCCTGGTCGGCCATGTTGTCGCGCAACTCCGGTATGCCCCAGGTGGTGGGCATGCCGCGCAGGTTGTAACTCTCCTTGATCGTCATCGGGACGCCGTGCAGGGGGCCCAATGCTTGCCCGCGTTTGCGCGCGGCATCGGCGGCATCGGCTCGTGACCGGGCGCCTTCTCGGTCCTGCTGGATGATGGCGTTGAGCGTCGGATTGAAGCGATCGACGCGGGTCAGAAAATGTTCGAGCAACTCGCGTGCGCCGATACGCCCCTGGCGCAATTCGCCGGCCAGTGCGCTCGCCGAGCGGAAATGCAGATCGATCACGGTGGTCTCCTCGATGTCGTTGCGGTGCGCTTTGTCGCTGGCATCCTAGCCGATAGTGGGCAACGCTGCGCTCGCCGATCTCACGCAATGGCCTCGATGGCTGGCCTCGGGTCGGTTTCAGGCTGGGTGCCACCTCGTATTGTCGGCCATGGGTGGCAGGATGACCCGCCTCGCAGATGATCGTGAGGGGTTTGATCTGCATCAAATGCCGGGCCGTTAATGGTCATGCTCCGATCGACCGATCGCATCCACCGGCATAGGATCGACGACGAAACACGCCTTGTTACCCGGGAGTCTTCATGAGCTTTGACACACCGCTGGTCCTGCGGGGGCCGCTTCGTGCCCCTCGCCAGATGCTTGCCGATCAGGAGTACGGCGGGCATGCCTCGCTGCACGATGACGAGATGGCCAAGTCGCTTGGTTTTCGGGCAGGCCCGATCGAAGGCCCGACCCACTTCAGCCAGTTCGATCCGCTGCTCACGCGCATCTGGGGTCGACTCTGGTTCGAACGCGGCTGCATCTCGGCGCATTACCTGAACATGGTGATCGAGGGCGAAGAGGTGCGGGCCTTTGCCGAGATGCCCCTTCCCGGCGCTCGGTCGACTCGCGTGTGGGCCGAGAAGGCCGACGGCACGCCGGTGCTCGAAGCCAGCGCCAGTGTCGGCCCGATTCATCCGCCGACCCTGCTCGAGACGCGCATGCAGCAGTTACGCCCGCCTGGGCCGCTGGTCATCCTCGAGGAGGTCAAGGTCGGCATGACCGGGATCAAGGACGAGCAGGTGCGCATGGATCCCGATCAGCACATGGGCGCGCTCTATCCCTTCTCGCTCAATCAGAAGCTTGCGGTCATCACCGAAAACTCGCGCTGGTATTCGGATGCTGCGGCCTCGCCCTGGCTGCGCCCGATCATTCCTTTCGAGATGATCAGCGTGCTGGTGCAGTCCGCCAGCCGCGAGGCGGGCTTTCCGATGAAGGGGCCGGCAATCGGGCTGTTTGCCGACCTGGAGGTCCGCATGATCGACGGCCCGCTTTTCGTGGGCGAGGACTATGTGGTGCGCCGCGAAGTGGTGGCGCTGGCCGAGAGCCGACGCACCGAGTCATGCTGGATCCGCAGTCGGATCTTCGATGCCTCGGGTGAGCGTCAGGTGGCCGAGATGCTGCTCAACAGCGCCTCGCTCAAGAACTCCTACGCCGGCTATGAAGCGGAGCTCGCTCGGGTATCGCGCCAGTTGCCGTGAAAGCCGGCCGGCACCCGGTGCGACAGATGCGCCAGCGCCAGCGGGCCGGTCTCGACCTGGCTGGCATCGAACACTGCCAGATCGCTGCAGCCGGTCTCGCCGCGATAGATCACGCTCAGCAAAAAGCCGTCGCCTTCGGCTGAGCCGCTGCTGCGCGGCACGAAGACCGGTTCGCCGCAATAATCGGCCGAACCCGGCATCCAGCTGCTGACGCGGCCGGTCTGCAGATCGATATGCGCGATGCCATTGCGCTTGTCGCGCCCGAGGCCGGCATCGGTGACCGCGCCCACCTGGAAGTAGCCGTGCCGATAGGGCAGCCCGGTGAAGCGTTCATCAAGCCGTGGAAATTCGCCGGGATGATCATCGAGTGCCTGCTCGGTGTAGGTGTCGGTATTGCCGCTGGGATCGAAGGTCCAGCGCACCAGCCTTGCCACAGGCGGCTCCTTGCCGATGCGCTGGCCATCGGGCCCCGGAAAGAGCGGCGCGACCGGGTACTTCATCATGTCGCAGACCACCTTGCCGTCGGCGGTATCGAAGGCATTCATCGGATGAAAGACATAGCACGGGTCGCCCGTGAACCAGCGGGCGTCTGCCACCGAACCCGACCTTGGGATGAGCGCGATATGCGTGCCTTTCTCGGGTTCCCAGGCATAGGCGGGCGCGCCCTTCATGGCGCGCTCCATCGAGCCGGTGAGCGGAAAAATCGGCAGGATGATCCAGTCGCGCGAGACCACGAAGTCGTGGACCATGCTCGAATAGGGCGCTTCGATCTGCTCCGATCGCAGCAGTTCGCCGTCCCGGCTCGCGACATGCAGATTGACCTGCGGCGTAAAGCGCCCGGTCGCCGAATAGCCGAAAAAAACCATCTCGCCGTTGCCTGGGTCAAGCTTGGGATGAGCGGTCATTGGCCCTTTCAGCTTGCCGCCGAAGTCGAGGCTGCCGCGAGGCGCAAGGGTTTGCGGGTCGACCTCGAAAGGAGCGTGAGCTTCTTCGAGTGCCAGCAGCCGATCGCCGTGCCACACCACATTGGTATTGGCCAGCGTCGAGTTCAATTTCATGACCCGGGGGTCGGTGTAGCGCGGATTGCCAAAGGCACCCGACAGGCCTTCGCCCTCGGCATGTTCGAGCTCCCACTTGGGGGTACGCACCCAGCGGTTGCGATAGGCGACGCGGCCGTTTTCGATATGGAACGCATGCAGCATGCCGTCGCCCGAGAACCAGTGATAGGGCCCGCGCGGCGCGAACTGCGGATTGGGCCCGTTGCGATAGAGCCAGCCATCGAGCTCGCGCGGCATCTCGCCGGTGATCGGCAGGTTGGGCGCATCGCACTCCATGTGCAGCGGCGCGTAATAGCCGCGAAGGAACGGATCATCGACAGGAAAGGGCTTTGACATGGTCGCTCCTTGGCGCGTTCCGGGCTCGTCAATCATTGGCGGAAGGGCGTGGGAGTCGAACCCACCAGACACGCATGGCGCATCTCGCCGGATTTGAAGTCCGGGCGCTCCACCGGGATACGATGCCCCTCCGTATGCAACCCGACGGCATACCACGACCGCC
>CANKWX010000114.1 GCA_947487165.1 Burkholderiales bacterium
AAAGAACCGAAATCGTCGATTGCCGGCATGCCCATCCTGGAGGCCTACAAGGCGAAGACCGTCATCGTCAACAAGCGAAGCATGGCCTCGGGTTATGCTGGTCTCGACAATGAGCTCTTCTACATGGACAAGACCATGATGGTGTTTGGCGATGCCAAAAAAGTGGTCGAGGACATGGTCAAGGCGGTCGAGTAAGCATGGCATCAGACAGCACACCGATCCCCCTGGGAGGCCCTGATGGGATGCCACCCGGCGGGTCTGGGCCTGGCAGCGAAGCCGAGCGCCTCGAGGCCCTGCGCAAGGTCTGTCTCTTTGACTACCTCCTGCACATCGCCGGACTGCTGCTGTCGGCCGGGCTGTTCTCGGTGGTCGCCCTGATCGTGAACTACATCAAGCGCGACAGTGCGCGCGGCACGATCTACGAAAGCCATATGAACTGGATGATCCGCACCTTCTGGTGGACGCTGTTCTGGATCGTCGTGATTGCGATTCCGGCGGCACTGCTCACGCTGGTCACCTTCGGTCTGCTCAGCTTCCTCTTCGTGCTGCCGGGTCTGTGGTTTCTCTATCGAATGATCAAGGGCATCCTGCGGCTCAACGACGGCCAAGCCATGCCGTCCTGAGTTGCCCGGACTCGGCTCTTCTCAGACAAGGGGTTCAGATGAACAACATTCCGATCGATCGATCGCGACGCCAGGCCATCCGGGCTGGCCTTGGACTCCCGGTCGCGCTGTCTGCCCTATCGGTACTCGGTTCGGGCTGCACCACCCCGAATGCCATACCGGCGCCGGCTGGCCTCGAACCCCTCCCGATCCCGACGCTGCGCGTCGGCGACCGCTGGCGCTATGTCCTGATCAACCGCTACAACAACATCCCCATCGGCGAGGTTTCGGTCCAGGTCACCGCGGTCACACCGCTCATTCGTCTGAGCATCGACCGGGGTGCCGACAAACCCCTGCTTGAAGAGATCTACACCGACCCCTGGTCGGTGCTGGTGGAGACCGTCTACAGCGAAGAACCGATCCGCTTCAACGCTTCGATGCCGGTGGTACCTCAGGGCGCCAGAACCGACTTGAATCTCAGGAGCAACACCCGCTACACCACGACTCCGACTTCAAGCTCGGAGTACGCCTGGAGCCAGCGTCTGTCGGTTGAAGGCTGGGAGCGGGTGACGGTGCCGGCGGGCAGCTTCGATGCCTTGCGAATCGTTCGGCTCATCAACTTCGAGCATCCGGATATGTTTCGCTACTCACCCGAGCGAACCGACGTCGCGTGGTATGCGCCGCAGGTGGGCCGATGGGTCAAGCGCGACTGGACCGGCACTTACCTGATGCCCGGTCTCATGCCGCGCGGCGGGCGTGCCCGGGAAGACTGGGTCAACTGGCAACTGACGGCTTACCAGCCAGCAGCGCGCTAAGCCCTCAACAGAGCCAACGAGGGCCCGAGCGTCGCGCAGCCTCACGGTCCTGACTTGTTCCTCGCTAATCCCGGCTTGTTTCGCGCTCGATCCGAGCCATGACTGTGGCGAGGTCGGGCCAGGCACCATCGCCGCCCAGCCAGCTCGACCGACTGCCCCAGGGACGGGTTCGCTTCGGGCTGCTTGGACCAAAAATGCCGATCACCGGCGCATCGACGGCGGCAGCCAGATGCATCGGACCGGAGTCGTTGGCAACCGTCAGACCCGTGAGCCGGCACAGCGCGGCATAGGCACCGAGCCCGAGTCCAGGAAGCAGGATGGCCGATGGCGCTGCCGCCATCGCCGCGTCCTCTTCGCCCGGGCCCGGGCAAGTCAGCGTGACGATGCCCCGATCGGCGAGCTGGCGGGCGAGTTCGGCGAAACCCGGCCATCGCTTGCTCTGACCGTCGGTGGTCCCAACCGACAAGGGGCCAAGCACAACAAGGCGATCGGGCGAGTCTTTGATGCCGGCCTGACGAAGGGCAGCCAGGGCGCTCGCCTCGTGCGCCGAGCTCAGACGCAGACCAAGGCTTGCCGGCGGTCGCTCGGGCAGCGCCGGCAACCCGATCCAGTCGGTGGCCTCACGCGCCAATCGCCAGAACACCTCGACCTCGTGCAGCCCGGTGGGCCGGGACAGTCCGCGCCCCAGCAGCAGCGAACGGCCATCGCCGCGGTGACCCAGTGCGGCGATGCCGGCCAGCCGGAACGCAGCTGCACTCGAGAGCGAATTGGTGAGCAGCAGCCCGCGACGCGGCGAATGAATCAGCGGCGAATCGGTCGGCAGCGACCGCAAAATGGCGGTACCCGCCATCAGCGACTTCGGCATTGAGGTGACCGGCCAGTGGTGCGCAGCCAGCAGGTCGGCAGCCCAGCGCTTGCCGATCAGATGCAATCTCGCCCCGCTCGCCTCGAGTGCGCTCAAGGCCGGCAAGGCCATGCAGACATCGCCGATCCAGTTGGGCAGACGAACGATCAGGTTCATCGCACCGCCGGCCCGGCACTCATGGTCATGCCCGCGTGATCGCCCGGTCGAGCCACTCGATCCAGTGGCGCACCGGCGTGTCGGTCCCCGACTGCAGATGGGTCAGGCACCCGATATTGGCCGACAGGATCTGATCAGGCGAATCGGCCTGCAGACTGGCGAGCTTGCGGTCGCGAAGCTGGGTGGCAAGCGTCGACTGCAGGACCGAATAGGTGCCGGCCGACCCGCAGCACAGGTGCGACTCGGCAAAGGGCACGATCTCGGCGCCACAGGCCACCAGCAGC
Organism: Burkholderiales bacterium; assembly: GCA_947487165.1. Taxonomy (GTDB): domain Bacteria; phylum Pseudomonadota; class Gammaproteobacteria; order Burkholderiales; family Burkholderiaceae_E; genus UBA4615. The sequence goes on from CANKWX010000114.1 coordinate 2,723, forward strand.
GACTCAACCTCACCCCTGACCTGCTGACCATGCTGCAGGGTGCAAGGCGGGTGAAAGGCCAGCCTCGGGGGCGTGGGGCGCTTATCACCATCATGAGCGCCCACCGCAGGCCGGCAAAGCGCCTGCAAGCGCTCACGCTCGGCGGGCAAGAACTCGGCGAGATCGCGGGTCATGGCGCTCACCCGCGCGGCCTTGTCTGCATAAAGCGGGTCGTGACGCAGCAGGTGCGCATAGTCCTTGATCATCGCGCCGCAGCCCGAGGCATTGATGACGATGGCCTGGGCCCCGCCTGCGCGGCTTGCGTCGTTCCCCGCACCGGCCGCTGACGCGAGCGCGGTATCCGTTGCCAGCAGCGGCCACCAGGCGTCGATATTGCGACGGGCATCGTCAAGTGCGCCGGCCTGATCATCGAGGTGATGACGGATCGCGCCGCAGCAGCCCGAGCGAGGCGCCACGACCGCCTCGATACCCAGCGCATCGAGGACCCGGGCGGTCGCCGCGTCGATCGCCGGAATCATTGCAGGCTGCACGCAGCCGTTGAGCAGGATCACCTTGCGGGCATGCGAACGCACAGGCCATGCGCCCGGATCGCGACGCTGCGGCACCTTCGCCCTGAGCGCCTCGGGCAGCAGCGGTCGCACCGTCTGACCAAGGCGCATCGCGGTGTCGAAGAGACTGCGCCGGGTCATGCCTTCGCGCAGAGCGCCCCGCAGCAGTCGGTCGCCTGCAGGCCGCTCCACTTGCCGATCGACCAGCTTGCGGCCGATATCGATCAGATGCCCGTACTGCACACCCGACGGACAGGTGCTCTCGCAGTTACGGCAGGTCAGGCAGCGGTCGAGATGCTGCTGGGTCTCGCGGGTCGGCGTAACCCCTTCGACCACCTGCTTGATCAGATAGATGCGACCGCGCGGGCCATCGAGCTCGTCGCCCAGCAGCTGGTAGGTCGGGCAAGTGGCGGTGCAAAAGCCGCAATGCACGCACGATCGCAGGATCGAGTCGGCTTCCATGCCGTCGGGCGTATCGCGCAGCCAGTCGGCAAGATTGGTTTGCATGGATCGAGACCTTGAAAGCGCGTCGGTCGCGGCTCAGAGGCCGGCCACCAGCCGGCCGGGGTTGAAGAGGCCGCGCGGGTCGAACTCCTGCTTGATACGCCGATGCAGCTCGAGAATCGGCGCCGGCAAGGCTGTGAACACCCCGCCACCGGGCTGCGCCGAACGAAAGCGGGTCGCGGTGCCACCGACGCCAGCCGCCGCCTGACGCACGAATTCGGCATCGGCGTCCGTCTTGAGCCAGCGCAGCGCGCCACCCCATTCCGCCAGTTGTCGGCCGGGCAGCTCGAAGATCGGCGCGGTTGAGGGCACCGACAGTCGCCACAGTGGCAGCGGGTCATCGAAGAAGGCATCGGTCTGTTCGCGCAGCCCCGCCCAGTGATCGCGTGCCGCCACCGGGTCGATCAGCCGTGTGCCGTGATCGGCTGCAAGCCGTGCAACGGCTGCATCGACCGCAGCACCCGCCCCCGAGAGTCGAACCATGAGCTCGCCGCCAGCCCACGATGTGGCGGACAGAGGCAGTGGCTTCGCCCCCCAGCGATTCATCTGCGCCAAGGCGTCGCGCAAGCCGATGCTCAGGCAGACCGTGGCCTCGGCAGCCGGCAGGGGCAGCACTTTCAATGACACCTGCACGATCGGCCCGAGGATGCCCATCGAGCCGGCCAACAGTCGCGACACATCGTAGCCGGCGACATTCTTCATGACCTGCCCACCGAAATGGAGCAGCTCGCCGCTGGCGTTCATCAGCACCGCGCCGAGCATGAAGTCGCGCACCGCACCGGCGGTGGCACGACGAGGCCCCGACAGACCGGCCGCCACCATGCCACCCACGGTGGCACCGGCACCGAAATGCGGCGGCTCGAAGGCGAGGTATTGCTGACGGGCCGCCAGCACCTGCTCGAGCTCGGCAAGCGGTGTACCGCAGCGGACCGTCACCACAAGCTCGGTCGGCTCGTAGTCGACGATGCCGGCAATCGAACGCAGGTCGACCGGCTCACCAGTCGGCGGCTCGCCATAGAAGGACTTGGTATTGCCGCCATGCAGGCGCAGACGGGTGCGATCGGCCTGTGCGGCGCGCACGGTGTCGCGCAGCGCCAGCAGGGCTGAATCGGCTGACACCTCGGTCGTCAAGGTCCGGCTCGCTCGAAAAAATAAGGGGATTCTGTCGGCATGATCGCGCCGTCAGAAGCGTTCGATATCGGGAAAGGCGACTCGGCCGCCGTGCACATGCATCTTGCCGTACTCGGCACAGCGGGCAAGGGTCGGAATGCCCTTGCCGGGATTGAGCAGACCGGGCGGATCAAAGGCTCGCTTGAGCGCAAAGAAAGCCTCGCGCTCGGCGGGCGAAAACTGCACGCACATCGAGTTGATTTTTTCGATGCCCACGCCGTGTTCACCGGTCACCGTGCCGCCAAGCTCCACGCACAACTCGAGAATATCGGCGCCGAAACGATCGGCGCGCTCCCATTCGCCAGGCTGGTTGGCATCGAAAAGAATCAGCGGATGCAGATTGCCATCGCCGGCATGAAAGACGTTCATGCAGCGCAGCTGATAGGTTTGCTCCATCTCGCTGATGGCCACCAGCATGCGACCGAGGTTCTTGCGCGGGATGGTGCCGTCCATGCAGTAGTAGTCGGGCGAGATGCGGCCAGCCGCCGGAAAAGCATTTTTTCTGCCCGACCAGAATCGCAGCCGTTCGGCCTCGGAATTGGAGACCACCAGCGCCGTCGCACCGGCGTCGCGCAGCACCGCCATCATGCGGTCGATCTCTTCTTCGACCTCCTCGGGCGAGCCGTCGGATTCGGCCAGCAGGATCGCCTCGGCCGAGAGGTCGTAGCCAGCTTTCACGAAAGGCTCGACCGCGGCACTTGCCTTGCGGTCCATCATCTCGAGGCCGGCCGGAATGATGCCGGCGCCGATGATCGCCGCGACCGCGTCGCCGGCCTTCGCGACATCGTCGAAAGAGGCCATCACCACGCGCGCGAGCTGAGGCTTGGGGACCAGCTTCACCAGTGCTTCGGTGACCACCATCAGCATGCCTTCGGAGCCGATGGAGAGTGCGAGCAAGTCGAGACCCGGTCCATCGAGGGCGGCACTGCCGAGTTCGATGATCTCGCCATCGATGGTCAGACCCCGCACCCTCAGGACGTTGTGCACGGTCAGGCCGTATTTGAGGCAATGCACGCCACCCGAGTTCTCGGCGATGTTGCCGCCGATCGAGCAGGCAATCTGCGACGAGGGATCGGGCGCGTAATAGAGGCCGTGCGGCGCCGCGGCTTCCGAGATGGCCAGATTGCGCACCCCGGGTTGCACACGCGCGGTGCGCGCCAGCGGATCGATCGACAGGATGCGATTGAGGCGGGCCAGCGACAGCACCACGCCGCTGGCATGAGGCATGGCGCCACCTGACAGACTGGTGCCCGCGCCGCGCGCCACCACCGGCACATCGTGTTGGCGGCAGATCTGCAGTGCCAGGCGCACCTGCTGCTCGGTCTCGGGCAGACAGACCGCCACCGGCAGCTGGCGAAAAGCCGACAAGCCATCGCACTCATAGGGCCGGGTCTGTTCGACGCCG
>CANKWX010000115.1 GCA_947487165.1 Burkholderiales bacterium
CTCCCTGGTCGACCATGCGCTGGAGGCACTGCTTGATCAGCCGCAGTCCGAGCTGCCAAGCATCGCCATGATGCTGGTCGACGCTGCGCTCGAAGCAGGCTGCACCGATAACGTCACCGTCATTCTGGCCGGCGGGCAACCCAGGCGACCGCTCAATCACTGAAATCAATCACTGAGCGGCACTTGCCACTTACCTCCCTGCATCTCTCAGCTCCCGGACCCTATCGACCCATGCAGCAGCGCGAAACCACCGCCAGCCCCAAACTGCTGCTGAGCACTGCCTTGCAGCACTTGCGGCAGATCGTGATCGACAAGCCGCGGCTCACCATCGGTCGACGGCCCTACAACGACATCATGCTTGATGACCTCACCGTCTCAGGCGAGCACGCTGTACTGCTGACCCGTGCGGGCGCAAGCGTGATCGAGGACCTGCGCAGTCGCAACGGCACGCTGGTCAATGACGAGCCAGTCATTCAACGTGCCCTGCTCGATGGCGATCGTATCGAGATCGGCATCTATCGGCTGCAGTACGTGATCGAGCCGCTTGTTCCCGAGCGTGACAGGCCGCCGGAATGGGCTTGCGTCGAAGCCCTGTCTGGCGATGCCGTCGGCAAAGTGATCGCGATTGATCGGCCGATCGTGAGCCTGTCGAATGCCTCGGGGCAGGTGGCTGTCATTGCCCGGCGAACAAACGGGTTTTTCATCACCCATCTCGAAGGCACGACCTTCCCGCTGGTCAATGGTGAGCCGACCGGGCTGATCTCGCGTCTGCTCAGACCCGACGACCTGATCGAACTCGCCGGAACCATCTTCCGCTTTTCCTTCGAGCCGCCTTCCTGACGCTGACAGCATGCGGGTATTCGATCTCTCGTCGATGAAAACGCGTCGGCTCCTGCTCGGGCTGGGCATTGTCGCGCTTGCCGTGATCGCAGAGTTCACCCAGGTTTCGCTGCCGATGGTCGACTCTCTCGACCGCTTTCTCTACGACTCGCGCATGCGGCTTCAGCCGCCCAAGCCGAGCAACCGGATCGTCATCGTCGACATCGACGAGAAGAGCCTTGCCGCCCAGGGCCGCTGGCCCTGGTCGCGAGAGCAGGTGGCCCGACTCACGCAGATCCTTGCCAGGGACGGCGGCGCGCGCGCGATCGGTTTCGATCTGGTCTTTGCCGAGCCGCAGCCACAGGCCGACCAGGCGCTGGTCAAGGCGATTGCCAATGCCCCTGTGGCGCTTGGCTACTACTTCTCCAGCGAGTTGGGCGCCCTCTCGACCGGGCAACTTCCGCAGCCGGTCTGGCCGGCGACAACCCTGCGCGACCAGGGCCTCACTATGACCAGCTGGGGGGGCTACGGCGCCAATATCGCGCCGCTTGCGCGCGCCGCGCGGGCTGCCGGCTTCTTCAATCCGATGGTCGATCGTGATGGCGTCGTGCGGTCCCTGCCGCTGCTGGCCGAGCATCACGGCCAGCTCTATGAGTCACTGGCGGTCTCGGTGCTGCGTCTCTATTTTGGCAACGCACCGCTCACATTGCATGGCGAGGATGGTCAGGCCGACAGCCTCGGCTTCGGTGCCTCGGGTGCTCAGGCGCGGATCCCGATTTCGGTCGGCACCACCGCGCTGGTGCCCTTTCAGGGACGAGGCGGCGCGGCATCGTCGCGCTTTCGCTATATCTCGGCCACCGATGTGCTCGAGGGTCGTGTCGAGCCGCGGCTCTTTCGGGATCGAATCGTGCTGGTCGGCACCTCGGCGCCCGGCCTGACCGACTTGCGCGCAACGCCAGTGAGCGAGGTCTATCCTGGCGTCGAAGTCCATGCGTCGCTGATCGCAGGCGCCCTTGAAGGCACGATTCACCGGCGTCCGCCCGAAGCCCCGCTGGTGTCTGCCCTTCTCATCGCGGTGGTCGTGGGCGGCGCGGCGCTGGCCATGACCGGCGCGGGTGTGGTCGGTGTCTCGGCGGTCACGCTGCTGGGCCTGTCGATCCTGATTGCCTGGAATGCGATCGCTTATGCCAGGCTCGGCTGGGCCTTGCCGCTGGCGGCCGGCGTGGTGGCGCTGTGCCTGGTGGCGATCACCAACCTTGTGGCCGGCTATATCGCCGAGGGGCGATCGCGACGCGCGGTGATCGGGCTTTTTGGCCAGTATGTCGCACCGCAACTGGTCGAGCGGATGTCGAACAACCCCGACAACTATCCGCTGGACAGCCAGAACAAGGAACTGACCATCCTCTTTGCCGATATCCGCGGCTTCACGCGGATGGCCGAGCGGATGGAGCCGCAGCAGCTTCGCGATTATCTCAACCGATTTCTCACCGAGATGACCGAGGTGATCCATGCCCACGACGGGACGGTCGACAAGTACATCGGCGATGCGGTCATGGCCTTCTGGGGCGCACCGATGGACGACCCGGACCATGCCGATCATGCGGTGGCCGCAGCCCTGGCCATGCAGCAGGCGGTGACCCGTCTGAATCGCGAATTTCAGACCTTGGGCTGGCCGGCGCTGTCGGTGGGTATCGGCATCAATACCGGCGTGGTTCGGGTGGGCGACATGGGCTCGCAGCTGCGTCGTGCCTACACCGTGATCGGTGACGCGGTGAATCTTGCCGCCCGCATCGAAGGCCTGACCAAGCATTACCAGCTGCCGATCCTGCTGGGTGAGTCAACCTGCGCCGCGGTGCAGTGTGTGGCCCTGCAGTTCGTTGCTCAGTCGCCGGTGCAGGGGCGCACCGACACCATCGGCATCTGGCAGCCGGTGCCGGGCGTGGTGACGCCCCGACTGTCGACCGAACAGGCACGCGCCGGGGCGGTCGCGCCTGCTGAGCGCATTGCATGAAGCTCACCGTGCTGGGTTGCAGCGGCGGCATCGGCGGCACGGGTGTCAACGCCCGCACCACCTCGTTTCTGGTCGATGATGACATCCTGATCGATGCCGGTACCGGCGTCGAAGACCTCTCGGTCGAGGCGCTCACCCGCATCGATCATGTCTTTCTCACGCATTCGCATCTCGACCATATCGCGGCGCTGCCCCTGATGGTCGATTCGGTGGGCGCACGTCGCAGTATACCGCTGGTCGTGCATGCCTTGCCCGAAACCATCGCGGCCTTGCGCGCTCATATTTTCAATTGGGTGATCTGGCCCGACTTCACCGAGATTCCGCACTACGAGCGGCCCTGGATGGTCTTCGAGCCGATCACGCTCGGCGTCACCGTCACGGTGGGCGGCCGGTCGATTCGCAGCATTCCTGCCAATCACACCGTACCGGCGCTCGGCTTTCATGTGTTCAGCGATGAAGGCAGCGTGGTGTTCTCGGGCGACAGCATCCCGACCGATGAGTTCTGGCGAGTGGTCAACAGCATTGCCGATCTGCGATATCTGATCATCGAGACCGCGTTCTCCAACAAGGAGCGCGATCTGGCGATCACCGCCAAACACCTGCATCCGATCGAACTCGGCGAGCAGCTGCGCGCTTTGCGCCGCGAACCCGAGGTGCTGGTCACGCATCTGAAGCCATCCGATGCGGCGCTGATCGGTCGCGAAATCGAGGCTTGGGCCGGCCGCTTCAGCCCGCGTCTGCTCGAGCGCGGCCAGGTCCTTGAGATCTGACCGATCCTGTCGCAGGTGACGCATCGCGTCACTCGCTGCTGACAGAAAGCGTCACCCGGTTTAATTTTTGTCACCCGATCGAGCCGCTGATTCAGCCCTGAGTGCCGTTCGTCTGTACAGGCCGGGATTTGAGTGAACAAGGTCACGCTGGCACGAAACCGGCTAGGTAGAAGGCATCCGCCGCGATGGTCGCGACGGTTGAAATGCCTGATGGCAATTCCTCGACTTCATGGAGATTCAAATGATCAAGCAAGTTCAAAAAGGTTTTACCCTCATCGAGTTGATGATCGTGGTTGCGATCATCGGCATTCTTGCCGCAGTGGCGGTCCCGGCGTATCAGGACTACACCGTCCGTGCTCGCGTGTCTGAAGGCCTTGGTCTGGCGGCCGGAGCCAAGTTGGTTGTTGCAGAAAATGCTGCGAACGCCGTGGCATTCGACAATGGCTTTACTGCCATCACTAACGCCGCCACCGGCGCAACGGCTAACGTCAGTGGTCTTGCGATTGCCGCTGCGACCGGTCAAATCACCGTTACTTACACCACCAAGGTCGCGGCAGCAGCCGCCAATACCGTGATTCTGGTCCCGAACGCTGCAGGCGCTGCCCTTACACAAGGTACGATCCCGGCCGGCCCGATCACCTGGACCTGCACCACCGGCACCCTGCTCGCCAAGTACCGTCCTTCCCAGTGCCGCACGTAATATTGGATGGCTGCTTGATCGCGTGATTTCATGATCAAGCAGTTGACCGGTCGGGGTGACGTCACTGTCACCCCGATTTTTTTTCGCGATCAATCAATGGCTGTGTGTAATGACCCAGCAGAACCTGCTCAACTCAGGCCGTTAATGCAAACGCCTTAGCGGGGGTCTGTTGACTGAAATCAAGCAGATTCAAGTGATCAGACCAGTACAAAGAGGCTTTACCCTGATCGAGTTGATGATCGTGGTGTCGGTCATCAGCATCCTTGCGGCAGTGGCGATTCCTGTTTATCAGGATTATCTGGTGAGAGCGCGCGTCGCCGTCGCAATCAACGACGCGAGGTTTGCTCAACAGTGGGTTGTAGATCACGTGGCGTCGGGCGTGGACAAGTGGCGATATGAAAATCTGTGGGCGGTGCAGCACGGTGATTCAAGCTACACCTGGGACGGTTCTGGCCCTCTCAGATCAATCGAAGTCAATGGAGCCGTCGTCTACATCAGATTCGGCCGAAAGGTTGAAGACAACAAGGAACTTCTCTTCTACGCGGTAGTTGGTGGCCAAGTGAATCCTGATGACGCGACTTTGAGATCTGGATCGATTTCCTGGAGATGTGATCCGAGTGGAGGCAGCTCTGATTTGTCCGCCAAGTACCGTCCTGCCGAGTGCCGCTGATTGCCCTTGTCGCACGCTTCGTTTCTCACGCGTCACAGCTGAAATGACGATGCTGCATTTTGTTCCCCAACATCGGCCTTGCGTCGGATCGCCATCAAAAAGCGCCACTCGACCCCGATAATTCCGATATTCCGTTCTGCTCTGCTTCGATCCAATGTTTCGCGCGACATCTTCTTTGCCCGCATCGACTCCTGCGCCATTGCCCACGCCAGCCCGTGAGGTGATCGACAGACCGACGCCTGCCTCGAGCATGGCCCAGCGGCTGCGGGCAGCCGGCATCCACCTTTCCTTGTCGGCGCTGCTGGCAGCCGCAGTGCTCGCCCTGGTGCTGCTCACCTGGTATCCGCAACCGCTGCCCCGATTGCTTGGTGTCGGGTCGATCCTGCTGATCATGCTGGGTGTGGATGTCGTGTTCGGGCCGATCTTCACGCTGATCGTCTTTGATCGTCGCAAGAAGCGTCTGGCCTGGGATCTGGCCACGATTGCCGCGCTGCAGCTCGCGGCCCTGGCTTACGGGCTCTATACCCTCCACCAGGGCCGGCCCGCCTTCGTCGTGATGGTGAAGGATCGATTCGAGATCGTTTCGCCGGCCGATATCCTGCCGCCCGATCTGCTTGCCGCGAAGGACAATCCCTTTGCGCGGTCCCGCATCACTGGTCCCAGCTGGGTGGCGATTCGCGAGCCCGACTCGGTAAGCGAGCGACTGGCCATCATGATGGAAGCACTCGAGAACGGGCGCGATATGCAGCACCATCCACGTTTTTATGTCGACTATGACTCGCAGGTGAACGAGGCGCTGACCCGTTCATTGCCGGTGTCCAAGTTGCGCTCTCTCAATCCGTCCAGTGGCAACGAGATTGATGCTGCAGTCGCGGCCACCGGCCTGAGTGAATCGGCGCTGCGCTATTTCCCGATGCGCGGTCCGGCCGCTGATGGCGCGGTGCTGGTCAGTCAGGCTGACGGCCGGGTATTGAAAGTCCTGCCGCTCAAGCCCTGGTAGCCGCCAGCGCCTGATGCACGATCGCGCGCAACTGCGCCGCGGCCAGCGCCGGATCGTCGGCCGCGAAGATATCGCTGATCACCGCAACGGCCTCGGCGCCAGCCTCGATCGGCAGCGCTGCATTCGTGCGGTCGATGCCGCCGATCGCCACCGTGGCCAGGCCCATGGCGCGGGCCTGCGCAAAGAGCGACATCGGCGCATGCACCGCCTGTGGCTTGGTCGGCGAGGCAAACACCGCGCCGAAGCCGACATGGTCGGCAATGCCGATCATCGA
>CANKWX010000116.1 GCA_947487165.1 Burkholderiales bacterium
AAAAAAGGAGGCGCGTTCGAGATAGCGTTTGGTTCTGACCTTGATGCGATCCTCCCGATCGGGGGGCATCCACTGCTTGCGCAGCTTCTCGTTGTCGTCGGCGAATTCGGCCCTGATGCTGGCGATCTGCTGTGCCGACAGGCTCAAAGCGACTTCGGCAATCTCGGGGGCTGCCCGCACGGCAATCGGATCGATGCGGGCAAAGACCTCCTCGCGCCAGCCCTGGATATCAGCCTCGGTCACATTGCCCGAGGCTACCCGTTTCTGAATGCTGCGCAACAGATCGGCATAAGCATCGAGCTGTGTGCGCCGATGCCAGGCGAGCAGTTCATCAAAGTAGCGACTGGCGACCGACCGCTGCTGGGGAGTCAGCGACACATACGAATTGAGCTTCCACATCGCCAGGGTCGGCAGATTGTCGTAGCCGAGCTTGCCGAACATGGTGCACGCGCCTGTCAGCAAAAGACTCGCCAAAACGAGCGCGACGAGCGGTCGCCTGCGGCTGCGCTGGTGCGTGCTAGCATCGACAGCCCCCTGCAATCCGACCTGAGGATGCTGGTGCCGGCCCCGAAAGCCGCGCCACCAGCGGCCTGCAGGGCAAAGGGTCCAACGCACCAGAGTTGCTGTCATGAATATCGTCATACTCGCTGCCGGGATGGGAAAACGCATGAACTCGGACCTGCCGAAGGTCCTTCATGCCCTGGCCGGCAAGCCGATGCTCGGGCATGTGCTCGACACCGCTCGCGTCTTGTCGCCATCCCGCATTGTCGTCGTTTACGGGCATGGCGGCGAGCAGGTTCCCACCTTACTTGCGTCAGCCGATGTCGCCTGGGCGAAGCAGGACCCCCAGCTTGGCACCGGGCACGCGGTGATCCAGGCAGTCGGTCTGCTCGATGAGTCGGTCCCGACCCTGGTGCTTTACGGCGATGTGCCCTTGACGGCACCGGCCACGCTCGCGGGTCTGATGCGGGCAGCGGGCCAGGACAAGCTCGGCCTGCTCACCGTCGACCTGCCCGATCCGAGTGGCTACGGTCGCATTGTTCGTGGCCTGCCGGGCAGCGGCGATGCCAGCAGCTCGTCCGTGCAGCCCGCCAAGCTCGCCGGGCGCGGCCCGATTCTGCGCATCGTCGAACACAAGGATGCCGACGAGGCTATCCGGCGCATCGGCGAGGTCAACACCGGCATCCTGGTGGCGCCCACGGTTGCGCTCAAACGCTGGCTTGCCGCGCTATCCAACGACAACGCCCAGAAAGAGTATTACCTCACCGACATCGTTGCGATGGCAGTGGCCGAGGGTATGCCGGTGGTGGGTGCTCAACCCGCAGCGGTGCATGAAACGCTTGGCGTCAACAGCAAGTCGCAGCTCGCCGAACTCGAGCGCATCTTTCAAAGACAGTTCGCCCAGACCCTGCTCGATGCTGGCGTTGGCCTGGCCGACCCTTCGCGCCTCGACGTGCGCGGCAAGCTGATCGTCGGTCGCGACTGCTTCATCGATGTGAACTGCGTCTTTGAAGGCGAGGTGGTGCTCGGCGACCGGGTGCGAATCGGCGCCAACTGCGTGCTCAAAGACGCGCGGATCGAGACCGGCACCGACATCCTGCCGATGTGCCACATCGATCAGGCGGTCGTGGGCAAGGGCTCGCGCATCGGACCCTACAGCCGACTGCGACCGGGCACGGTGCTGGGCGAGGAAAACCATGTCGGCAATTTCGTCGAAATGAAAAATACCCGCACCGCCTCGCACTCCAAGGCCAATCACCTGGCCTATGTCGGGGACGCGGTCATCGGCGCGCGGGTCAATATCGGCGCGGGCACCATCACCTGCAACTATGACGGCGTCAACAAGCATCAGACCGTCATCGAAGACGATGCCTTCATTGGCAGCGACACCCAACTGGTTGCACCGGTCACCGTCGGCAAGGGCGCGACGCTTGGCGCCGGCACCACCCTGACGCGTGACGCCCCCGCAGGCGAGCTGACCATCTCGCGCGCCAAGCAAGTCACCGTCCCCGGCTGGAAGCGGCCGATCAAGATCACACCCAAATAGCAGGAAGCAGACTCATGTGTGGCATCGTCGGCGCAGTCGCGCATCGCAACGTGGTCCCGATCCTGATCGAAGGCCTGAAAAAACTCGAATACCGCGGCTACGATTCGGCCGGTATTGCGCTCGCCGCAGGGACTTCAGGCCACGGCTCGCTCAGCCGGGTGCGCTCGGTCGGCCGTGTGGCCGATCTCGAAGCAAGGGCTGCCGAGGCCGGCGCCGATGCGCACACCGGCATTGCGCATACCCGCTGGGCCACCCACGGCGGCGTCACCGAATCCAACGCGCATCCGCATATCTCCGATCGCAACGGGCTTCAGATCTGTGTGGTGCATAACGGCATCATTGAGAACCACGAAACCCTGCGGACCGAGCTCAAGGGCAAGGGCTACGCCTTCCAGTCGCAGACCGACACTGAAGTCATTGCGCATCTGCTGCATTCAGTCGTCGCGGGCGGCACGCCGCTCTTTGAAGCGGTGCAGGCGGTCGTCAAACGGCTTGATGGCGCCTATGCGATTGCCGCGATCAACTCGCAGCAGCCCGACACCGTGGTCGGCTCGCGTCGCGGCTCACCCCTGCTGCTCGGCGTGGGGCACGGCGGCAGCGGCAAGGGCGAAAATTTTCTGGCGTCTGACACCTCGGCACTGCTGCAGGTCACCCGTCATGTCTCCTATCTTGAAGAAGGCGATGTGGTGCAACTTGGCACCGATGGCTATCGCATCGTCGACGATCAGGGCCGCCCGGCGCAGCGTGCCATCGTCGAGAGTCAGCTGTCGGCCGACTCGATCGAGCTCGGCCCTTATGCGCACTACATGCAAAAAGAAATTTTCGAGCAGCCCGGCGCGATCGCCAACACGCTCGAGATGGTGACCAATGCCTCCTCGCTGTCGGCGGGCCTGTTTGGCGCCGATGCCGAGCCGATCTTCGCGCGCACGAAGCAGCTGCTGATCCTCGCCTGCGGCACCAGCTATCACTCGGGGCTGGTGGCGAAATACTGGATCGAGTCCATCGCGCGCATTCCGGTAGCAGTCGAAATCGCCAGCGAATATCGCTATCGCGATTCGGTCGAGATGGCCGATACCCTGGTCATCACCATCTCACAATCAGGCGAGACCGCCGACACCCTGGCCGCGCTGCAGCATGCCAAATCGCTCGGCATGACCGACACCCTGAGCATCTGCAATGTCCCCGAGTCGGCCCTCATCCGTGCCTCGAAGCTGCGGTTCCTCACGCGGGCCGGCCCCGAGATCGGCGTTGCCTCGACCAAGGCTTTCACGACACAGCTCGCCGCGCTCTTCGTGCTGACCCTGGTGCTGGCCAAGCAGCGCGGAATGTTGACCGCCGAGCGCGAGCGCGAGTTGCTCACCGCATTGCGGCATCTGCCGGCAGCCCTCAACCGCGTGCTCGAGTGCGAACCGGTGGTCAAGGAGTGGGCGCAACTTTTCGCCGCCAAGCAGAACGCACTGTTTCTGGGGCGCGGCATGCATTTTCCGATTGCGATGGAAGGCGCGCTCAAGCTCAAGGAGATCACTTACATCCATGCCGAGGCCTATGCCGCGGGCGAGCTCAAGCACGGGCCGCTCGCGCTGGTCGATGCCGCGATGCCGGTGGTGGTGGTTGCCCCCAACGATTCGCTGATCGAAAAGCTCAAGAGCAATCTGCAGGAAGTGCGCGCCCGCGGCGGCGAGCTCTTCGTGTTTGCCGACCAGAACACGCATATCGAGGCCGGCGACGGCATCCATGTGATCAACCTGCTCGACCATGCCGGCCCGCTGTCGCCGATCCTGCATGTGCTGCCGCTGCAGCTGCTGTCCTATCACGCAGCGCTTGCCCGCGGCACCGATGTGGACAAGCCCAGGAATCTCGCGAAGTCGGTGACAGTGGAGTAACTGCCGCCGCGCCAACCCACCGGGTGGCCAGAACCCAATCACCCAAGGAGAGGACCATGTCAAGCGAAGCAAAATGTCCGTTCAACCACGCCGCCGGCGGCGGCACGACGAACACCGACTGGTGGCCCGACCAGCTTCGCCTTGAGCTGCTGAGCCAGCACTCGGACAAATCCGATCCGCTGGGTGCGAACTTCGACTATGCAGCGGAATTCAGGAAGCTCGACTACTTCGCGCTGAAGAAGGATCTGCTGGCGCTGATGACCGACTCGCAGGACTGGTGGCCGGCCGACTTCGGCCACTATGGTCCACAGTTCGTGCGGATGGCCTGGCATGCTGCCGGCACCTACCGCACCGCCGACGGTCGCGGCGGCGGCGGTCGCGGGCAGCAGCGCTTCGCGCCGCTCAACAGCTGGCCTGACAATGTCAATATCGACAAGTCGCGCCGACTGCTCTGGCCGATCAAGCGCAAGTATGGCCAGAAGATCAGCTGGGCCGACCTGCTGCTGCTGGCCGGCAATGTGGCGCTGGAGTCGATGGGCTTTCGCACCGCCGGCTTCGCTGCCGGCCGGGTCGATGTCTGGGAACCGGACCACGATGTCAACTGGGGCAGCGAAACCACATGGCTCGCCACCGACAAGCGCTTTACCGGCAACCGCGACCTCGACCAACCCCTGGCCGCGACCCATATGGGTCTGATCTATGTGAACCCCGAGGGGCCGAACGCCAGCGGTGACCCGGTCGCCGCCGCCCATGACATCCGCGTCACCTTCGGCCGCATGGCAATGAACGACGAGGAGATCGTCGCCCTGATCGCCGGCGGCCACACCTTCGGCAAGGCCCACGGTGCAGCGCCCGAATCGCACAAGGGTCCCGAACCCGAGGGTGCACCGCTCGAGGCTCAGGGCCTTGGCTGGCACAGCAGCTTCGGCAGCGGCCACGGCAAAGACACCGTCTCCAGCGGCCTGGAAGTCACCTGGACCACCACGCCGGCACGCTGGAGCAACGACTACTTCGAGCACCTGTTCAAGTACGACTGGGAGCTGGTCCATTCGCCTGCCGGTGCGAAGCAGTGGGTGGCCAAGGACGCGCCGGAGATCATTCCCGACGCGCATATCCCAGGCAAGAAGCACAAGCCGACGATGCTGACCACCGACCTGACGATGCGGATGGATCCGGCGTTCGAGAAAATTTCGCGTCGCTTCCTCGACAACCCGCAGGCCTTCGCCGACGCCTTCGCACAGGCCTGGTTCAAGCTCACCCACCGCGACATGGGCCCGAAAGCACGCTACCTCGGCCCTGAAGTGCCCAAAGACGATCTGATCTGGCAGGACCCGCTGCCCAAAGCCACGCTGCCGACGCCTGCGCCCGCCGACATTGCCGACCTCAAATCGAAGATCGTTGCATCGGGACTGACAGTCGCTCAGCTCGTTTCAACCGCGTGGGCCTCGGCCTCGACATTTCGCGGCGGCGACAAGCGGGGCGGCGCCAACGGCGCTCGCATCCGCCTGGCGCCGCAAAAGAACTGGGAGGTCAACACGCCGGATGAACTCGCGACGACGCTCGCCAGGCTCGAGGCGATCCAGCAGGCATCGGGCAAGCTGTCGCTGGCCGATGTGATCGTGCTGGCCGGCGGCGTGGGCGTTGAGCAGGCGGCCAGAGCGGCGGGTATCGCCATCGAGGTGCCGTTCGCCCCCGGCCGGGTGGATGCCACCCAGGACCAGACCGACGCCGAATCCTTTGCGGTGCTCGAGCCGGTCGCCGACGGCTTTCGCAACTACTTCAGGGGCTCCGCCGGGGTTGCGGTGGAGCACTTGCTGGTCGACAAGGCACAGCTGCTCACGCTGACCGCACCCGAGCTGACCGTGCTGGTGGGCGGCCTGCGCGTGCTGGGCGCCAACACCGGCGGCAGCAGTCACGGCGTCTTCACTGACCGACCGGGCGTGCTCTCGACCGACTTCTTCGCCAACCTGCTCGACATGGGCACGACCTGGACGCCGAGCGGCGATGCCTACCAGGGCAAAGACCGCAAGACCGGCAAGCTGAAGTGGACCGCCACGCGCGCCGACCTGGTCTTCGGCTCGAATTCGGTGCTGCGCGCGCTGGCCGAGGTGTATGCCGGCGCCGATGCCGGCGAGCGATTCGTCCGCGACTTCGTGGCTGCCTGGAGCAAGGTCATGAACCTCGATCGCTTCGACCTGGCCGCTGTTTGAGTATGGTCGACCGCTGGCGGCTCGGCCGGCGGCTTTCGACCCGAAGCG
>CANKWX010000117.1 GCA_947487165.1 Burkholderiales bacterium
ACGAGGCTTACACCCGCACTGGCAGCCTGGCAGTGTCGGCTGACGGCACGTTGCAGACCCCCGCAGGACTGGCGGTGATGGGCGACGGCGGCCCGATCGTGATCCCGCAGGGCGCCGAGGTGGCGATCGGCTCTGACGGTACGGTCAGCGCCAAGGTGGGCACAACGCCACCGACCACGATGGGAACGATCAAGCTGGTCAATCCCGGGCCAGGTGAACTGCGCAAGGGCGTCGATGGCCTGATGCGCATGCGGGGTGGTGATCCTGCGCCGGCTGATCCGCTGGTGAAAATCGTCGCCGGCGCGGTTGAAGGCAGCAACGTCAATCCGGTGGCCTCGATGGTCGGCATGATCGGCGCGGCCCGTCAGTTCGAGATGCAGATGAAGATGATGCAGACCGTCGAAAGTAACGAACAACGGGCAGCCAAGCTGCTCGCCAATAACGGCTAGGGAGTAAGGGATCATGATTCGATCACTCTGGATTTCGGCAACCGGTCTCGATGCGCAGCAGATGCAGCTCGACACCATCTCGCAAAACCTGGCCAACGTCAGCACCAACGGCTACAAGCGCGCCCACGCGCAGTTCGAGGATCTGCTTTACCAGAACATGCGGCAGGCAGGCTCGCAGGAAACCCAGGCGACCACCACGCCGGTCGGCCTGCAGCTGGGCACCGGTGTGCGCCCGGTCGGCACGACCCGCCTGTTTACTCAGGGCAACCTGAACAAGACCGAAAACCCGATGGATCTGGCGATCAACGGCAATGGATTTTTCCAGGTCCAGATGCCCGATGGCACCACCTCCTATACCCGGGACGGCGGCTTCAAGGTCGATTCGCAGGGCCAGATGGTGACCGCCAACGGCTATCCGCTGATTCCGGCGATCACGGTTCCTGCCAACTCGACCGCGCTGAGCATCGGCTCCGACGGTACGGTGACCTCGACGTCTTCGACCGGCACGACCACGCTCGGCCAGATCACGACCGCCACATTCATCAATCCGGCCGGACTCGATCCTGCTGGCCAGAACCTCTATCGCGAGACGGTGTCCTCCGGCACGCCGGCGGTGGCGGTGGCCGGCGTCAACGGGCACGGCACGGTCAGCCAGGGCTATGTCGAGACCTCGAATGTCAACGTGGTCGAGGAACTGGTCGCGATGATCCAGACCCAGCGCGCCTACGAAATCAATTCGAAGGCCATCCAGACGTCCGACCAGATGCTCGGCAAGCTCGCCCAGCTGTGAGGCTCATGATGACCGGTTCAATGGTTTCGCAACGGATGGCGCGCGTCGGCGCGGCAGTGATGCTGTGCGGTCTGGCGGCCTGCGCCGATATCACCCGACCGCAGGTCGATGTGGCACAGCCCCGTCCGTGGGCACAGATGACCGCGATGCCGGTCGTAGCGCCAGCGAGTGCCGGCTCGATCTTTCCCGGCGGCGAAGCCTATCGGCCGCTGTTCGAAAACATCCGGGCTCGCATGGTCGGCGACATTGTGCTGGTCACCATCCAGGAAAACACCACCGCAAGCCAGAGCTCGAATGCAGCGATCAATCGAACCGGCAAGATCGAGGGCTCGGTCACTGCGATTCCGTTCATCAATCCGACGGCCCCGAGCGTGACCCGGGGCAAGGTTGAGGGCGGGCTCAACAACGACACCGCGTCCAAGGGCACTTCCGGCAGCACCAATGTGTTTACCGGGACGATCACGGCGACGGTCACCGAAGTGTTGCCCAACGGCAATCTGCTGATCGTTGGCGAGAAACAGGTTGGCGTGAACCAGACCGTCGATTCACTGCGGTTTTCGGGCGTGATCGATCCGCGTCAGATCCGTCCGCCGAACATGATCGCCTCGACTCAGGTGGCCGATGTGCGACTTGAGTTCAGGGGGCGCGGCGACATTGATCGCGCCATGACGACCGGTTGGCTGCAAAAGCTTTTCTTCAGTTTTGCGCCGCTGTAGGAAAGAGCATGAATCGATCATTTGCAAGGCTTGTTGCCCTTTCACGAAATCTTCCGACGCGCCTTTCGGGCCCGGGTTTGCTGATGCTCGCGCTGTTTGCGGTGTCGATGCTGGCGGCGGGCGGCACCGCCCGCGCCGAGCGGATCAAGGATCTTGCCTCGGTGCAGGGTGTTCGTACCAACCAGCTCTACGGCTACGGCCTGATCATCGGCCTGGACGGCAGCGGCGATCAGACCACTCAGGCACCGTTTACCTCGCAAAGTCTGCTCACCATGCTCCAGCAGCTGGGAATCACCCTGCCTGCCGGCGTCAATCCCCAGCTCAAGAATGTTGCGGCAGTGATGGTGACCGCCCAGTTGCCGGCTTTCGCTCAGCCCGGCCAGAACATCGACGTGACCGTCTCGTCGATCGGCAACGCCAAGAGTCTGCGAGGTGGCACGCTGCTGCTCACGCCGCTCAAAGGTGCCGACGGCAATATCTATGCGATGGCGCAGGGCAACCTGATCATCGGCGGCGCTGGGGCCGCGGCGGCAGGCAGCAAGGTGACGATCAATACGCTGAGCGCCGGGCGGATTCCGGCCGGCGCGACCGTCGAGCGAGCTGTGCCCAACAATACCCTGCAGTTCGAGTCGATCCATCTCGAGCTCAAGACCACCGACTTCTCGACCGCGACGCAGGTGGCCGAAGCGATCAACCGACGCAATCGCGTGTCGGCCGACGAAGAGCCGGTCGCCCAGGCAATTGATGCACGCGTCATTAAAGTCAGGATGCCAGGCCCCGAAAAAAGGGTCGCCTTCATGTCCGAGCTCGAGAACACCGATGTATCCATCGGCTTGCCGCCGGCCAAGGTGATCGTCAATGCGCGCACCGGCTCGGTGGTGATGAATCAGACGGTGACGCTGGCACCGAGCGCCGTTGCCCACGGCAACCTGTCGGTGTCGATTTCGACCACGCCGATGGTGAGCCAGCCGGGTCCGTTTTCACAGGGCGCTACAGTTGTCACCGAAAAGGCCGATATCCAGATCAAGCAGGACGGCGCGGCACTCATGATGATTGATGGTGCCGCAAAGCTTGCTGACGTCGTCAAGGCGCTCAACAGTCTGGGTGCGACCGCGCAGGATCTGATCACCATCCTGCAGGCGCTCAAGGCAGCGGGGAGTCTGAAGGCGGAGCTTGAAATCATATGACAGCGAATGTGTCCGGCTCGCTGGCGTCTGACGCTCGCTCGCTTGATGCGCTGAAAACCGGCGCTGCGCGCGATCCGAAGGCGTCCATCCGCCAGGCCGCTTCGCAGTTCGAGGCCCTGTTCATGCAGATGGTGATGAAGAGCATGCGCGACGCGGTGCCCAAGAGCGGGATGCTCGAGGGCACAGGCAGCGACACGTTCCAGAGCATGCTGGATACCCAGTTCGCACAGGGGATGACCGGCAAACCGGGTGGGCTGGGCGAACTGATCGCCAAGCAGCTGATGCGCAATATGCCACCGGATGCGAACGCGGCCGGCGGTGCCGGCGGTGTGCCGAAGGTCTCGGCAGCCGGCATTGCCCGCAATCTGGCGGCCTTCGATGCGCCCCCCGCCAATGCCGCATCGGGCGATGGTGAGGAGATTTTTCCGGCCGGCTCGCAGATGGCGGCAGCTGCCGCCGCCGCGGCGCGCGCCAGGGCGATGAAAGCACCGACCATGCGGCGTGATGGCTTGAGCGGCATGCCGATGCTCGGCCCGGACAGCGCCGCTGCGTCGGCTGCTACCGGTGCTACCGGAAAACCTGCTGCGGCACCGGCTGCATTCGTCGACCGCATGTGGGGCGCGGCATCCAACGCCCAGCGTGCCACTGGCGTGCCGGCAGGATTCATCGTGGGCCAGGCGGCGCTCGAGTCGGGCTGGGGCCGTCAGGAACTCAAGTATGCCGATGGCCGCACCTCATTCAACCTCTTCGGCATCAAGGCCGGAGCAGGCTGGAAAGGCGCTACCGTCGATGCGACCACCAGCGAGTTTGTCGACGGCAAGATGATCAAGACGGTCGAGCGATTCAGGGCCTACGGCAGCTATGAAGAGGCCTTTACCGACTGGTCACGTCTGATGGCCTCGAATCCGCGGTATGCCGGGGTGCTGTCCGCCGGCGGGTCGGTCGAATCGTTTGCGAAAAACATGCAGCGCGCGGGCTATGCGACCGACCCCAACTATGCGTCCAAGCTGACGAGCACTATCACGCAGGCGCTTTCGCTGCGACGCGTGGCAACCTGATGATTCGGAGGCGGCGATGAGTAGTCTATTGAGGATCGGCAGCAGTGCGCTGAATGCCGCATCGATCCAGCTCCAGACGACGGGGCAGAACATCGCCAATGCGTCGACGCCCGGCTATGTGCGCCGTGAAGCGCTGCTTCAGGAAGTCGGGAACAACGGCACCTCCGGCTTCATCGGCCAGGGGGTCAATGTTGCCCAGATTCAGCGGGTCTACGACGAGTTCCTGGTGCGCGAGTCGAATGCGAATCGCTCGGGTGCCGCGCAGGACACTGCCCGCAGCGATGGCCTGAACCGCCTTGACAATCTGTTCGGTAATCCTGAGACGGGCATGGGAGCAGCCTACGACGCGCTGGTGGCGTCGTTTGCCGATGTGACCGCGCATCCCGGCGATTCGTCGGCGCGCGGCGCGGTCCTAGCGCAGGTCTCGGCCTTTGCCAGCCGCGCTGCCCAGATCGACGGGCAGATGCAGCAACTGGCGTCGTCGGCGCACGGACAGATGTCGACCGAGGTGAGCAAGGCGAACGACACCCTCAAGTCGCTGGCGTCGCTCAATCAGCAACTCGGCAATGCGAATGCGTCCCTGTCTGCCCCGAACAATCTCTATGACCAGCGCGACAAGCTGCTGGGCGATCTGAATTCAGTCATGCGCGCCAATGCCACCATCGGTGCTAATGGCATGGTCACGGTCTCGTCTGCCCGCGGCGAGCCGCTGGTGGTGGGCAACAACTTCGCGCAGCTCAAGCTGGTGAACAACGAACTCGATGCCAGCAAGCTGGATGTCCAGGTGATGCGCTCCAATGGCACATCGATCCAGCTGACACCTTCCGAACTTGGCGGCAAGCTCGCAGGCCTGGCTCAGTTCGCCGACAGCGATGTCGGCGAGGCGCGAGCGCGACTCGGCCAGATTACTGCCGCGGTCGCGATCAGCTTCAACGACCGCCAGGCGCGTGGCGTCGATGCCACCGGCACGGCCGGACAGGCGCTGTTCGGGATCGGTTCGCCGAGCGTGTCGCCGGTGGCGGCCAACACCGGTACTGCGCAGATCACCGCAGCGATCACCAACGGCAGCGCATTGAAGGCGAGCGACTACTCGATCAGTTTCGACGGCACGCAATACAGCCTGACACGGCTGTCCGACAGTAACGTTCAGACTTTCGGCTCGCTGCCCCAGGTGGTCGACGGTCTGACGGTCTCGCTGGGGTCGGGCACACCGGCCGCCGGTGACACCTTCCTGTTGCGCGCTGCCAGCTCTTATGTGTCGGGCGTCAAGTCGATGCTGACCAATCCGTCGCGTCTGGCCACTGCGCTGCCGGTGACGACGGTTCCGGGCTCCGCCAACACCGGTGACTTGTCGGCCAGCGGTCTCGACATCTCGGCCATCGGCGCCAATACCAGTCAGCCGGTCTCGATCACCTTCACCGGCGCCGGCACCTTCAATGTCACCGGCACCGGCACCGGCAATCCGACCGGGCTGACCTACACCCCAGGGATGACTCTCAGCTACAACGGCTGGTCGTTGAAGTTGTCGGGTGCGCCCAAGGCCGGCGACACGATGCAGATCGTGGCGACTGCCAATCCGGCGGGTGACAACCGCAACGCGAGGGCGATGCAGTCGCTCGGCGATGCGAGCAATGTCGACGGCGCCAAGGTCATCGATCGCTATGCCGATCTGGTGGGCGAAGTCGGTACGCGTGCGCAGTCTGCCAAGGCGACCGGCGATATGAGTCAGCGGCTGTTTGACGACGCGGAAAGCGCGCGCACTGCGGTCTCGGGCGTCAATCTCGATGAAGAAGCCGCCCGCATG
>CANKWX010000118.1 GCA_947487165.1 Burkholderiales bacterium
GCAATTTCGCTGGTGCTGGCTGCCGGCATCGTGGGTGGCGTGGTCGGGCCCGAACTCTCGAAGGTGACGCGGGAATGGCTGCCAACACTGTATTCCGGCTCCTACCTGGCCCTGACCGTCTTTGCGGTGCTGTCGCTGATCGCGGCACAGTGGTTGCATCTGCCCGAGTCGAAGCAGACCGTGGTGCAGGGCCCGGCGCGCCCGCTGCGTCAGATCCTGGCTCAACCCAATGCCTGGAGCGCCGTCCTTGTTGCGGCATTGGCCTATGGCGTCATGAACCTGCTGATGGTCGCGACGCCGCTGGCGATGAAGGTCTGCGGCCAGCCCTATTCGGCTGCAGCGCGCGTGCTCGAGTGGCATGTGATCGGCATGTTCGTGCCGGGGCTTTTCACCGGATCGCTGATCGGCGCGGTCGGCGTCGTGCCGGTGATGGTCGCGGGTTGCTTGCTGATGCTGCTGTCGGCGGCGGTGGCGCTCTCGGGCCTGGAGTTGTGGCACTTCACCGTGGCCCTGTTTGCCCTGGGCGTGGGCTGGAACTTCATGTACACCGGGGCGACCACCCTGCTCACCACTTCTTATCAGCCGAGTGAAAAAAACCGTGTTCAGGGCTTCAATGATGCGTGCGTGTTCGCGGTCATGGTGACGTCCTCGTTTTCGTCCGGAGCGCTGCTGCATGTCCAGGGCTGGTACATGCTGAATCAGCTGTCAATACCGATCGTGCTGGTCGCGCTGATCGTCACCCTGGTGGCAAGCCGTTCGGTCGGCTGGCGGTTCGGGCGTACCGGCGGCTGAGCTGATCGAGACACCGGCTGAGCCCTTCGTGAATCCCCCCGATGTGCATCGATGCCGCAAGCCTCGTCTGAACGCGCCGCCTTGCTCGACGGCGCTCGCCTGATCGGCGGCACGGTCTTCGGCACCTTCTGCTGGGGCGCTGCCATCGGCATGGCGCTGGTCAAGGGCGGACTGTCGTCGATGCAGGCGCTTGGCATGGTGATGCTGGTGTTTTCGGGCACCGCGCAGGTTGCAGCCCTGCCACTGATTGCACAGGGCGCCGCATTGCCGGCGATCTGGCTGACCGCGTTGCTGGCCAATCTGCGCTTTGTGGTCTACAGCGCGGTGGTGGCCAACGAGTTTCGCGGCCGACCGATGGCGCAGCGGCTGCTGATCGGATGGATGACAACCGACACCGGCCTGGCCGCCTATCTGGCTGGGCAGCAAAAGGCTGCTGCATCGATGTCTGAACGCGACCGTGCGGCACGCTTCATGGGTGCCAACGGGCTGGTCTATTTCGGCTGGACGCTCGGCACGGCGGTGGGGGTTGGGGTTGCCGGTCTGATCCCCGATTCGCCACGCTTGGCTTTCGTCGGCTTGCTCGCGGTGGTGGCGATCATCGGACCGATGATGTCGACCCGTCTGGCCTGGGGCATTGCGGTGCCGGCGGCGGTGGTGGCGGTCATCGGCCGTGACTGGCCCTGGCGCGGCGGGATGTTCGCCGCGATTGCGATCGGCGTGGCGGTGGCCATGCTGATGACCCGCCCGCTTGAGCGCATCGGAGGGCGGGCATCGTGAGGCTGTCGGATGCGCAGGTCTGGGGGGCGATCGCCGGGCTGGTGGTGATGGTGTTTCTCACGCGCAATGCGTTTCTGGTCGTGCCGATGCGCTGGCAGCCGCGGGGTGCGATCGAACGCGCACTGCGCCATGCGCCATTGGCCGCGCTGGTCGCATTGGTCACGCCATCGATGGCCGAGGCGCTGATTGCGCCCGGCGCAAGCCTTGCGTCGGTCTGGGTGGATGCCCGACTGCCGGCGGCGCTGGCTGCTTTGCTGGTTTCGCGTTTGGCGAAAAGCGCGTTTCCGGGCATGGCAGCTGGGGTGGCGGTGCTGTGGCTGATTGATGCGACGTCGTGATTGCTGTGGTGAGCGCCGTCGCAGGTCGAATCAGCCTGATCAGGCTCGTCCCAGGATGTAATCGACGCAGGCAGGCAGGCTCGCAAAGACGCCGTCGCTTGTCACACCGGTGCTGATCGAGTCGATGTTCTCCGACTCGACCATATAGGCACGACCGACGCCAGCAGCGTGAGCGGCTCCGATGTCGGAGGGCTTGTCGCCGATCAGGATCGAGTCAGCGAGCGACAGGCCGTGCTCGCGCGCTGCCGCGAGCAGCATGCCTGGCGAGGGCTTGCGGCAATCGCACTCAATGGCAAGTGCCGGGACGATGCCCGCCGGATGATGCGGACAGTGATAGACCGCGCTGATCGAGACGCCCTCGCGCTCGAGGTGCCCGAGCATCTGCGCGGTAAGGGTCTCGAACTGCCCAGTCGAGTAATAGCCGCGCGCAATGCCGGCCTGATTGGTCACGACGATCAGCATGAAGCCTGCGGTCTGCAGGTCGCGCATGGCCGCGATGGCGCCCGGGGCGAAAATGAATTCGTCCCAGCGGTGCACATAACCGGTGTCGAGGTTGATGACCCCATCGCGATCGAGAAAGGCTGCTTTCACGGGATCCACCTCCCTGTTTTGTCTGAACGCGACGATCTTCGCACCTGATTGATCGTGACAGAAGCACGAAATTGAGCCGTTTTTTTGACCGTTGCCTGCCATCGCTTTTGACCTGAAATGTCCGAAATAGGTGCGCTATTCCGAAGACTCTCTCTTCGGCATTCGACGCAAACTCCGCGTGTCTCTCAAACTCCGTGGTCATCGTTTCGCTGACGACCCGGCATCTGTCCGAGTCGGGGCGCGGTGTCCCTGGCCTAATTCGCGCAAGGCGGAATGGAATCGATCTAATGAACAGCAGACTGCCCGCAATCGCGACGAATCAGGCTTGGCCCTTCAGGGCGGGACTGATGAAGCAGGCGATTCAGATTTTCAAGAAGCCGGTGGACGCGCTCGAAATCGGCACCTGGTATGGCGAAGGCTCGACCCAGATATGGCTTGAGCATTTGATGGCTGGGTCGACCTTGACCCTTGTGGATCCGTGGAAGCCTTACTCGAGTGCCAGTGATCTGTCAGATGCCCAATATGACTACGCGGGCATGGATGCGCAGGTTTTGCAGGCCTATCTCTCGACGATTCTGTCGGTCTGCAAATTCGAAAACAACCAGCCCGGAAAGGTTGCCATTGACATCATCAGGGGGGAATCAGAGCGGGTGCTGTCGAGAATGCGGGACGACCTGTTCGACTTCATCTATGTTGACGGCGATCACAAGTACGAGTCGGTCAAGCGCAACCTGATCGACGCAAAGCGTCTGGCCAAGAAGGAGTTCTCGCTGATTTGCGGCGACGACCTCGAGCGATTGCCGAGCCCGGAGTTGCTCGAGATCGCCCACATCAACCGAACCCGCGACTACCTGCGTGATCCTCACAATTTTCACCCCGGCGTGATGTTGGCGGTTCACGAAGCGTTCGGTGAGGTTGGAATGGAGGAAGGCTTCTGGTGGGTCTTTTGCAAAGACGGAAAATTCTTTTGCGCCTGATTGCAAGGCCGTCAATCTGGTTTGCCCTGACCCTTTTCGGAGTTGCTTATGAAGTTTTCAGTGCTTACTGGCAATCACAACACTCACAACGGTATTGCCGACACCGTAATCTTCTTGCGCAACGCCCTGCGCGACTGTGGTCAGGACTCGCAAATCAATGTGTCCATCAGCGCTGACCGAGTCAACGTCATGATGGAACACTTTCCAGAGCCAGCCCATCTGGAAGCCATCGAGAAGGGCTATCGGATGGGCGCCCGTTATGTCGTGATCGGTACTGAACCGATCGTCGGCGGCGTCTTCAACGGTGGCGTGGTCAGTAATCACTGGCACTACAGCAATGTTGAATACTGGCGCAAGCGTACCGAGGGATTCCTGCAGGCTGCCCGGTATTGTGAGGCGGTCTGGGTGCTTGCCGAGAGCATGATCGAGGGCTACCGCGCGCTGCTGCCCGACAAGCCGGTGCTCTTTTTGCCGCATGGCCATGTCGAGGGCTTTCGTCGCTTCGAGCACCTGCCCGATCATGCCAAGGACATCGATTTCTATGGGTCCGGCAGCCTGACCGATTACCGGCAGGGCATCGTGGCGGCTTTGGAAAAACGGGGTCATCGGGTTCGCTTCGACCAGCCGGGCTATGCCGACTACCTGCGTTTCGAGAATCTGTCGCGCAGCAAGGTGTGTCTCAATCTGCGGCTTTCTCCCAATAATGCGATCCCGTCGGTTTCGCGCATGCATTTCAACATCGAGCATGCCAACTTTGTCGCTCATGAGGAGTACGAACTGAAGTGCCCGCTCGACCCTTATGTCCTGCATCTGCCAGCCGACGAATTTGTCGACTGGGCTGAAGCGGCGCTCGACCAGCCCGATAAGCGCAGGCTTGCCGAAGGCATCCTTGAGCGGTTTCGCAGCGAAATGCCGATGAGCCGCCTTTTGCCGCCGATTCTCGACGCAAGCCTGTCGCACCTGGCCTGAACGACGCGCTCAGACAGTGCTGCCTAGAGGGCAGCGCGATGGGTGAACGACCATCGGTGGACAGGCAGCCTTGACAGCCTGACACCGCCAAACCGCCACTCAGTCCCCCAGCAACCTGCGCTTGAGCCGGATGCTCGCCATGTCTTCAACATTCCTGCGCTCCTGTCCACCGAACTTGCGCTCGACCAGTGCCAGGTAGTCGGCATTGCTGAAGTAGGTCTGCCAGGCCTCATCGCGAAAACGCAGCACCTCGGCGGCACTCACATGTTTGGTGGCCAGCGGCTGGCAGTCATACGACAGAAAGGCATAGCCGGCGTAGCTGTCGGGCAGCTGCCAGCCTTCCTTGATTGCACGGCGATGGATCGGGCTGCCCGGCAGCGCCTGGCAGGGATACATATTGGCCATCTCGGTGTTGAGTTCGAGCGCGAGTTCAAGCGTCTGCTGCATGGTCTGCAGCGTGTCTTCCGGAAAGCCGAAAATGTAGTTGCTGATGACATTGATGTCGGCCGATCTCACCGTGTCGCAGATCTCGCGGATGTTGACTTCCTGAAAGCTGCCCTTGGAGACTTCCTTGCGTACCAGCTGGCTGCCGGCCTCGATGCCCAGGGCCAGCCAGCCGATGCCGGCGCGCCGAAACAGATCGAGCGCGGCAGGTCGCACGGTATCGACCCGCGCATAGGCCCACATCCTCAGATTGAGCTCGCGACTGACGATCTGCTCGAGCAGCGGCTCGTAATAGCGCCGGTTCAGAAAAAACATTTCATCGCTGATTCGTACCGTCTCGACACCCATGCGTGCGAGCTTTTCGAGCTCACCGGCGATGAAGGTCGGACTCCAGAAGCGCATGCCGCGCGAGTTGGCCGCATGAACATCGTCACCGTCGTCGACGCGGTTCACGATATTGATCATGCAGAAGTCGCAGCCGAAGTTGCAGCCAAGCGAGGTATAGATCGCGGCAAACGGCGTGCGCTTGGAGTGGTCGAAGCCGGCATGCCAGAAATGCGCGCGATACATATCCAGCGGTCGCTCGCGATAGGGCAGCAGGTCCCAGGCATAGCCCGGCAGATCGATGTCCATGCGCTCCTGCGGCACCACCGACTGCGGCGGATTCATGAACATGACGGACGTGCCCTGACCATCAGGCTTCTTGTAGCCGATGCCGGCGACCCGATGAACGTCGCTCTTCAGGTTGCCGCGCAGCAGATTGTGCAGGGCATAGACGCCCTCGTTCTGGAACACGATATCGACATACGGCAGCGCCAACACTTCGCGGGGCAGGGCACTGGTGTGCGAGCCCACGAAGGCGATCGGAAACTCGGGAGCCTGTGCGCGGATCTCCTGCGCAAGGCGAGTGGCACCGATCATGCTGGTGGTGCCCGAATTCGGGTTCTGTCCATAGACCACGAACACCACCAGGCGGGGCTTGAACGCTTCAACGCGCGCGACC
>CANKWX010000119.1 GCA_947487165.1 Burkholderiales bacterium
AACATCACGCCCGAGGCGCCGAGATCGCTGCGCACCATGCGCTGCACGCCAACCGACAGCGCCACATCGGCATGCGCGAAGCCCTTGTGGACCCGATAGGAAATCGCCCTGTCGTTGTAGAGCGAGGCAAAGACATGGCGCAGGCGATCCAGCACCGAGTCGATACCGACCACATTCAGGAAGGTCTCCTGCTGGCCGGCAAAGGAGGCGTCCGGAAGGTCTTCAGCGGTCGCGGAAGATCGGACCGCAACTGATATTTCACCTGAAGAAGTCTTCTCAAGCTCTTGATAGTATTGTTTTATTTCATTTTCAAGACGGGCAGGCAGCGGCGCCTCAACCACCCATTTCCGGATATCGGCGCCACACTGCTCCAGCGCCTTGACATCGTCGACGTCGAGGCCATCGAGCCGGGCGCGAATGCGCTCGACCAGATCGTTTTGAGCAAGAAAGTCGTTGAAGGCCAGTGCTGTGGTCGCAAAGCCGCCGGGCACGCGGACACCCGCGCCGGCAAGTTGACTGATCAGTTCGCCAAGCGAGGCGTTCTTGCCGCCGACCGATTCGACATCGGTCATGCGCAAGGCATCGAGCGAAACGACGTAGCGTCCGTCGTGTTTGTTCATGGGAGTTTCCTGGAGGGTTTGAAATTGGTGAGAGCGCTGTAGTCGTACCGCGACGCCCCGACCGCTCGGGAACGCTACGACTGCAACACTCGGGGGCCTTCCAGCCCGATAATCGACAGATTCTACTTTGCCGAGATCTGAATGCCTGATTCCAGCACGAGCGTTCCGGAGCGCACCGCCTTTTTCGTGTCGGACGGCACCGGCATCACCGCTGAAACCTTCGGACATTCGATCCTCTCGCAGTTCGAAGGATTGCGCTTGCGCCAGGTCAGGCTTCCCTTCATTGATGAGCTGACCAAGGCTGAAGACGCGGTCGAGCGCATCAACCAGCAGGGCATCATCGACCGCAATCGACCGATCGTTTTCAGCACCCTGGTCAATCCGCGGATCAACGCCATCGTGCGCACCGCCAATGCGATGTTCATGGACCTGATCGCCGCATTCGTGGAGCCACTGGAAGCCGAATTCGGTGTCAAGTCGACCCATACCATCGGGCGATTCCACTCGGTCGCTGAGTCGGAGACGTACAAGAAGCGCATCGAGGCCATCCATTTCGCGATGTCACACGATGATGGTCAGATGCACAAGGAACTCGATCAATCGGATGTCATCCTGGTGGGCGTCTCCCGTTCGGGCAAGACGCCCACCAGCCTGTACCTCGCGGTGCAGCACGGTGTAAAGGCCGCGAATTACCCGCTGATCCCGGACGACTTCGATCGCGGCAAGCTGCCGGCTGAGCTCTATCGCTACAAATCGAAGCTCTTTGGGCTGACGATTTCGCCCGAGCGCCTCGCCGAGGTTCGCAACGAACGTCGTCCGGGCAGTCGCTATGCCTCGCTCGAGACCTGCCGCACCGAAGTCAATCAGGCCGAAGCGATGATGCGCCGCGAGAACATTCCCTGGCTGTCATCAACAACCAAGTCGATCGAGGAAATCGCGACTACGGTGATGACCCTGCTCGAGCAACCCTAGTCAGTCGAGCAGGCCACGCTGTCGGCGCTGCTCGAAGAGGCACAAGGCGCCTGCTGCGGCGACATTCAGGGACTCGACACCGGCACTTTGGGGGATCCTGATCCAGCGGTCGGTATCGGCCGCCACCAGCGCAGAGATGCCCTCGCCTTCACTGCCGAGCAGCCACAGGCATGGCGAGCCAAGCTCGCTGCGATACAGCGACTCGGCCTGGCTCGCACGGGTCCCGATCGCCGGGATCCGCAGTCGCTGGCGCACCTCGGGCCAGGGCACCGCCTCATGAATGGTCAGATGAAAATGCGCCCCCATGCCGGCACGCAGCACCTTCGGCGACCAGCACCAGGCGGTGCCGGGTGCGGTCAACACCGTCTTCACGCCTGCCGCCGCGCAGGTGCGCAGCAAAGTACCGACATTGCCGGGGTCCTGCAGCCGATCGAGGTAGACCGCATCGAGCTCGATGGTGTCGGGCAAGGACGGACTGGGGGTCTCAACAATCAAGGCGATGCCGATACCTTGAGCGAGCGTCGACAGACTGGCGAAAAGCGGGTCGGCGACGATGGCAGGGACGACTGCATGCTGCGCCAGCAGGCTGACCACTTCGGGGTGGGCTGCGCCCGATTCGCTGACGATCGACGACAGCGGGGCGCCGTGTCGCTGCAGATACGCCTCACACAGGTGAATGCCTTCGAGCACCGAGCGACCGAGGCGACGACGCTCGCGCGCCGACCCGGACAGGTCGGTGAACTCGCGATACAGCGGGTTGTCGCGAGAACTGATGCGCCGCGCGCCACCGGTCATCAGGACAAGGCCTCCCGGACCGGGGCGAAACTGCGGCGGTGCTCGCTGCACGGACCATGGCGCTTGAGCGACTCGAGATGCAGTGCGGTGCCATAGCCTTTGTGCCGGTCAAAGCCGTACTCGGGATGCAGGCTGTGCAGCGCCAGCATCAGCCGGTCGCGCTCGACCTTGGCCAGGATCGAGGCAGCCGAGATGCAGGCTTCGGTCGCATCACCGGCCACGATCAGTTCGACGCCGCAGGCCAGGCGCGGCGGCTGGTTGCCATCGACACGGGCCAGGGTCGGCGCCAGAGGCAGGGCCTCGACCGCGCGGCGCATCGCCAGCAGCGACGCCTGAAGGATGTTGAGCTCATCGATCTCGGCGACACTCGCCTGTCCGATCGCCCAGCCCAGCGCACGCTCCCGGATCGCACTGGCGAGCCACTCGCGACGGACCTCGGAGAGCTTCTTCGAATCGCGCAGCCCGTCGATCACACGGGCCGGATCGAGGATGACTGCAGCGGCCACGACCGGACCTGCCAGCGGCCCACGCCCCGCCTCATCCACGCCGCAGACGATGCGGGTATCGAAGCCCAGCGCAAGCCCGCCTTGGTGACTTTGGTCGCCTTCCTTGCTTTGGTCGCATTCGCTGATGCGGCCACTGCCGCCCCTGCGCCCCTGCGCTCGAAGTCTGTCATCGCTCGAGCGGGTCATCGGAGGGCGCCTGCCCGCTGCTCGCGCATCGACAACAAGGCCTGCGCGGCCCGCGTGGCGGTGTCACATCGCAAGCTGTCATGCAGTTCGGCAAAACGCTCCTGAAGCCGGGCCGCCATCGTCGGATCATCAAGCTGCGCCAGAAGGGCCGCGCCCATCGCCTCAGGGGTTGCCGCCGCCTGCACGAACTCGGGGACCACCCAGTCATTGCACAGGATGTTGGGCAGACCGATCCAGGGCAAATAGCCCATCCGACGCATGATCTGATAGCTTGCCCAGGCCATCTTGTAGGCGATGACCATCGGTTTTCGAAAGAGGGCAACTTCGAGGGTCGCGGTGCCGCTCGCGACCAGTACCGCATCGGCGGCAGCGATGGCATCGTGCGAATGGCCCATGACCAGGCGGCAATCGGTGCCATCGGGCAGCGCACCGCCTGCGAGCAGATCCCGCAGGCGCGCAAAGAGGCGCTCGGTGGCTGCCGGCACGACAAAGGTCAGATCGGTGCGCCGCTGCGACAGCCAGGCGATGGTCTGCACAAAGGCGGGCGCAATATAGGTGATCTCGCCGCCGCGGCTGCCCGGCATCACCGTGACGATCTGGCGCCCGGGCGGCAGACCGAGTCGGGTTCGGGCGCCCTCGACATCGGCCTGCAATGGGATCGCATCGGCCAGCGGATGCCCGACATAGGTCGCGGCGATCCCGGCATCGTCGTAGAGCTTCTTCTCGAATGGAAAGACCAGCAGCATATGGTCGACCGAGCGGCGAATGGCTTCGATTCGACCGCCACGCCAGGCCCAGATCGAGGGGCCGATGAAATGCGCCACCTTGATGCCCGATTGACGCAGCGAACGCTCGAGCTCGAGGTTGAAATCGGGCGCATCAACGCCAACGAACACCTCCGGGCGCCACTGCAGCAAGCGTTCGCGCAGCTGGGTGCGCATCGAGCGAAGCCGCGGATACTCTCGGACCACCTCGGCGTAGCCACGGACTGACAGCGCCTCGCAATGCCACCAGGCATCAAAGCCCTGAGCAATCATCGCAGGCCCGCCGATCCCCCTGGCCTGCAGCAGTTCGCGGTCGCCAAGGTGTTGCGTGAGACCGGCGAGCACCGCCCCCGCAAGCAGATCGCCGGAGGTCTCGCCGGCAACCATCCCGAGGCTGAACGCAGCGGGCGGGCTCGATGTCACGATCAGGTCGCTCGTCGTGCGCGAACGGCCATCAGCGGACGATGCCGCGGCTGACCGTGGCCAGAAAATCGGCCAGCAGGCGCAGCGCATCAGCCGACCCGCCGGAAGGCATCGCGCTCAAGGCCTCGAGCTCGGATGCCAGTTGCGTCCTTGCCTGCTGCAGGGTCAGCTCAGACCGATAGAGCGTCTTGTAGGCCTGTTTCAGGGCCTGAATCGTCTCGGCATTGAAGCCGCGCCGCCGCAACCCTTCGATATTCAGACCGTGGGCTGCGGCGGTGTTGCCCGAGGCCATCACGAAAGGCGGAATATCGTGCAGCACAACCGTGCCAACGCCGGTCATGGCGTGCGCGCCGATCTTGCAGAACTGGTGCACGCCGGTATAGCCACCCAGAATCACCCAGTCGCCGATCTGGACATGGCCGGCGAGATTGACAGTGTTCGCCAGGATGGTGTGATCCCCGACGACGCAGTCATGGGCAATATGCACATACGCCATCACCCAGTTGTCGCTACCGATGCGGGTGACGCCGGCATCCTGAACCGTGCCCCGATTGACGGTCACGAATTCGCGAAAGGTGTTGCCATCGCCGATCTCGAGTAGGGTCGGCTCGCCTCGATATTTTTTGTCTTGCGGCGCCCCGCCGATGACTGCATGGGCATGGATACGGTTGTCGCGTCCAATGCGCGACGGCCCTTCGAGAATGGCGTGGGGGCCGATGCGGGTCCCGGCACCGACCTCGACGCCCGCCCCGATGACCGCAAACGGCCCCACTTCGACATCGTCGTCAAGGCTCGCTGCAGGATCGACCTGCGCGCTCGGATGAATCGTCGCCATGATGTCAGACGCCCGAGGGGGGAGGAGACGCCACACGCTGGGGCGGCTCGACCTCGCGCAGCGTGCACATCAGCTCGGCCTCGGCCGCCACTGCACCATCAACCGTCGCCACGCCTCGGAATTTCGAGATCGACTTGGCAAAGCGAAGAATCTCGACTTCCAGACGAAGCTGATCGCCCGGCACGACCGGGCGCTTGAAGCGCGCCCCGTCGATGCCCACGAAATAGAACACCGAACTCGCATCCGAGCGGCGGCCCAGCGTCTCAAAGGACAGGATTCCGGCGGCCTGCGCCAGCGCCTCGATCATGAGCACGCCCGGCATCACCGGAAGATGCGGGAAATGACCGACGAAATAGGGCTCGTTGATCGTCACGTTCTTGATCGCAACGATCCGCTTGCCGTGCTCGAGTTCGAGCACGCGGTCGACCAGCAGAAAGGGATAACGGTGCGGCAGGTATTCCATAATGCCGCGGATGTCGATCGGGTTCATGCAGGATCCTTGGTCAGGCCGACCATTGAGGCCAGCGCTCGCAGACGCTGGCGCAATTGCGGCAGCTGTTTGAGGGTTGCAGCGGTTCTTTCCCACTGCGTGTGAGTCTGAAGCGGCCAGGCACCGGTATA
>CANKWX010000120.1 GCA_947487165.1 Burkholderiales bacterium
CTGGAATCCTGGCTGGGGCAGTGCGGGGCAGTACTCGCTGAACGACATCGATGGCGATGGCCGCTCTGAGCTGGTGTTCAGCGGCGCAGATGGAAGCCAGAAGGCGGCGTTTTTCAAAGCCGACGGGACGGTGGACACGACGGTCGCATCTGCCTTGCGCGACGGTGTTCAGACGCTGGGCCAAGCGTTGAAGGCGGACATCAACGGCGACGGGATACTGGATTCAATCTTCAATTCGGTGGCGATCTCCGGCACGGGTACGCGTATCAGTCTTGGTCGAGCCGATGGGAGTTTTGAGGCCGCTCGGTTGACGCACAGCTGGTACGGCGATTCGGACATGCTGTATGGCGATGTCAACGGTGATGGCCGGGCAGACATGGTGCTCAACCATTTGCGAGATGGCGCACGCCTGCACGTGGCGCTGGGCCAGGCTGACGGCACCATGGGCTACTGGAGCACTGCGGTCTGGAATCCTGGCTGGGGCAGTGCGGGTCAATACTCGCTTAGCGACCTCAACGGTGATGGTCGCTCGGAACTGGTGTTCAGTGGTGACGATGGCAGCCTGAAAGCGGCTTATTTCACAAAAATTGGCACGGTTGCCAGCATCGCCTTGGCCTCGATCGGCAAAGGAGGCAGTCTGAGTCTGGGTGAGCAGGCCTATGCTGACATCAACGGCGATGGCGTGGCCGACACCTTGTGGCGTGGCACAAACAACACCCTGCAAGTGGCCATTGGCAGCAGAGACATCCTTGGCCGGATGAGCTTTGGCAGCTGGCAGGCATTGACAGGCGCTGCAGCGCCCGCCGGCTTCGACTTCAATGACGCGCTCCAACTGGCCGATATCAACGGCGACAGCAAGGACGATCTGATCTGGGTCAAGACCGGCCTGGCGGGCGCCGCGACCGGCCAGATCGTGATCCGGCGCAACACGAGCAGCGGCAATACGCTTGCTGTTGCGCGCGTCAATGCTGGTGCCACGACGCTGGGGATGAGCGACAACGCCGATGGCGTCGTGTCCTTCGTTGATGTGAACGGCGATGGGCGAGCCGATCTGGTGCGCGCCACCGGGAGCAAGGCCACCGTGAGATTGGGACAAGCCGATGGCGCTCTGGGCGCAGCAAGCGAACTCAAGACGACCGCCTACGTTGTGGCACCCATCGGATCCGGGCTCGACCTTGGCTCGGTAAGCGGCACGCTTGCGACGCTCACCGGCGACCGTCGTGATCAGACCCTGACCGGCACCGTCTTGTCGGATGCGATTGACGGCGGGGCTGGCAAGGACAGCCTCAAAGGTGGCGCCGGAAACGACAACCTGTCTGGCGGCCTCGGCGACGATCTGCTGGAGGGCGGTGCAGGCCGCGATTTGCTGGACGGTGGGGCCGGCAATGATGTTCTGGCGGGCGGTGC
Organism: Burkholderiales bacterium; assembly: GCA_947487165.1. Taxonomy (GTDB): domain Bacteria; phylum Pseudomonadota; class Gammaproteobacteria; order Burkholderiales; family Burkholderiaceae_E; genus UBA4615. Next base: position 1,408 of record CANKWX010000120.1, read on the forward strand.
GGGCGGTGACACCTATCTGTTCGGGCGTGGCAGCGGCAAGGACGTGATCCAGGAGAACGATGCAACAGCCGGCAGCGTCGATGTGCTGCAGTTGGGCAGCTCGATTTCGGCCAGCCAGTTGTGGTTTCGCAAGGTCAATACCGGCGCCGACCTCGAGATCGGGATCCTGGGCACCGCTGACACGGTGGTGGTGCAGGGCTGGTACAGCAATGCGGCAGGTGCCCGTGTCGAGGAAATCCGCACGCAATCCGGCGAGACACTGCTGCAATCGAAGGTCGATAATCTGGTTAATGCGATGGCCAGTTTTGCGGTCCCCCCGGCCGGCCAGACCGAACTGACGCGCGACCAGAAAACCGGTCTGATTCCTGCGCTTGCATCGAGCTGGCAGCGTTTTGAGCCGCCGACGCGTGTATGACCATGAAATAGGTCATACCTGAATCGTTTAATTTTTGAAAAACTGTTTTTTCTTCTAAACCTGTGAAGACGCAACCAATGACCCAGCCTACGACCATGACCATCGAGCTTGCCTATCCGATCACCCACGATGGCAAGACCGTGAAGAGCCTCACCCTGCGACGCCCCACGGTCAGCGATGTGATGAGTGCCAACCGCGATGCGGAGGGACCTGCTGACGTCGAGTTGCGAATGGTCTCGGGGCTGTCCGGTCTGTCAGCCGATGTGGTCGGGAAGTTGGATATGCAGGACTACAACGCTGTTCAGCAAGTGCTGCGCGGTATGCTCGGCGCAAAGAACTGAGCCAAAGAGGCTCGAGCTAGCCCCTTGCCTGCGATTCGCCTGGCAAGGGGGCCCGCGATGCGCACTCTCAACCGGCACCTCGACGGCGTCAGTGTGCATCGATTGCCTGAACCCAATACCGACTATGGACTCCGGACTTGCAGCGCTGCAGACCTCGACACCCTGTTGCGGGCTGCCCGCAAGTTGGGGTTGAAGGCAAAGAGGCAGACCGTTCGGGGCGAGCGGCTGCTGACCACGCCACTGCCTGCGATAGCGCAATGGCGCGATGGGTCAGGATTTTTCATCCTGGCCGCGGTTGATCCAGGCCGCCCGGTTTCTGGTGGATGGCGAGGTGCCGGGGCAGGTCGGTAACGATCATCCGACCGGCATGCCCACTTCGGCTTATGCCACCTCGGATGGCTATGTGAATCTGGGCGCGGGCGGCGAAGCGATGTGGGTGAAGGTCTGCGAAGTGATCGGCCAACCCGCGTTGGCGACCGATCCGCGATTTGCGCACGGCCCTGATCGGTCGCGTAATCGGCAGGCGCTCAATGCTGAGTTGGGTGCGGTCTTACGAACCCGCACCAGCGCCGAGTGGATCGACCTGCTCAATGCAGCGGGTGTGCCCTGTGGTCCGATCTACAGCATGGATCAGGTCTTCAGCGACCCGCAGGTTGTGGCCACTGGTATGGCGGCGACGGTGCCTCACGAAACCCGTGGCCCGATTCGCGTGCTGGCCCCGACGGCAACCTTGTCGCGCACGCCAGGGCGCCTTGATCGTTCGCTCGTGGCGGTTGGAAAAGACACTGACGATGTGCTGACCGAACTGGGCTTCAGCCAGAATGAGATTGCCGACATGCGTCGCGACGGCGTGCTTTGAGACAGGGCCCTTGTGCCCGATGCCCTCGGGCGATTCACCACAACGACAAAGGAGACTTCAGCCATTAACAGCAATGATCGACCTGACAAGACGCGGCGTGAGGCCATCGCCAGTGCCGGCGTGGGTTCCCCGCATTACCTGATCGGCGAGTTCTCCAGCGATCGCGCCGGCATTTCACTGACCCATGTGCCCGACAAAGGCGCAGTCCAGTAGATCGCCGATCTTCTGAGAGGGCAGGTCGACCTGGCGGTGTCCACCATCACGCCCGCCTTGCCGCATATTCAATCCGGCCGACTGCGCCCGCTCGGTGTGTCGAGTGCGGTGCGATCGTCTGCGCTGCCGGATGTGCCAACCATCGCCGAGCAAGGCCTGCCGGGTTTCGACGAAAAGCCCTGGAACTGTTTCGTGACGACCGCGGGCGTGCCGCCTGCCGTGTTCGAGAAGTTGCGCACGGCCTGTCGGATCACCATCGAAGAGGCCAAGTTGGCAAGGCCTTGTCGGGTCGGACCGGCTCCGGTCGTCAGGAGCCGGCGGTCGGCACGATCGCTTTGCCGACCATGTCGAACCATTACTAAGGTAGCCGCGGGGCCGCTCAAACATCGGCTCTAGTGCGCTGAACCTCCGACTTGTTGGCTGCTGTCATGGCGAAATCCGAACGAACACCCTTCTGAATTAAGCCGTCAGCAGTGTGAGAGCGTGCGCTGCACGTTCGTCAGGTAGCTCTTCCTAGCAAGAGCAGTAAAAAAGTTTTTTGTCTTTCAGGCTTCGTACAGGTTTGTAACGCTCTGTTAACAATTGAGATCTACCGTTCATCGGTCACCGCGGCAGTTTCGTCTGAAAGTTTGCGCCGGGAGCGGAGGCTTGCACTCGCCGGCGGACATCGAGCGCGCACGGCGACAGGGCCACTGAAGGCGTTGGCGCGGAATCATTTTTCATCAATAAATCCAGCTCAAAGAATTGTATGCCTGCTAATCCGCTGACTCAGCAACAAAAAGTCCTCGGTCTCTTGGGGATAAACACACCAACGGGTGGTGGGTGGGCGTCTGGCTCAAAAAGAGGCCTCTCTGTCAGTCCGCCGCTCGTCCCTTTCACCTTTGGAGTCGCCGGGACTACGCGGTACTACTTGGATCCGGGTCATCAGCTTAATGGTGTCGGGAAATTTACGGAGAGATTTTCTTATAGCGGCATGTTTAGCGCTAAAAAAGCTGCTGAGTTGCTTCGTTTCTTTCCTGGCCCCGGGAGACTGGCTCGTGGAGCCAGAGTAATCGGGGCTGGAGCGAAAGCGAGCCCGTTCGACTTGAAAATCGGTCGGAGCTTCGCGCGCTCTACCAGTGGGAATGATCGTCTGGATGTTCGAGGGACGTCGCAGAGCAGAGTTCTCGAGATTTCGTACGATGGAAGTCTTGGGAAAATGGGTTCAATACCCAAAGAGCAAATCGAGAAGTGGTTAGGATTACTGCGTCCTGGATCATCCGAATACAAGTTCGTTTCCGCATTGGGAAATGCAAAGTTCGAAAGTGCGGGTTCGTTGTCCTATGCCTATACGGAAGGCTATGTATCCAAAGCCGCGGAGTTTGGTTCTTCGAAAGGCCTTGTTTCCCACTTCACGCGAGAGGAGGTATTTCTTAGCGGTGGTCTTTCGTTAAAAATATTCGGTGTCAGAATCAAAGGTACTGGAAGCGGGGGAATCACGTTTCAGGATCCCCGCAATACCAGGCCGATCGTTCTGCCCTACACCAGCGAGCAGATCGATGAGATGGTAAAGGCTGGGGATAAAGACTATGCATATTTTGCGCAAAGGGGAAGTGGTCGGGGTCGAGACAATTCGGAGCTCTTGCCCAGCGGCTGGTATGGTAAGACCAATTATGGCAATCGACAGGTTGACGCGATACAGATCATTAACGAATTAGCGGGCATAGCCAGCGGCAACTATCGTAGATTTATCCAGAAAGACGAAAATGTCACAGCCTTTTTGATTGAGGCTGTCAGGAAACTGAATAGTCCCGCCGCGCAAAAGGCTCCTGGATATAAAGAAAGATATGAAGAGTTGATGAACCGCTTGGCAGCCGTGGCTGCCGTACTCGGGACAGATTTCGGCCTGAGCAAAGATATCAACGACGACATACTGGGGGCCCTCAGGTTTGATCTTCTCAAGCGGATAACGAAAATAAAGCCGAACTTCAAATCGAAAGATTTCAAGCCGGTCTTTAGCATTTCGTCCATTATGGATGAGTCTTGGATCGCTTCCGGCTACCCATTGCCTGGGGTTGTCGGCCCCGATGCCGATCAGGAAACACTCAAGCTAATCAGGGGCTCTGGTCTCCCGCCGTTGGAAGATAACAATGCATTGAGGAATGCAGAAAGCCAAACTGAACCTTTGTTCGATTATCCTGGGCTGTACGGAGGCACCAGCGCGTTTGATATGGGTATTTCCTACCCAGGGGCCTTTGATTTTGGCGGTTCGTCAGATTTGCAGGCCTCGGAACTGACTCCTGCGGACCAAGCTGCATTAGTGGCCCGTCTGGAGCGCGAAGAGCGCGAACAAAGAAGGCTGGCGAGTTTGGTTTCACTGCAAGGCCAAGCTCAAGAAGCCGAGATGCTGTTTCCGGCCAGCATGCCGGGTTCTTCTCTGCCCTCAACCATTGCAAGACTCAGCAGAGAGTTGACCGACGTTTATGTCGGTGCTGCGAGTTCGGGA
>CANKWX010000121.1 GCA_947487165.1 Burkholderiales bacterium
AATGGCCAATCAGGGGATGAACATCGTGGCGTCAACGCCCGAGACTTTTGGCAAATTCATCGACGAGCAGTCGGTCAAATGGGCCAAGGTGGTCAAGGAGAATAATATTCGCGCCGGAGAATAAGCGCGTCTGCGCCACTCAGCGCCGCGGCGCCGCGATCGCCCGCAAAAATTCTGCGCGGTCGCGGTCGGAGTGCTCGAAGGCGCCGCGAAATGACTGGGTCACCACCCGCTCGTCGCCGCGCCGGTCTTCGCCGAGCAGCAGGCACAGCTGCTCGGCTTCGATGACACAGGCAGCACCACTGGCCTGCCCGTGGGTCACCAGCGCGTCGGCAATATCGCGGGTCATCCACTCCTGGTAAGTGAAGCGGTGGCCGATCGCGTCGACCATCCGTGCGATCCGCCCGAAGCCATGCAGGCGCCCGCCCGGCAGATAGCCGACATGGGCGACGCCGCGAAACGGCACCAGGTGATGGGGGCAGATGCCATGGACCGCAATGCCGCGGATCACGATCAGATCGGTGCGCGGGTCGACGAAGCCCTCGCCCAGGGCGGCCGCCGGATCGAGGTCGTAGCCGCCCAGCAGGCGGCGCTGCCACAGTTCGCGCACGCGCTCGGCGGTGCGACTCATGTGCGTCGATTCGGTGCTCAGTCCGCAGGCCCGCAGCATGTCGCCGATCGCGCGCTCGAAGGCGGGGGCGTCGAAAGCACCGGTGCGGGCAATGCCGCAGGACCCCGGCGCGGCAGCCGGATGCAGATGATCGTGTGAATGGTCGTTCGCCGGTTCATCCGACGATTCATGGGGCGGGTGGTGGGAAGCAGGCATGGCGGGCGTCCGTGGCGGAATCCTTGGCGGCACTTGGCGCGTCGCGAACCGACCATGCTACGCCGGGTTCGGGGTTCGGGCTGGCGTGCAGGGCTCGCGTCTGTCGCCGATCGACTGCTGCTCGTCCTCGCTAGCGACCAATCGGCAGGGTCAGCACCGGCCTGTCACCCTCGCGCTTTTGCAGATCAAGGCGTGACAGCTCCATCAGCAGCGAGAAGGTGGCCTTGGTGTCGTGATCGTCGCCCGGGATGTAGAACCAGTAGTCGTGATATCGAACCGAGACATGCGCGTTGGCCGGCGGTGGCGCGTCGCCCTTGCTCCAGCGGGCTGCAAACAGCCCCGCGGTCACCGGTTGCCAGTCGAACACATTGCCGTTTCGGTCGAAGGTGGTGCGTGCGATGCCGGACTGAAGGTGCTCAGGAGGGACATGCACACCATGAGAGATGAAATACATCGCCTGCAGCAGCGAGCGGGGCTCGATGTCGAGGACCTCATGCGAGCCGACCTCGGTCGATGAAAACGGCTCGACATCCTCGGCGGTCAGTTCGTACCGGGTCTTGCCCGGCTTGAGCTGGAAGGCACTGGCGAACTCCTTCGTGACCGGACTCTCGACTGCCTTGGGGTCGATGAACAACATCGGCTGACGTACGCGCTTGCCGAGCGTCGCGCTGGCATCGGCTCTGTTGAAATTGAATTCGAAGCCGCTCTTGGCCGCTTCGATCACGGCCATGGCATCGACCTTGTCGGCCGGGATGCTTCCCGAGACCGGCTCAAAACGCTCTTGTGTCCCGAAGACGACTTTTCCGTCGGCCTGCAGTTTGCCGAGTGCCTCGACGCCGCGCAGGAAGGTCGAGAACGGTGGCGCCAGCGCCGGTGTCGGACCGCTGGCCAGCTCGGCATTCGGCACCCAGTTGATGTTCTCGAGGTAGAGCCTGAACACCGTGCTGATCGGCCAGGTGGTCTTGGCCAGATAGAGCACGCCGTCGACGGTCAGCGGCGTAAACAGTTTGCGGGTGAACTCGGCGTCGTCGATCGGCACCAGGCTGATCGTCGGCCGGTCGGCATAGCTGATGCCGGCCTGGGGAAGGACCGCGGTGAAGCTGCGGTTGGGCTCGGCGCCCGATGCAGCAAAGAACGGCGTCAGCTGCAACTGTTTGACCAGTTCGAACTGCGCGGTCACGTTGGCAACCGTCAGGCTGCTCGGCGTGTCGGTATAGCGAAGACGCACGATATTGAGCAGCAGTTGCTGCTCGCTGGTGACCTTGATTGCCTCGTTGTAGGGCAGTCGGGTGTCGATCAGCGAGGCCGGTCCGCTGGCGCAGCCGGTGATCAGCATGACCAGAAACGGGCTGGCATAACGTGACAGCACCGATAACGGCGACATGACTGGCGCGAGGCTGCGGCTCATGAAGATTTCCGGGGGGCGATGGATGGTCGGTGGCAACGGCGGCGATGCTCGGCTCTTGCTTGCCTGTGCAAGTATATCGGCGACGATCCGGGGTCGAGATGACAGGACGAATCGCGCCGATCAGCGCAGCGGCTGCACCATCCGTGCGCCTACCAGCCGGTCGGATTGCAGGTCTGGACACCCGACAGCCACGAGCGGATCGACACATGCGTGTCGTAGACATTCTTGGAGCGGGCGCCCGAGGTCACGATCATCGAGCCGGTGCCGTCGGGGGTGAGTGTGACCTTGCGGCTCAGGCTCGAGTCTTGCGGGTTGGATCCGCTGAACACGCTGTAGTAAAGGGCATCGATCGTGGCCTTTCGCCCGGTAGCATCGATATTCGACACCACTTCATAGCCGTTTTTTCCGCCTGCGCCGACCTTCTCGAAGCACACGCGCATCTGACGCGAGATGATCCGGTAGGCCTCCTGGTAGGGCAGGGTACTGGTCTGGTCGAAGGATTGCCGGCCTTCGAGTTCGGGTGGCAATGACGACGTGGCACAGCCAGCCAGTCCGATCACAAGCGTCATCGCCAGCGGTTTCATGTCAGTTCTTCATCCGTGGGGTCAGCATTGCACTGAAGGCCCCGCCCTGAGAATCCAGCTGTGTGCTTGCGCGCTGAGGTCTTGGTCGGGAGGAGAGGCCTGGTCGGGGTGAGAGGATTCGAACCTCCGGCCTCTACGTCCCGAACGTAGCGCTCTACCAGGCTAAGCTACACCCCGACTCGGATGCGCCAGAACGGCTACCCGAAGAGGCGAAATCATAGCAGACGCACCACGGGGCTGTCAGTGGCTCTGCCGAAGCAGCATAAGATCCGCACAGCGCAGCTGGTCGTTGAAGCCGGTCGCCACACAGACAGGAGAGCCATCTTGGATTTCGAAATTCCGCAAGAACACCGAATGCTCAAGGATCTGGTTGCGCGCTTCGTGCGCGACGAACTGATCCCGCTCGAACCCGCCCTGATGAAGCGCGAGGCCGCTGGCGAAGGGATTTCGCTCACTGCTGCTGAGCGCGACAAGGTCGATCGGCGCTCGCAGGAGCTGGGTCTGTGGGGACTGGATGCGCCCGAAGACATCGGTGGCCATGACCTGCCGGTGAGCGCGATGGTCGGCGTCAACGAAGAGATGGGTCGCACCATCGTCCATTACTACCTGCCGCCCGACACGCCCAATCTGCTCATGCTGCGCCGGACCGCCACGCCCGAGCAAAAGCGCAAATACCTCGAGCCCTATGTGCGCGGCGAAATGAGCTCAGCGATCGTCATCTCCGAGCCTGGCGCGGGCGGTGATCCGTCGGGCATGACCACGCGAGCGGTTCGCGATGGCGGCGACTGGGTGATCAACGGCCGCAAGATCTGGATCAGCAACATGGAGCGTGCCGATTTCGGCATCGTCATGGCCCGCACCGAAGGCACTGGTGGCGAGCGCGGCGGCATCTCGGCCTTCATCGTCGACAAGGGCACGCCGGGCTTCGAGGTCGCCCGGATGATCCCGATGCTGGGTGGCGTCTTTACCGCTGAAGTGACCTTCGACGATTGCCGCATTCCGGCCGGCCAGCTGCTCGGCGTCGAAGGCCAGGGCTTTACGCCGATGCAGGAGCGGCTCGGTTCGCGTCGCGTGCAAATGGCCGCCTGGTGCGTCGGTCGCGCGCAGCGGGCGCTCGACATGATGGTCGAGTACGCGCCGCAACGAAAAACCTTTGGTGCCTACTTGTCCGATCGTCAGGCGATTCAATGGTGGATCGCCGATGCCGCCACCCGCATTCATGCGGCGCGACTCATGACCTACGAGGCTGCCTGGCGGCTCGACCGGGGCATGGATGCGCGCACACAGCTGTCGATCATCAAGGCCTATGCCACCGAGATGGCCTGGGAGGTCATCGACCATGCGATGCAGACCTTCGGCGCCATGGGCATGACCAAGGAATTACCGCTGCAGCAGATGGCCAATGAGTCGCGGCTGATGCGCATCTACGAGGGCCCGACCGAGGTCCACAAATGGGTGGTGGCACGCAACACCCTGGGTCGACGCGGCTGACGAGGCGCTGCGCTGACGAGGTCGCTGACCGTACGGGGCAAGCCCAGCGGTCAGCGGTCGCGGGCCACCGACATGTCTGCAATCGTCATCAGTGCCTGACGATAGGGTGAATCCGGCATCACGGCCAGCGCCGCCTGGCCGGCATCGGCTTCGTCGCGAGCGCGCTGTCGTGTGAACTCGAGGGCGCCGGTTGAATTGACCGCAGCCATGATCGCGTCGAACTGATCGGTCTGCCCCTGCTCGATGGCTGCCCGCACCAGCGCTCGCTCGGAGTCGCTGCCATGCCGCATCACATGGATCAGCGGGAGCGTCGGTTTGCCTTCGCGCAAGTCGTCGCCGACGTTCTTGCCGATGTCTGCGGTCACGCCCGAATAGTCGAGCGCATCGTCGATCAGCTGAAAGGCGGTGCCGATCCGGCGCCCGAATTCGGCTGCCGCTTCTTCGACTTCAGGGCTGGCATCGGCCAGGACAGCGCCGAGGCGTGCGGCCGCTTCGAAGAGGCGGGCGGTCTTGTAGCGGATGACCTGCAGATAGCGCGCCTCATCGACATCCGGGTCATTGCAGTTCATGAGCTGCAGCACTTCGCCCTCGGCAATGATGTTGGTGGCATCGCCCAGGATCCGCATGACCGCCATGCGGTCGACTTCGACCATCATCTGAAACGCACGCGAATAGAGGAAGTCGCCCACCAGCACCGAGGCAGCGTTGCCGAAGCTGGCATTAGCGGTCTGGCGACCGCGCCGCAGCGCCGATTCGTCGACCACGTCGTCATGCAGCAGCGTTGCGGTGTGGATGAATTCGATCACCGCGGCCAGCAGCACATGGTGGGATTCGCCCCGGCGCGATTCGCCATAACCAAGCCCGCGCGCAAAAAGCAGCACCAGGATCGGCCGCAGGCGTTTGCCGCCGGAGCCGATGATGTAGCTGCCGATGGTGTTCACCAGTTCGACCTCGGATCGCAGCCGCTGGCCGATGGTTCGATCGACCTCGAGCAGGTCGGCGGCAATATCTTCTGGCAGGGAGAAGGCTGGCACGATGGGAGCGTCGGTTAGCGTCGCGCCGAGTATAGCGAATCGCACGCCTGACAGTCGGCTACTTGACCCAGAAGGCCAGATTTCGTAATATTTCGGGTTCCCTGCCCGACAAGATGTCGTTGACCCTTGGTCATGTGCGTTCACCCGGGTCAAGCAGGCAGTGCCCAACTTCAGAGGTTCCAACATGTACGCGGTCATCAAAACCGGCGGCAAGCAGTACAAAGTGTCGGCTGGTGAAAAACTC
>CANKWX010000122.1 GCA_947487165.1 Burkholderiales bacterium
GTCGATCGCGCCGAGCAGGTCACCGACCAGCATGTCCTGAAACGGCATGCCCAGCGGGCGCGGCGCATCGGGCGCCGACCACTCGTCGCTCCAGGCCGAACGCAACTGGCGAAAGGTCTTGCCGCTCTCGGAGCGGGTCACCACGGTGTCGTCGCTGCCCGCACGCAGCAGCTTGTCGAGAATGATCGGATGGATGGCGTATTCGGTGGAGGCCAGCCACAGGCTGCCGGTCCAGACGCCCTGAGCGCCAAGCGCCAGACTGGCGGCTACATGGCGCCCGGTCATGACGCCGCCGGCGGCCAGCACCGGCACATCACCGGCCAACTCGACCACTTGCGGCACCAGCGAAAAGGTGCCGATCGGGCCGGTATGGGCGGCTGAATCGTGACCCTGCGCGACCAGCAGATCGGCCCCCGAGTCGATTGCCCGGCGGGCATGCTTGGGCGAGCCGCACAAGGCCACGATGCGCTTGCCGGCACGCTTGCAGGCTTCGACGAAATCGGGCGGCGCGCCGATGCCGCAGGCGACCACCTCGACATCCGATTCGAGCACTGCCGCCATCTGCTGGCGGGCGATCTCGTTGGAGCGCAGAAAGCGGGTTCGCATGCCGCGCCGCTCGGGCGCCGGCACCTTGTATTTCTCGTAGAGATGCGCAACGAAGGCCTTGTGCTGCTGCGGCAGCTGACTTTCGATCGGACCGGGGTCGTTGTCTTCCGGCATGCCGGGCGGCAAGACCAGGTTCACCCCGATCGGCACCGCGCCAGCCTTTACGCGCAGGGCGGCCAGCTCGGAGCGGATTTCCTCGGGTGTACGCCGAGTCGCGCCATAGACGCCAAGTCCGCCGCAGCGCGAAACCGCAGCCACGGTATCGAGCGAATGCGTGAAGGCAAAGATCGGCTGACTGATGCCGAAGGTGTCGCACAGCTTTGTGCTGGCAATTCGAGGCTGCTGGTGCCCCTGCCGATTTTCAGTCGTCACTTGACCCCCTCCTGTCATGACCTATTATGATAGGTTAAACGACATTGACACAATGACCAAGACAAGCGCGATCCGCACCACCACGCCAGCTCCTCGCCGCGCCCGCGAGCTCGGCGCCCCCCCGAAAGCGGGCAGCGAGCCGATCCGGCTGGTCGGCCCGGCGCCCCTCTTTGCGCAGGTTCGCGATGCGGTGCGCACCGACATCCTTTCGGGCGCGCTGCGACCCGGCGATCGCCTGCCCTCCGAATCGGCGCTGATCGAGCGTTTCGGTGTCAGCCGGATCACCGTGCGACAGGCCATCGGCGAACTGCAGACCAGCGGGCTGGTGCAAACCGTCAATGGAAAAGGATCTTTCGTGACCCGCCCCGGACGCGGCGAGGCGCACGGCCCGCTGGTGGGCATACTTGAGGCGATGCGCCGGCGCGGGATCACCGCACGCGGCAAGCTGCTGTCGCATCGCCATATCAAGGCGACCGAGGTCGTGGCCCGCGAGCTCGATCTGGCACCCGGCACCCTGGTGGGCGCGATCACGGTGCTGCGCTATCGCGACGAGGTGCCGTTTGTCGTCGGCACCACCTGGTGCGGGGTCGACACCGCCGACCGACTCGCGAACGCCGACCTCGCCGAGCGCGACGTGGCCACGGCCATTGAAGTCGAGCTCGGTCTGCGCCATGCCCGCACCCGGGTATCGGTCTCGGCCGTGCTGGCCGACGCAAAGCTCGCCAGGCAACTGGCTTACGAAGAAGGCGCAGCCATCCTGCGCATCAGCACCACCAGCATTGATTACGACAACCGACCGATCGCCCATTCGATCACCGACTGTCGCGCCGACATGATGGATTACCGAGTGACCCTGAGAGGCTGAAACAATGACCGAACCAAGCGCTGCCACCGCCAATACGGCCCTGTCCGATGAACCCGCGGTATTGCTCCATCGCCACGAGGGCTGGGCCGAGATCGTGCTCAACCGGCCGGCGCGGCGCAATGCGATTGACGGCGCGCTGGCCGAGGGCCTGTTCGCCGCGCTGCAGATGGTCGAGGCCGATGACTCGATCAGAGCCACGGTGCTGCGCGGCGCCGGCGGCGCGCTGTGCTCGGGTCTCGATCTGACCGCTTTCGCCGCGGTGCCCACGCCCGACTGGGTGCCGGGCTTCAAGGACCGCTGGCGCGAGGTCCATGTCGCGCTCGCCTCGACCCGCAAGGTGCTGCTGGTGGGCCTGGAGCGCTTTGCGATCAATGGCGGCGCGGCGCTCGCGCTGGCCGGCGACATCCTGGTGTGCGGTGAAACCGGCTATCTGCAGATTGCCGAGATCCGTATCGGCATGGCCGCGCCCAACAACCTCGCCTGGCTGGCGCTGCGCCACTCCGAAGCGGTGGCAGCGCGCCTGGCCCTGCTCGGCGATCGGGTGGCCGGGCCGCAGCTGCAGGCGCTCGGCGTTGCCACCGAAGTCGTCGCCGACGATCAGGTCGTGGCCCGCTGCACCGAACTTGCCGCACTTATCGCCACCTGGAAGCCCGAGGGCGTGGCGGCGATCAAGGGCACGATGCGTCGGGTGTCGCTCGGCATGAGTGCCTCGCAGTGGTTCGCATCCTTTCAGGAGAAACCGTGATGACCGTTGCCGCACCGGCGCGCACGCGCCCTGCTCTGCTGCCGCCCCACGAACTCGATGCCCTGTGCGCCCGCGTGCGCGCTTTCATCGACGAGCAGGCGATTCCGCGAGAGGACTACAGCCGTATCCATGATGTCGAATGGCTTGACACCGTCACCCGCGAACTGCGCGCGCTTGCACAGGCCCAAGGCCTGATCGCGCCGCAATTGCCGATCGAGGCAGGCGGCATGGGGCTGTGCTGGCAGGACTGCGCGCGGGTCTTCGAAGAATGCGGGCGTAGTTTCATCGGCGCCGGTGCACTCGGATGCGCTGCACCCGATCAGCCCAACATCGACACGCTGATGCATCTGGCCGCGCCCTCGCAACAGGCACAGTGGCTGGCACCGCTGATGGCCGGCGAAATCCGCTCGGCCTTTGCGATGACCGAGCCCTCGCCCGGTGTCGGCTCGGACCCGCGAATGCTCTCGACCCGCGCGCGCCGCGACGGCGACGACTGGATCCTCGATGGCCACAAGTGGTTCACCTCGGGTGCGGTGGGTGCAGCCTTTGCGATTGTGGTGGCACGCAGCGACGAAGGGGCGAGCTGGTTCATCGTCGATACCCGTAATCCGGGCTGGAAACTCATCCGCGCGATTCCGTCGATCGATCCGTTCTCGAACGGCGGACATGGCGAAGTGATGCTCGAGAACTGCCGGGTCAGCGCCGATGCACTGATCGGCGAGGCCGGCAAGGGCTTCGACTATGCCCAACTGCGCCTGGAAGGCGCACGACTCTTTCACTGCATGCGGGGCATTGGTCTGGCCGCCCGCGCCATCGAAATTGCCCAGGACTATGCAGTGCGGCGCGACTCCTTCGGCGCCAAGCTCTCGGAGCATCAGCAGATGCAGGCGATGGTGGCCGATTCGCATATCGATCTCTATGCCTGCCGGCTGATGACCGCCGATGTCGCCCGCCGGCTCGACGCCGGCGAATCGATCCGCCACACCTCGTCGATGGCCAAGGTCTTCGTCTCGGAAGCCCTCAATCGGGTGGCCGACCGGGCAGCGCAGATGACCGGCGCCATCGGCATGTGTCAGGACCAGCCGATCGCGCTGATCGCCCAGCGGCTGCGGCCCTTTCGAATCTATGACGGCGCCTCGGAAGTCCATCGGGCGGCGATCGGCAAACGCATCTTTCAACGAGGAGGCCGCGCATGAGCGCCACCACCACATCAAGCCACACCCCGATGTCTGTACAGGAACTCGATCAGTTTCGTGCGCAGGTCAGAGCCTTCGTCGCCGAGCGTCTGCCCGAACAGGTTCGCGAGAAAGTCAGGCTCGGCGTCGAGCCGAACAAGGCCGACATGATTGCCTGGGAAAGCGAGCTGCGCGATCGCGGCTGGCTGGCGCCCCACTGGCCGCTCGAATGGGGCGGCACCGGCTGGAGCCCGGCGCAGCGGGCGGTGTTCCAGGAAGAGATGGTGCTGGGGCATTCGCCCGAACTCGGCGGCATCACCTTCGAGATGATCGGGCCGGTGCTGCTGCGCTATGGCACCGAAGCGCAGAAAAATTTCTTTCTGCCCAAGATGACCGGCGTCGAACACTTCTGGTGCCAGGGCTATTCCGAACCTGAGTCGGGCTCAGACCTTGCCTCACTGCGAACCCGCGCGGTGCGCACCCGCGATGCCGACGGCAGCGAACACTATGTCGTGTCGGGCAGCAAGATCTGGACCTCAGGCGCGCAGCATGCCGACTGGATCTTCTGCCTGGTGCGCACCAATACCGACGTGCGCCAGCAGGAAGGCATCAGCTTTTTGCTGATCGACATGACATCGCCCGGCGTGTCGCTGCGTCCGATCGTGGGCATTCATGGCTGGCCGCTGTTCAACCAGGTCTATCTCGACGACGTGAAGGTGCCGGTCGCCAATCTGGTCGGCGAAGAAAACCAGGGCTGGACGATCGCCAAGTCGCTGCTCGAATTCGAGCGGCTCAATCTTGCGCGGGTGGCCGAAAACCGCCGGCGTCTGGCCAAGCTGCGCTCGATCGGTGAGACGGTCGAAGAAGCCGGCGTGACGCTTTTCGAACGGCCATGGTTTCGCAGGCGCTTCAGTGAACTCGAGGTCAGGCTCGAGACACTCGCCGCCACCGTGTTGCGATTCAGGGTGCGCGCGCAGTCGGGCGAGCGACTCGGCCCGGAAACCGCCATGCTCAAGCTGGTCGGCAGCCAATTGATCCAGGACATCGCGGTGCTGACGGTCGATGCGCTCGGGCCGCAAACCCTGGCCTGGGACCGCGAGGCTCACTTCGAGCTGCCCGGCCCCGACACCGAGCCGCCCCTCATCGAACGTCACCCCTATGCGCCGACCGCCTCATCGCGCCGCTTCGTGACCCGCGGCTACACCATCGCGGGCGGCAGCAGCGAGATCCAGCATGAATTGCTGGCCAAGCAGGTCCTCGGACTCTGATGACACACGTGAAGTCACCCTCAATCGATCGATCATGACCACTGCCCCCACACCGACCGTCGACAGCGACGACCACCAGGCCATGTTGCGCGACGCCGCGCAACGCTATGTCGAGCGCGACTACACCTTCGAATCGCGCCAGGCCGCGCTGGCCAGCACCGAAGGATTTTCGGGCGAACGCTGGCAGGCCTTTGCCGACATGGGCTGGCTCGCCCTCGGTTTGCCGGAAGACTGCGGCGGATTCGGTGATGCCACTGATGCGGCCATCGTCGCCCAGGCCCTTGGCCGCGCGATGGCACTCGAGCCCTGGCTGGCCAATGTCGGGCTCTGTGCCCCGCTGCTCGCCGCCTTGCGTCCAGGCGCGTCTAGCTCGGCGCTCGCCGCCACAAGCGGGGCGGCCGACCGTGCCGCCGACCTGCTCACGCGCATGGCCGCAGGCGAGCACAAGCTGGCACTCGGCGCCTGGGA
>CANKWX010000123.1 GCA_947487165.1 Burkholderiales bacterium
ATGCGAAGCGATGTGAACCGATACCGGGTCACCGTACACTTGTCATCAAACAGATAAAGCGGGAGCCTGCTTCATGACCGAAAACGCGCTGGCGCGACTTCAACTGCCCCGTCGGGCCCTGGCGCTCGTGCTGGCTGGCGGTCGGGGCAGCAGGCTGCAGCAACTCACCGATATCCGTGCCAAACCGGCGGTCTATTTCGGCGGCAAGTTCAGGATCGTCGACTTTGCGATGTCAAACTGCCTGAATTCCGGCATCCGACGCATGGGCGTGCTCACGCAATACAAGTCGCACAGCCTGTTGCGGCATATCCAGCGGGGCTGGGGCTTTCTGAAGTCCGAGATGAACGAGTTCGTCGATCTGCTGCCGGCGCAGCAGCGGCTCGAAGAAGCCTCGTGGTACCGGGGCACCGCCGATGCGGTCTATCAGAACCTCGACATTTTCCGCAGCCATCGGCCCGACTTCGTCCTGGTGCTGGCCGGCGACCACATCTACAAGATGGACTACTCGCGCATGCTGGTCGACCATGTCGAGAGCGGCGCGCCCTGCACGGTGGGTTGCATCGAAGTGCCGATCGCCGAGGCCCATGCCTTTGGTGTGATGAAGGTCGATACCAGCAACCGTATTCTCGAATTCACCGAAAAGCCCGCGCATCCCGATCCGGTGCCCGGACGCCCCGACGTCGCGCTTGCTAGCATGGGCATCTATCTCTTTGATGCCGAATTCCTCTACGACGAGCTGCCCCGCCACATGAGCGGCGACGCCACGCAGCATGATTTCGGACGCGATGTGATTCCGGCGCTGGTCAAGGCCGGTCGGGCCATGGCCCATCCCTTCGGGCGCAGTTGCGTCGGCACCGAACCGGGCAAGACCCCCTACTGGCGCGACGTCGGCACGCTCGACGCCTACTGGTCGGCCAATATCGACCTCACTGCCACCGACCCCGAACTCAACCTCTATGACCGCGACTGGCCGATCTGGACCTACCAGGAGCAACTGCCGCCGGCCAAGTTCGTGCACAACCAGGGCGAGCGACGCGGGATGGCGGTCGAGTCGATGGTCTCGGGCGGCTGTATCGTCTCGGGCTCGCTCGAACGCTCGCTGCTTTTTTCGAGCTGCCGGGTGCATTCCTACGCGAAGGTGGCCTGGTCGGTGCTGCTGCCTGAGGTCCGGGTCGGGCGCGGTGCGCGGCTGACCCGCACGATCGTCGATCGGGGCTGCTCGATTCCGGAGGGACTGGTGGTCGGCGAAGATCCGGTCGCCGATGCCGCTCGATTCAACCGGACCGACCAGGGGATCACCCTGATCACAGCCAGTATGCTGGCCCGGCTCTGATGAAAAAGCCTGCCGCGATCCGGGTGCTGCACACAGCCGCCGAGTGCTTTCCGCTGGTCAAGACCGGCGGTTTGGCCGATGTGGTGGCTGCGTTGCCCAAAGCGCAGCGCGAGGCGAAGCTCGATGCGCGGCTGCTGCTGCCCGGGCTGCCGGCGCTGCGCGAGGCCCTGAAATCGCCGGTCGAGATCGCTCAGTGCGGCCCGGTCTTCGGCGCCGCCCGCATCACGCTGTTGCGCGGCCTGCTGCCTGACAGCACCGTGCCAACCTATCTGATCGATGCGCCGTGGCTCTATGCCAGGCCCGGCAACCCCTATCTCGGCCCGGACGGCCGAGAGTGGCCCGACAACCTGCAGCGCTTTGCGCTGCTGGGTTGGGTGGCCGCACAGCTCGCAATGGGTGAGCTCGATTCGGCCTGGTGCCCCGACATCGTCCATGCCCACGACTGGCATGCCGCCCTGGCGCCGGTCTACATGGCGGCCCATGCCACCGCCGCCACCGGCGTGTCGCGGGCGCGCAGCGTGCTGACGATTCACAACCTCGCCTACCAGGGGCGATTTTCAGCCGAGCGTTTCGGCGACCTGCAGTTGCCCGACTGGATGGCCAGCCCTGCCGGCATCGAATTCCACGCCGAGCTGTGCTTTCTGAAGGGCGGCATCCAGTTTGCCGACCGGATCACCACGGTCAGCCCGACCTACGCCCGCGAGATCCTGACGCCTGCCGAAGGTCATCAGCTCGACGGCCTGCTGCGCCATCGCGCCGATCGGCTCTCGGGCATCGTCAATGGCGTCGACACTGCCGTCTGGAACCCGGCGACCGATTCCGCAATCGCCGCGCCCTTCGATGCCGAACACACCGCCGGCAAGGCGCTGTGCAAGCAGGCCCTGCAGCGCGAGTTCGGACTGCGCCAGACAACGAGCGCACCGATCCTGGGGGTCATCAGCCGGCTCACACCGCAAAAGGGGCTCGATCTGCTGCTCTCGGCGCTGCATCAGTGGCTGGGCGCCGGCGGGCAGATGGTGCTGCTGGGCAGTGGCGACCCGGCGCTCGAGCATGCCTGCCGGGCGACCGCCCAGGCCGCGCCCGACCAGGTCGCGGTCAGCATCGGCTATGACGAGGCGCTCGCCCACCGTATCGTGGCCGGCAGCGATCTGATCGGCGTGCCGTCGCGTTTCGAGCCCTGCGGGCTGACCCAGCTCTACGGCCTACGCTACGGCACGCTCCCGCTGGTCCATCAGGTCGGCGGTCTGGCCGACACGGTGGTCGATGCCAATGAGGTTGCGGTGCGCGAGGACCGGGCCACCGGCTTTTCCTATCGGGGCGCTCACCTGGACGAACTCTCTCATGCCCTGCGTCGTGCCATCGACATGTGGCACAACCCGCCCCTGTGGCAACGGGTGATGAAGCGGGCCATGGCCCAGGACACCTCCTGGCATGCGCCGGCAACCCGCTATGGCGAGCTCTACACAGGCCTGCTCGGCCAGCCAAGGTCTTGAGCAGCCGCTCAGCTGAATCGCCGGCACGGCGCAGTGCCGACCCGCGCAGCCGCATGTTGTCGATGCTGGTCATCGCTGGCGTCTTGCTGGCGGCAGGGATCACGGTATGGCTCTGGCAGCCTGCGCCGCCCAAGCGAGTCGTGATGTCGACCGGTGCGCCGGAAGGGGCGTATCAGCTCTACGCCGGCCATTATCGCGATGCGCTCGCGCGCCAGGGCGTGACGCTCGAGCTGCGCCCGTCATCGGGTGCGGTGGAAAATCTGCAGCGCCTGCGCGACCCGCAAAGCGATGTCCAGCTGGCCATCGTGCAAAGCGGGCTGATCCGGCGCGGCGAGGACACACAAGGGCTGGTCTCGCTCGGGCATCTCTTTTATGAACCGTTGTGGCTGTTTTCGACCGGAAGCAAACCGGTCTCGACGGTCACCGATCTGATCGGCAAACGGATCGCCATCGGGGCGCCCGGCAGCGGCACCCAGGTGGTGGCAAACGCCGCACTGCACCTTTACAAGCTCGATGAGCCGCCGACCCGCGTCCTGGAGATTGGCGGACCGGCCGCCGCCCAGGCCCTGCTTGAGGGTGCGGTCGACGCCGCTTTCTTCGTCGGCGCACCGGAGTCGCCAGTCATCACCCGATTACTGAGCGAAGCTCGGGTGAAAACCGCCAGCTTTGAGCGAGCCGAGGCCTTCACACGCCGGGCGCCCTTCCTGTCGAAGGTGGTGCTGCCGGCAGGCGTACTCGATCCGCCCCTCGACCTGCCCGACCACGACATCGTTCTGGTGGCACCGACCGCCATCCTGCTTGCCCGCGACGACCTGCATCCGGTGATCGTCGATCTGCTGATCGAAGCGGCGCGCGAAGTCCATGGTCGGGGAACGCTGCTCAATGGGCCGGGCGTCTTCCCGAACACACTGCCGGGCGAGTACGAAACCTCCGCCGATGCCGAGCGCTATTACCGCAACGGCCCCGGGTTCCTGCGGCGCTATCTGCCGCTCTGGACCGCAGTCTGGGTGCAACGCCTGCTGCTCATCGGACTGCCGCTGCTGGCCATCCTGGGGCCACTGCTGCGCTTTGCACCCGGCATCTGGCTGTGGCGGATGCGACGGCGCATCTATCGCTGGAACAAAGAACTGAAGTTCGTTGAGCTCGACATGCTGGAAGGCCGCGGCAATCCTGTCGAACACCTCCAGCTGCTCAAGGACATCGATATGAACCTGTTGAACCAGCGCGTGCCCGATGCGGTCAGTCCCGAACTCTACGTGCTGCGCCAGCACCTGCGCGCGGTGCTGGCGCAGCTCGAGAAACAGATTGCCACCGAGGACCGGCAGCCGGCCGGTTGACCGCTTGATCAGCTGACGCGGGTCTAGAAGATCCGCTTGTCGCCCGGGATCTGTCGATCGACCTCGGCCAAGCATTGTCGTACCTGCTGCGCCGACTCCTCATCGAAGCCCTTGGCATGCATGCGCAGCAAATAGACCTGAACGGTCGCGAGCAGGACCATCGGATTTTTCGGCAGCCGCTCGCGGGCACGGTCGATATGCTCAGCCGCCTCGTCGAATCGAGCCTGATGCAGGCAGTCCATCGCTTCCTGGATATCACTCGACAAAGGTCTTGCCGGTGCGATAGCAGCGGTTGCGAAGGCCTCGGGCTTGAGCCCGGCATCCAGTATCACTTTGCGGGCCAGCGCACCGGGAGCACCCGGTGTTTTGCGCGCCGCCATTGTCTGGCGAACCAGCGCTTCGGCCTCTTCTTTGAGGCCGGCATTGAAAGCGCCCTGGGCCACCAGGAGCGCGACATGTTCGGGCCCCTCGGCCGCACCCGCCAGTGCCAGCGCCTTGCGGGCAAAAGTCTCGGCAGCCGGGGCATCGCCTTTGGCGGCATGGGCCTGTGACAGCACGGCAGCCGCCAAGGCGCCGGCAGTCGAATCGGTGGCCAGCTGATCATGGGCGGTCGATACCAGGCGCAGCGCCTTGTCGGACTCCCCCTGAGTGACAAACACCTGCCCGAGCATGCCGATATCGAGCGGGCTGCGCGTGAGCGAGGCGCCGTTCTTGCGGATCAGGTCGGTATAGCACTGCTCGGCCACTTCGAGCTCGCCGTGCGCATAGGCAATCTCGCCCAGGGTGCGCATGCGTCGCGAGGTCGCCAGCTGCTTGAGCGCAGCCTGAGCCACCTCGAGTGCCTTGTCGACGCGGCCGTCCTGTTCGTGAATATCGATCAGCAGGTCATAGGCGCCCCCGAAATACGGATGGGCCTTGATCAGCGCCCGCACGCGCTTGGTGGCGGCGTCGGCTCGACCATCGGCCCGCTCGCAATGCGCCAGCGCCAGCTCGGCCCAGGGCAGATCGGTTTTGACCGACAGGGCCTGCTCGCAGACCTCGTGGGCCTGACTGAAGCGACCCAGGTCGACCAGGGCATTGGCCTGCCAGCGCAATAACTCGAGACTCGGGGTACCGGCTTCACGAATGAGGGCCTGCACGCGCTCAAGCAGTGCCTGGGAATCGCCCCGGTCGGCCGCCTCGTGCACAGGTGCCAGCGCGACTCGTCGGCGCATGGCCTGCTCGATTCGCGGCCCGAGCGACTCGGCGACCACCGGCTTGAGCATGATGGCGTCGGGTTGCCACTCTCTCGTGG
>CANKWX010000124.1 GCA_947487165.1 Burkholderiales bacterium
GTCGGGTGATCGGATCCGGCCGCAGATTGGGGCAGGTTCGGATCGGTCATGAGTCAGCGCATGACGGCGACAAATCAGCTCGCACCGAATGCCATGAGCCAGCCCGAGCAGGCGGCCAGCGAGCCGGCCATCAGCAGACGAGCGCTGCGAGCCCGCGCCAGCGGCAGTCGGGCGACACCGCGCCCGACTGACAAGCCAATCGCAAACAGCGCAAGGCTTGCCAGGGCCAGGCCGACGAAAAACGCCGCGCCGCTGCCTTCATTGCCGTGCAGATAACCATGCGGCAACAGCACGAGCAGGGCGCCGATGCCCACGGCGGCGACATTGAGGCGTTCGATGCGCAGCAGCATCACGGCCATCGCCAGCAGGCCAGCCACCACCGCCTGCTCAGCCAGGCCAACTGCGACGAGCGGATCAAGCAGCGCGCGCGCACCCAGCACTGCGGCCAGGATGCCGGCTGCCAGCCCCAGAAAAGCAGCCATGGCGATACGGGCCGACGACGAGATCGTGGCGGTGCGATCGAGGCCCGAGGCAAGCCCGTGACGACGCGACACCAGACCGGCCAGTCCGCCGATGGCAACGATCGCCACCAGATGATCGAGGCCGGTGAAGGGATGCGCGAAACCGGCGGCAGCACCGCCCGCGCCGTGTCCGTCGTGGGCCAGCGCCGACAGGGGGTTTGCGAGCAGGGCGGCGGCAGCGGTAGCAAGAAGGCGAGAGTGGCTCATGGCGGTATCAGTGATCGAGGAAGGGGTTGAGAGAATGGGAGAAGGCGATGGATATCAGCCGCAGGGTCAGGCAAACAGGCCGCGGCGCTCGATGAACGACACGATATCGTCCAGGCCCAGGCCCTCTTTCATGTTGGAAAAAATGAAGGGACGATCGCCGCGCATCGCGCGTGCATCGCGGTCCATGACCTCGAGCGAGGCGCCGACATAAGGCGCGAGATCGATCTTGTTGATCACCAGCAGATCCGACTTCATGATGCCGGGGCCGCCCTTGCGCGGGATTTTTTCGCCGGCAGCGACATCGATCACATAGATGGTGAGATCGGACAGTTCGGGCGAAAACGTGGCGGCGAGGTTGTCGCCGCCCGATTCGACGAAGACGATCTGCAGCCCCGGAAATGCCCGCGACAGGCGATCGACCGCTTCGAGGTTGATCGAGGCATCTTCGCGGATCGCGGTGTGCGGGCAGCCGCCGGTCTCGACGCCCAGAATGCGCTCCTTGGGCAGCGCATCGTTCTTGACCAGGAACTCGGCGTCCTCGCGGGTATAGATGTCATTGGTGACCGCTGCGATGTCGTAGCGGCTGCGAAGCCTTCGGCACAGCGCCAGCGTGAGCGCGGTCTTGCCCGAGCCGACCGGCCCGCCGATGCCAACCCGAAGAGGTCCGTGTGCGCTCATGGTGTCAGGATCTGAAAAGTCTCGAATACTGGGTTTCGTGGCGAGCCGATGCGATCGCCAGCAGGGGCGCAGCGCTCGACCAGTCGGCTTCGTTCAGAGACAGGGCAGCATCGATGGCCTGATCAATCTCGGGACCGAGCGAGCGTAACAGGCGCTGCGCAGCGATCTGACCCATCGGCATGGCTTTCATCAGCACCATCACCTGATTCTCGGCGAAAGCCCACACAAAACCAAGCAGCGCATCATCGTCGGACAAGGACAGTCGCGCTGCCGCCACCGCCCAGGCCACCGGCAAGGACAGCGGCGCAAGCCTGGCGATCAGCTGCGAATCGGTGCGCGGATCGGGGCAGACCGCCTCGAACCAGCGCGCCATCGAATAGCCCATCTGCTGCGACTCGAGCCTCAGCTCGGCGGTTTCGCGCGCGGCAATCGCCTTGGCATTGAGCGCGGCAAGCTGCTCGAGGCGATCGTCTTTGTGGCTTGTATTGACCGCATCGTGCGCATCAACCGGATGCAGCGCCCGCGCATGACGCAGCGCGGCCAGCATCAGCGGGCCATCGAAGCCGGCCATCGTGAGGGCCAGCGCATCGGCTACCCATTCGCGGGCGCCGGCCTCATCCTTGACCTGCCCGCTCTCGATGCCCCATTCGAGGCCGGTGGAATAGCTGTAGCCGCCGATCGGCAGGGCCGGGCTCGCCAGTTGAAGCAAGGCTGCGCTGCGGCGGGTCATGAGGGCGCTCGCTTCAGGCCGATTCGCCGTGGCGAGGATCAAAGACATGGATACGCCCGCCGTGGCCCTGATCATCGTGCTGATGATGCACATGGCTGTGGCCGTAGGCGCCCGACTCGGGCTGAAAGCCGACGCTGACTTCATGCACATGACCGCCAAGCCGCTCGATCATCGCCTGCAGCACATGGTCGGGCAGCAGCCTTACGAAGCCGTCGCCGATCTGGACCGGAACATGCCGGTTGCCGATGTGATAAGCGATGCGGGCCAGCGCGATCGCATCATGGGCATGGACCTCGAGCAGGCGCTCGGAGGCGGCTTCGATGGCCACGATGCGCCCGTCTGCCAGCAGCAGGCGGTCGCCGTGGCGCAGCAGCGTGCCGGGTGGCAGATCGACGCCGATCTCCTCGCCCGACAGCAGCGCGGCCCGAAAACGCGATCGCTCGCGTTGCTCGAAGGCGAGCTCAAGCACCTCGTCGACCGGGCGGGCGGGCGGCGCCATCGATGTCGCAACAATCAGCGTCATGGCTTTGGCTGCCTGCTCAGAAAAGGAAGTAACGCTGGGCCATCGGCAGGCTGGTCGCCGGCTCGCAGGTCAGCAGCACGCCATCGGCGCGCACCTCATAGGTCTCTGAATCGACCGCCATTTTTGGGGTGTAGTCATTCAGAACCATGTCTTTTTTCGACAGCGTGCGAATGCCCTTGACCGCCACCAGCCGCTTGCACAGACCGAGGCGCTTGCCGATGCCGGCGGCGAGCGCCGCCTGCGAGACAAAGGTGATCGAGCCCGCGGCCACCGCCGCGCCGAAGCCGCCGAACATCGGCCGGTAGTGAACCGGCTGCGGTGTCGGAATCGAGGCGTTCGGGTCACCCATGAGCGCCATCGCGATGGTGCCGCCCTTGATGATCATCGACGGCTTGACGCCAAAAAAGGCCGGTCGCCACAAGACCAGATCGGCCCATTTGCCGACCTCGACCGAGCCGACCGCATGCGAGATGCCATGGGCAATCGCCGGGTTGATGGTGTATTTGGCGATATAGCGGCGGGCACGCCAGTTGTCGTTGCGCTCGCCATCGGCACGCTTTTTGTCGATGGCCAGCGCACCGCGCTGCTGCTTCATCTTGTGGGCAGTCTGCCAGGTCCGCATGATGACTTCGCCCGGGCGACCCATCGCCTGGCTGTCGGACGACATCATCGAGATCGCCCCCAGGTCGTGCAGGCTGTCTTCGGCGGCAATCGTCTCGCGCCGGATGCGGCGCTCGGCAAACGCCAGGTCTTCGGCGATCGAGGCATCGAGGTGATGGCAGACCATCAGCATGTCGAGGTGCTCGTCGAGCGTGTTGACGGTGTAGGGCCGCGTGGGGTTGGTCGACGAGGGCAGCACATTCGGCTCGCCTACCACCTTGATGATGTCGGGTGCATGGCCGCCGCCGGCGCCCTCGGTGTGATACGAGTGGATCACCCGGCCTTTCATGGCGGCGATCGACGCCTCGACGAAGCCCGACTCATTGAGCGTATCGGTATGGATGGCGATCTGCACGTCGTACTGATCGGCCACCGTGAGCGCATTGTCGATGGTCGCAGGCGTCGTGCCCCAGTCCTCGTGCAGTTTCAATCCGATCGCACCGGCCTCGATCTGCTCGATCGCCGGACCGGGCAGCGACACATTGCCCTTGCCGGTAAAGCCGAGGTTCATCGAAAAGCCTTCGGCGGCCTTGAGCATCTGCGCCAGATGCCAGGGGCCGGGCGTAACGGTGGTGGCACTGGTGCCGGCAGCCGGCCCGGTGCCGCCACCGATCATGGTGGTGATGCCAGACGAAAGCGACTCTTCGATCTGCTGCGGGCAGATGAAATGGATGTGCGTATCGATGCCGCCGGCGGTCAGGATCAGGCCTTCGCCCGCAATGACTTCGGTGGCTGCACCGATCGCGATGGTGACGCCGGGCTGGATGTCGGGGTTGCCGGCCTTGCCGATCGCCGCGATCACGCCATCCTTCAGACCAACATCGGCCTTGATGATGCCGGCCACCGCATCGAGGATAAGTGCATTGGTGATCACGGTGTCGACCACGTCGGCCGCCAGCCGCTGACTCTGGCCCATGCCGTCGCGGATCACCTTGCCGCCGCCGAACTTGACCTCTTCGCCATAGACGGTGTGATCGGCCTCGACCTCGATGAAGAGGTCGGTATCGGCCAGCCGCAGTCGATCACCGACGGTCGGGCCGTACATTTCCGCATACGCGCGGCGCGAGAGTCTGGCCATGGTCAGGCCTTCTTCTTTTTTGCGGTGCGCGCTTTGGCGGGGGGCGCAGCATCGAGCGGCCCCATCACCAGCTGGCGAAATCCATAGATGATGCGATCGCCGGCCAGCGCGATCAATCCGACCGTGCGGGACTGGCCCGGCTCGAATCGCACCGCGGTACCCGAGGCGATATCGAGACGATGGCCGCGGGCCGACTCGCGATCGAAGTCGAGGGCCGCATTGGTTTCGAAGAAGTGATAGTGCGAGCCGACCTGGATCGGTCGGTCACCGGTATTGCGCACGACGATCTCGATGCGCGGGCGACCGGCATTGAGCTCGATGTCGCCGTCTTCGATCAGCATTTCGCCAGGGATCATGAGGAGGCTTTCAGGTCGGGGAGTTTCATCAGGTCCGCACGCTCAGGTCCGCACGCAGCGCAGCTTAGCCGCATGATAGACGGGTTATGACCGCATCGGTCTGTCGGAGAACGCCTTGAAATGTCGCTGCGTTCAGGCGATCGGATGATGAACCGTCACCAGCTTGGTGCCGTCCGGAAAGGTGGCTTCGACCTGAATATCCGGGATCATCTCGGGCACGCCATCCATCACATCGTCGCGGCCAAGCAGCGTCGTGCCGTAGTGCATCAGGTCGGCCACCGAGCGGCCATCGCGGGCACCCTCAAGGACCGCTGCCGTGATGTAGGCCACCGCCTCCGGGTAGTTGAGCTTCAGGCCCCGGGCGCGTCTGCGCTCGGCGAGCAACCCGGCGGTGAAGATAAGCAGTTTGTCCTTTTCGCGCGGCGTGAGATCCATCGTGGGGTCCGGTGAGAGGGTGAAGAGTTCGACTCAGGTGGCCCAAATACGGGGCGGCGGGCTGGCGGCACCGAGCACCACCGGTCTGGCCAGTGACCAGAGCGTCTGGGCAACCTGCATCACCGACTCGGAATCATCGGCGAGCAGGCGGGCTGCGATCAAGCCGGCAGTTGGTCGAGACGCGCCTGCCGCAAGCCGGATCGCCCTGCCGGGCAGGGCTGTGCAAGCCGCATCAAGGGCGCCGCGCCAGGCCTGCAGCAGGTCGTCA
>CANKWX010000125.1 GCA_947487165.1 Burkholderiales bacterium
GCCGTCTTCTGCGTGGACGAGACTATCATGCGTTCGCGAGCTCAATCGCGCCTCAAGCCAGTCCCGGGCAAGTCCTCGGGGCAGATCAGAACCTGACGGAGACAACACATCATGCTGGACCGAACAGACCGTATGCAGCTGGCGGTGACCGACCGCAAGCGTGCGGCACAGACCTTCGAGACTTTGCTTGGCGCGCAGTTCGATCGCGAATCGAAGAGCACCTGGCTCAATGCCGATCGCACGGTGATGCGCATCGGCGAAAGCGAACTCGAGTTGTGTCAGGCGGCGGGACCGGGTCCGGTGCAGGATTTCGTCGCCAAGTGGGGCGAGGGGCTGTTTGCGGCCGGTTACTCGAGCGCACGCCTGGATGATCTGGCCGCCCACCTTGGCAGCATGGGTGTGCCCTTTACCCGAGAAGACGATCAGCTCCATCTGCCGGGCACCAGCACCTTCGGATTTCCGATGGTGATTTCGCGGTTTCGCGAGCGCCCGCGGGTCGGTCCGGTGAGCTATTTCTATGAGGCGACCAATGCGCTCGATACCGACTGGCGGGTGGTTGCCGATCGCTACAGCAAGATGTTCGGCCTGGATGCCAGCCGTTTTTCGCCGATCGAGAGCAAGCGTTTCGGCTACGAAGGCACGCTGACCCTGTTCGATCCGCCGGCCCGCCTCGATCGCATCGAGTTGTCGCAGACCTTTGCCGACCAGCCGGGCACGATGCGCCGATTCGTCGAGCGGCGCGGCGGTGATGCACTCAATATGTGCTTCATCGAGACCGACGAATTCGATACCCTCAAGCGGCGACTGATTGATGCCGGCGCCACGCTGACAGCGCGTGGCGGTGACATTGCCACCGAGCGTGATGGGATGTGGGTCCATCCCAAGAACCTGCACGGCCTGCTGCTGGGCATCTCGCGCGGCATGTTTGCATGGGAGTGGTCGGGGCGCCCGGACCTGGTGGTGCGTCTGCCCCAGGCCTGAGGCGTCGGTCTGAGCGCTGCCTGAGCGCTCGCGGCGCTCAGCTGTGCTGCGGCAGCGGCAGGTCCAGCGTGGTGGTGCGGCGCATTTCACGCCGATGCGTCGCATCATCAAAGGGGCGCGCCCGATGCATGGTTGCGCGGTTGTCCCAGATCACGAAGTCGTGCAGTCGCCATTCATGGCGCCAGGTGAATTCTCGCTGCGTGGCGTGTTCGATCAGGTCGCGCAACAGCAGCCGACCTTCGGGCAGGGGCCAGTCGATGATCTCGGCGGCGTGCGAGGCCAGATAGAGCGATTTGCGTCCTGAGCCGGGCAGCTTGCGCACCAGCGGGTGGATGGCTCCCGGCAGACGCTCGCGTTCGTCCGGCGTGAATTCGAAGCCGAGCAAATGACGCGAATAGACGATGGTGTGATGCACCTGCAGGGGCGCAAGGCGCGCCTTCGTCTCCTCATCAAGGGCATCGTAGGCGGCACGCATATCGGCGAATTCGGTATCGGCGCGCACCGGCGGCACGACCCGCGCCGAGAGCATCGAATAGCGCCCGGCAGGGTCCTGAAAGGAGGCATCGGTGTGCCACAGCCGATTGCTCACCGAACTGGCCCGGCGCCGATCATCGGCGGCAAGAATTTCGCCCTTGTCGTTGACGTTCGAGACGTCGGTCAGGGCTTCATTGCCGAAGCGGTTTTTGGTCAGCACCGCGGTGGAGGTCCTGGCGTGCAGCGTGCCATCGAAACGCTGGGCAAAGTCGAGCTGATCGGCGTCGCTGAAGGCCTGGTCGCGAAAGACCAGCACCGCATGCTCATCCATGCCGGCCCGGATGCGCTCGAGGGTGTCGCGGTCGCGCACGGCGCGCAAATCGATCGGACTGGACTCGGCCACAAAACTTGCGCCAAGGCGGGTGAAGGTCAAGCTCATACGCAGCCTTTTTGGTGAGTGCGGCGGTGTCAGACGGGTCGCCTCCGCTTGCGCCGATTTTCCGCCGATCTTGAACGCAGTGGGGCTGAAGTCAACTCGCGAGTCGCCCGAACGGAATACTGCGGGCTCATCGCTCAGGCTTTGCCAGTCGATCGCAACGTTGTGATGGGAGGATTTCGCGGGGAGCTTCGCCGGGAACTGGGTTAACCTCCCGGCACATGCAGCAGGACGCTGAAATCGCCCTGCAAAGACACTGGAGACACTCAATGCCCTATCGCTCAAGCTTCTTTTCCTTATCTGCAGCCTGCCTGCGTCCGCGGCTGCGCCGGACCGTGCTTGGCGCCGTGATGTGCGCTGTCGGCATGATGGCGTTGCCCGGTGCTCAGGCTCAAACCGCCTATCCGACCAAGCCGGTCACGCTGCTGGTGCCCTTTCCGCCGGGCAGCGCCACGGATGCGATTGGCCGGGCGTTGGCGGCAGTGGTGTCCAAGTCGATCGGCCAGCAGGTCGTGGTCGAGAACCGGGCAGGGGCCGCAGGCACGCTTGCGGCCGGTTCGCTGGCGCAATCGAACAATCCTGATGGCTACACCATCGCGATCGCGCCGGCCTCGCTGTTTCGGGTCCCGCATCTGCAAAAGGTGGGCTATGACCCGATCAAGGACCTGACCTACATCATGAATTTCTCGGGCTATACCTTCTCGCTGGTCGTGCCTGAGAGCGCGGCCTGGAAGACGCTGCCCGAGTTCATCGAGTTTGCCAAGGCCAACCCCGGCAAGGTCAGCGTTGGTGCCAGCGGCACCGGCAGCTCCGGTCATGTAGCCACGGTTGTGCTCTCGCAAAAGTCGGGTGCCGATCTCACCTTCGTGCCTTTCAAGGGTGGATCAGAAGTGCTGGCGGCTTTCGTCGGCGGTCATATCAATTCGGTGATCGACGGCGGCTGGGCGCAGATCGAAAAGCAGGGCAAGGGCCGCGTGCTGGTGACCTTCCAGGAAAAGCGTATTCCCCGCCTGCCTAATGTGCCGACCGCGCGCGAAGCCGGCTATGACATGGTGGCCGCCAGCCCGATCGGCCTGGTCGGACCCAAGGGCATGGATCCGAAGGTAGTGAAGGTGCTGCACGATGCCTTCAGGGCGGCGCTCAGCGATCCGACTTACAAGCGCCATCTCGAGACCTACGACCTCGATGATGCCTATCTCAGCGGCGAGGATTATCAGAAACTCGCCGCCCGCCTATGGGTCGATGAGAAACGCAATGTCGACATGCTTGGCATGAAGCCGCAGTAAAGGGGCGAGCGGCCGGCGGTGCCGGTTCGCTCCAATGATTCGCTGCCGGTTATTGGCTGCCGGTCATTCGCCGTCTTTCGCCGAGGCGGCGGGTGATGCCTGAGCGATCAAGAAATTCAAGCACCTCGATCGTCAGGTTGCGACCCAGGCCGGAGGCGTCGCGATAAGTTGCCGCATCGAAGCTGCCGTCGGCGGATGCCGCGGCCAGACCGGCAGCGATCGTGGCGAGTTCACCAAGACTCTCAGGTGCGAAAAAGCGGTTCGGTGCGATCGCCAGCAGATGGCCGCGCCGGGCCATGTCTCGCATGAAGGTAAGCAGCTCGGCGCGTTCACGTCCGAGCAGGGCGGCGAGTTCGCCGACGATTGGCGGGCGGATGCCTGCTGCACGCAAGGGCACCAGCACGCGCTCGAGCAGCGCCTGCTCGGCGCCGGCCAGTACCGCGCGATGGTCCGGCAGGCGCAGGCTGACGCCGTCGCGAATCACCTGTTTCTCATCGATGAGCGAGCCGATGGCGGCATGGGCGATCAATTGGGCGCGTCTTGGCTGCGGGCGTGCCGACCGCCATTCGCCCGTGTGCGTCTGCTCGATCAGACCGGGCGCAGCGACCGCCGCCATGCGGGCAAGCGTCGAGGCGATCGGCCCGATCTGATCGGGATGGTCGGCGTGCGCACTTGCAAGCACGGCGAGCACAGCGTTGCGCCAGGCATGCCAGAGCGGCGGTGACAGGGCGATCGATCGGTCGGGGTCGGCGCTCGATGCCTTCGCACCCGGCTGATGGCGGGTGTCGATGCGATGCAAGGCCACGGCCTGTCGCAGCGCGAGCATTTGCGTTGCGCTCAGGTTTCGCAGCGTTTCGAACCGCTCGAGGTCGACCCCCAGCGGACTGCACGCCAGCAGCGCCTGCAGTGCATCATCTGCTGACTCGAGCGACAGCGCTGCGAGCTCGTCAAGGCGTGCCTGGCTGCGTCGACCCCGATCTGGCGCAAAGGCGTCAATGACCGATCCGCCGCCGATCGTTCGCTGCGCAGCCGGATCGCGCAGCACGAAGCGGTCACCAAAGAGCGCGGCCACCGGTTGCTCGAGCACGAGTTGCGCAAGCCCGCTCTCACCGGGCTGCATCTGATGCGATTGCAGCAGCGCAAGCCGCGCATTGACCGCCGCCGAGCCGATGTGGACCTGGACCGGTGCAAGGTGCGCGATCGCACGCGGATGCTCGGCCAGCAGCGACATCCGGGCATCGATGCGGATGGCCGGCGCATGCGCCCCCGGCGCCAGCAGCCATTGCCCTCGTCCGATGTCGGCATCGCGCAGATCGCTGCCGACGATATTCACCGCGCAGCGCTGGCCGGCGTGTGCCGTCTCGGTCGCCCGGTTGTGGGCATGGATGCCACGGACCCGCACCGCGATGCCCAGTGGCGAGACGGTGAGTGAGTCGCCGATGGCCACCTTGCCCGACAGCGCTGCGCCGGTCACGACCAGCCCCGCACCCGAGACCGAAAACGACCGGTCGATCGCCAGTCGGAACTGGCCGTCGCCGGCACTTGCGGCGGTCTCGTGCTGAAGTGCAAGCAGATAGTCGTGCAGACGGTCGATTCCGATGTTTTGCGGCGTCTCCACCTCGAAGCGCAAGGCTCCCGCAAAGCGGCTGGCCTCGAGCAAGGCGTCGATGGCGGCAATCGCCTGAGCCTTTTGCTCGGCCGATGCGGGGCCGGTCTTGGTCAGAACCACCGCCAGCCGTCTGGCGCCAAGCAACTCCAGGATCGCCAGATGCTCACGGGTCTGCGGCATCGGCCCATCGTCGGCGGCAATCACCAGCAGCGCCAGGTCGATCGAACTGATGCCGGCAAGCATATTGCGCACGAAGCGCTCGTGGCCCGGCACATCCACGAAGCCCATCAGTTCGGGGCCACCGAAATCGGCATAGGCAAAGCCCAGGTCGATGGTCAGGCCCCGGCGCTTTTCCTCCTCGAGCCGATCGGTGTCGACGCCGGTGAGTGCCCGCACCAAGCTGGTCTTGCCGTGATCGACATGGCCTGCCGTGGCAACGATCATGGCGTGATGTCGGTCTCGAACAGTCGGACGAAGGCGGCCTCGTCGTCGAGGCAACGCAGATCGAGCCAGAGCGC
>CANKWX010000126.1 GCA_947487165.1 Burkholderiales bacterium
GGTGCGCCTCGACATTCGTCGCACCGGTTCCATCAAGAAAGGCGACGAGGTCATCGGCAACGAGACCAAGGTCAAAGTCGTCAAGAACAAAGTCGCTCCGCCCTTCAAAACCGCCGAGTTCGACATCCTCTATGGCGAGGGCATCTCGCGTGAAGGTGAAATTCTCGACCTGGGAGCAGCCAGCAATATCGTCGAAAAGAGTGGCGCCTGGTACAGCTATGGCAGCGATCGCATCGGCCAGGGCAAAGACAATGCGCGGGAATATCTGCGCGAGCGGCCCGAAATTGCGCTCGACATCGAAAATAAGGTGCGCGCTCATTTCGGCGTGAACCCGCGCGGTCTGCAGGTCATTGAGGGTGGCAAGGGCGCGACCCAAGCAGCCTGAGCAAGCGTCGCAATCTTCTGGCAGCCTGAATCCCTGTAATGGTTCGGCCAGCACTCTCGCTCAGAGGCCGCGCGCTGCGTCTGCTGACGCAGCGCGAACAAAGTCGTCTGGAGCTTGACCGAAAACTCACGCCGCACGCCGAGTCGCCTGAGCAACTTGAGTCGGTGCTCGACCGTCTTCAACAGGAAGGCTGGTTGAGCGAGGAGCGATTCGCTGAGAGCCTCGTGCGCCGGCGATCAGCGCGCTTCGGTCTTCGTCGAATTGAGCAGGAGTTGCAGACCCATCGGCTCGATCCGCAGGTCAGCGCCCCGGTACTGGCAACGCTGCGTGCCACCGAGCGCGAGCGAGCCCTCGACGCCTGGGCGCGCCGCTTTGGCGAGGCTGCTCAAGACCCGACCGAGCGCGCACGTCAGCAGCGTTTCCTCGCACAGCGAGGATTCACCGCTGATGCGATTCAATGGGTCATTCGGCAAAGGAGCGAACGGCACGACGACGCCTGACCCTGCCTCACCCCTGCCTGTCCCATGACTGCAGCTAGCCGGATTCCAGCCATGGTCGCTGTGATACAGTTCGCCGCCATCGGGCGCGGAATGACGACAAGACACGCCGCGACCCCTGCCGACGCTACCGACACTGGCCGGTGTTGCAGAGCTTTGGCAGCAGGGTGTGGCCAAGGCCAACTGAATCTCAAGGACCGCCATGAAAATCCATGAATACCAGGGCAAAGAACTCCTGAAACGCTATGGTGTCCGCGTACCGCGAGGCATCCCGTGTTTTTCGGTTGACGAAGCGGTCAAAGCTGCGCAAGCGCTTGGCGGCAAAGTCTGGGTCGTCAAGGCGCAAATTCATGCTGGCGGGCGAGGCAAGGGCGGCGGCGTGAAGGTGGCCAAGTCGCTGGACGAAGTCAAAAACTACGCCCAGCAGATTCTCGGCATGCAACTGGTCACCCATCAGACCGGGCCTGCAGGCCAACTGGTGCGTCGCCTGCTCATCGAGGAAGGCGCGGACATCAAGAAAGAGCTTTATGTCGGTCTGGTGGTTGATCGCGTGACTCAGAAGGTGACGGTCATGGCGTCCAGCGAAGGCGGCATGGACATCGAAGAGGTTGCCGAAAAGACCCCTGAACTGATTCACAAAGTGTCGGCTGATGTCACCACCGGGTTGACCGATGCCCAGGCCGACGAGCTCGCCGCCAAGATCGGCATTCCGGCCGCGAGCGTGCCGCAGGCCAGGGCAGTCTTTCAGGCGCTGGTCCGCGCTTTCTGGGAGACCGACGCCAGCCTCGCCGAGATCAATCCCCTGATTCTGACCGGCTCGGGCGACGTGATTGCACTCGATGCCAAGATCAATTTCGATTCGAATGCCCTGTTCCGCCATCCCGAACTGGTGGCGCTTCGCGATCTCGATGAAGAAGATCCGGCCGAGATCGAGGCCTCCAAGTTCGACCTGGCCTACATCCAGCTCGACGGCAATATCGGATGCCTGGTCAATGGCGCCGGCCTCGCCATGGCCACCATGGACACCATCAAACTATTTGGCGGCGAGCCTGCCAACTTCCTAGATGTCGGTGGCGGCGCCACGGCCGAGAAGGTGACCGAGGCCTTCAAGATCATGCTGCGAAATCCCGGGCTCAAGGCCATTCTGGTCAATATTTTCGGCGGCATCATGAAGTGCGACACCATTGCCGAGGGCGTCATTACCGCGTCGCGTGCGGTGGGCCTGAAGGTTCCGCTGGTGGTGCGTATGAAGGGCACCAACGAAGAACTCGGCCGCAAGCTTTTGGCTGACTCTGGCCTGCCGATCATCTCGGCCGATTCGATGGCTGAAGCTGCCGAAAAGGTTGTTGCGGCCGCCGCTGCAGCGCACTGACCCACCCCATCCGGAGCACTACCATGTCGATCCTGGTCAACAGGAACACCAAGGTCATCACCCAGGGCATCACCGGCAAGACCGGTCAGTTCCACACCCGGATGTGCCGCGAATACGCCAATGGGGCTCAGTGCTTCGTGGCCGGCGTCAATCCCAAGAAGGCCGGTGAAGATTTCGATGGCATCCCGATTTTCGCGTCGGTCAAAGATGCCAAGGCCCAAACCGGTGCGACTGCTTCGGTCATCTATGTGCCGCCTGCAGGCGCTGCCGCAGCGATCTGGGAAGCGGTCGAGGCCGATCTCGACCTGGTGGTCTGCATCACCGAAGGCATTCCGGTTCGCGACATGATTGAAGTGCGCGATCGCATGCGTGCGCAAAATCGACGCACTTTGCTGCTCGGGCCGAACTGTCCGGGTGTGATCACACCCGACGAAATCAAGATCGGCATCATGCCCGGTCACATCCATCTCAAAGGGCGTATCGGTGTCGTGTCGCGCTCAGGCACGCTGACCTATGAAGCGGTCGGTCAGCTCACCGAACTCGGTCTGGGCCAGTCCTCAGCAGTCGGCATCGGCGGCGATCCGGTCAATGGCCTGAAGCACATTGATGTCATGCGCATGTTCAATGACGACCCCGAGACCGACGCTGTGGTCATGATCGGCGAGATCGGAGGTTCCGACGAAGAAGCCGCCGCGCTCTGGATCAAAGACAACATGAAAAAGCCGGTCGTCGGCTTCATCGCCGGCGTCACCGCCCCCCCGGGCAAGCGCATGGGTCATGCCGGCGCGATCATCTCGGGCGGCAAGGGCACTGCCCAGGAAAAGCTCGAAATCATGGCTGCCTGCGGCATCACTGTTACCAAGAACCCTTCAGAAATGGGCCGCCTTCTCAAGGCAGCCATCTGACGCCGGGCGAGGGAACCATCCATGGATTTCGGATCACCGCTTTTTTGGGTGGCGTTTGGCCAGATCATCCTCGCCGACATCCTGCTGTCGGGAGACAACGCGATCGTGATCGCGCTGGCAGCGCGGTCGCTGCCGCCAGAGCAGCAAAAACGGGCAATCATCATCGGTTCGGGCGCGGCCATCGTAATGCGAACCCTGCTGACCCTGGTAGCGGCACAACTTCTGATGCTGCCGTGGCTCAAGCTGGTTGGCGCGGTGCTGCTGATCTACGTTGGCGTCACCCTGCTGCTGCCTGAAAACGATGACCATGCTTCCGACGAATCGAAGGCAAAGGGGTCGATGGCCGCTGCGATTCGCACCATCCTGATCGCCGATCTGGTCATGAGCCTCGATAACGTCATCGCGGTGGCGGCCGCGGCCAAGGGCAGCACGTTCTTGTTGATCATGGGCCTTGCCATCAGCATCCCGTTGATGATTTACGGCAGTAGCTTTCTGCTCAAGATCATCGAGCGCTTCCCGATGATCGTCTGGATCGGTGCCGCTCTGCTTGGTTTCATCGCGGGTGAAATCGCCCTGACGGATCCGGTCATCCTGCCTTGGGTCGAGCAGCAAGCCCAATCCTTGAACCTGTCGGCCCACACACTTGCTCAGCTCGCCGGTCTGGTTGGTGCTGCCTTCGTGGTCCTGATCTCGATGTTCCTGCTTCGCCGCCACAAAGCCGCTGCGCTCTGAGTTGTCCGGCGGCCCCGACCCGGCGTTTCACCGCCGGGCGGGTTCAGTGATCCGTTCGTGAGGCAGTTCCTGCCCTGACCGCGAAGCGACCGCTAGATTCCACCTCATGGCTGGAATCGACTCGGCAGACTGGACGATTGAATCGCTCGCAGCGCTTGCTGAAGGCGTGCGAATGCCTGCGGCTCTGCCGTGGGCGGCGCTTTCCGACCCCGGTGGTGCCCGCCGACACAATGAAGATGCCTGGCTGACCGACGAGTCCTCCCGGGTCTTTGCTCTGGCCGACGGAATGGGCGGCCTGAACGCCGGTGAACTCGCCAGCGCGCTCGCAGTCCGCACGGTCACTGAAGTGGCCCCCGCCTGCCTCGATGCCGGTCTGCCCGCCGAGCATGCGCTGACACAAGCCTGCCTTGATGCCCATTCACGGATCAAGGAGGCGGCCCTCCTGCGTGCCGATTGTCTCGGCATGGGCACGACTCTGGTCGCTGCTGCCATCGATCACGGCAGGCTATCGATCGCGCATGTCGGCGACTCGCGGGCCTATCTTCTGCGCGACGGGCGCCTAGAGCGCCTGACGATCGATCACTCGGTTGGCCAGCAGATGCTGGAGGCCGGTCAGCTGAGCGAGGCGCAGATCAGACGCCTGCCAGCTCGCGGCATCCTGACCCGTGCGCTTGGCACCGATGAGGTCGCCCCCTTGCCTCAGGTCATGACGATCGATTGGCAGCCGAATGATCTGCTGATGCTGTGCTCCGACGGAATGACTGACTCCCTGGTCGACCATGCGCTGGAGGCACTGCTCGATCAGCCGCAGTCCGACCTGCCAAGCATCGCCGCGATGCTGGTCGACGCTGCGCTCGAAGCAGGCTGCACCGACAACGTCACCGTCATTCTGGCTGGCGGGCAACCCAGGCGACCGCTCAATCACTGAGATCTGTCGCTGAAATCAATTACTGAGCGGCACTCGCCACTTACCTCCCCGCATTTCTTCGCTCCCGGACCCTACGACCCATGCAGCAGCGCGAAACCACCGCCAGCCCTAAACTGCTGCTGAGCACTGCCTCGCAGCATTTGCGGCAGATCGTGATCGACAAGCCGCGGCTCACCATTGGTCGGCGGCCCTATAACGACATCATGCTCGATGACCTCACCGTCTCAGGCGAGCACGCGGTGCTGCTGACCCGTGCCGGCGCAAGCGTGATCGAGGACCTGCGCAGTCGCAACGGCACGCTGGTCAATGACGAGCCCGTCATTCAACGTGCCCTGCTCGATGGCGATCGTATCGAGATCGGCATCTATCGGCTGCAGTACGTGATCGAGCCGCTTGTTCCCGAGCGTGACAGGCCGCCGGAATGGGCTTGCGTCGAAGCC
>CANKWX010000127.1 GCA_947487165.1 Burkholderiales bacterium
CCTGCGGCAAATCAACCCTTCTGAAGCTGGTGGCCGGGCTCGAATCACCGAGCGCCGGGCGTGTCACGATCGACCGGCAGCTTCCCGATCATCGCAGACCGGCTCGGCGCGGTGTCGCGATGGTGCTGCCTCCCGACAGTCTTTTCGGGCATCTGACCGCTGGCGAAAACATTGCTTTCGGCGTCAGGGCGGCTGCCCGCCCTGCCGGGCAGGCCGATCAGCGTGTGCGCGAGGCCGCGCGATTGCTGGGCATCGAGCCCTTCCTGGGCCGACTGGTGCAAAACCTGTCCGATGACCATCGTTTGCGTACGTCGATTGCCCGCGCGCTGGCCTGCGAGCCGCAGGTCTGCCTTTTCGATGATCCGCTGAGCAGTCTCGATCTGCTGCTGCAGGCGCAATTGCGCGAAGAAATTCGGCGTCTGCACCGAAAGCTGGGTATCACCTCAATCTATACGACGCGTGATCCGCTTGAGGCCATGGCGCTGGCCGATCAGCTGGTCGTCATGGGGGCGGGTTGGGTCGCGCAGTCATCGACGCCCCAGCAGGTCTACGATCGGCCGGCCAACACCTATGTCGCGGATTACATCGGCAATCCGGCGATGAACATGCTTCGCGGCATCTGGCTGCAGGGCGGCGTCCTCGTGGGAGATGCCCGGGTGCCCGTGCGCAGGCCGGTCGCCGCTCACGACAACCAGCCCGTGCTGCTCGGAATCCGCCCCCAGCATTTCAGCCTGTCCGGGGCGAGCCCGCTTGCGGCCCGGCTCAGTGCCCTTGAATTCACAGGTGCACAGACGACGATCCAGTGTTTCATCGGGGATCAGCCGTTGACGGTGGTGCTCGACGACCGCGTCTCTTTCGAGTCCGGGGCGATTATCCGGCTGACGCCTGAGTTCGACCTGCTGCATGTCTTTGATCTGGCGACCGGCGACACCCTGACACGCTGAGGCGCCGTCTTTGCCATGCCGACCTTGGTAGACTGCGCGGATGGAACGCTTCAGCAGTCCCGGCACCTTCGATCATGCGAGTCCTGCTCGCACAGCCGTCCTCCTCGTCCAGCTGGGAACGCCAACCGCGCCCACTGCGGCCGCACTGCGCTCGTTTCTGAAGCAGTTCCTTGGCGACCCGCGGGTGGTCGAAATTCCTCGCCTGATCTGGTGGCCGATCCTGCACGGGATCATCCTCAATACCCGGCCAGCCAAGTCGGCGCACAAATACGCCAGTGTCTGGATGGACGAGGGCTCGCCGCTGATGGTGCATACCCTGCGCCAGACCGATCTGCTGCGGCAAAAACTCATCGAGCGTGGGCATGACGTCGAGCTGATGCTCGCGATGCGTTACGGCGAGCCTTCGATCGCCAGCGTTCTCGAGTCATTGCGCGAGCGCAATATGACCCGGCTGCTGGTGGTGCCGATGTATCCGCAATACGCCGGTTCAACCAGCGCAACCGTTTTCGACGAAGCTGGCCGAGTCCTTCAAGGTTGGCGAAACCTGCCCGAGATGCGCTGGGTCCGAAACTTTCATGACGATTCCGGCTACATCGACTCGCTTGCGGCAACGGTTCGCCAGGCCTGGGAGCGCGATGGTCGCGGTGAGCGCCTGGTCATGAGCTTTCATGGTGTGCCTCGCCGTACCCTCGAATTGGGCGACCCCTACCACTGCGAGTGCCTGGTGACCGCTCGCCTGCTCGCCCAGCGACTGGGCCTCAGTCGGGATCAGTGGGTGGTGACCTTCCAGTCGCGCTTCGGCAAGGCGCAATGGCTGCAGCCCTATACCGAACCGACCCTCGAAGCACTGGCCCGCGAGGGCGTGCGCGAAATTGATGTGATCTGCCCGGGTTTCGTGGTCGATTGCCTCGAGACGCTCGAAGAGATTTCGATCGAAGCGAAGGCGGCCTTTCTCAATGCAGGCGGTCAGACCTTCCGATATATCCCGTGCCTGAACGAGGCGCCGGCCTTCATCGATGCGCTCGCCTCGCTGGTCGAATCGCACCTTGCAGGATGGCCGACCTCGGCAAAGACCCTCGGTCAGTCTGCGCAGGACGGCATATTGAGCGAGCGTCGCGCCCGCGCTCTGGCGCTCGGGGCGCTGAGCTGACCGGCCCGACTAACGCACTCAGCGACATGTGCATTGGCCGGGCCGATTCAATTGGAACAGCAGCCGGGATCAGGCCTTGGGCGGAATCCGCAGGTTCTGGCCGGGATAGATCTTGTCGGGATGCGAGAGCATCGGCTTGTTGGCTTCGAAGATCTGCATATAGGCGTTGCCGTTGCCGTAGAACTGCTGTGCGATTTTCGAGAGCGAGTCGCCGCTCTTGACGGTGTAGTACTGCGATTCGTCAACCGGCACTTCGACCGTCAGCTGATCATTGACCGACGCGACCCCGGCCACATTGCCGCAGCACAGGACGATCTTTTCGCGAGTTGCCTGGTCGGGTGCGATGCCGCGGACCGTGACCGTGCTGTTGCTTGCGTCATAGTCGACCATTAGCCCGGTGGCGTCGAGGTTCATTGCCCGGATATAGGATTCGATGGCCTTGGCGGCGGCATCGTTGGCGGCAGCGACCTTTTCGGGGCTCGGATCCGTGGCGGCAGCCTGCTGGGCGGCCTGAGCCTCGCCCTTGCCGAAAAGTTTTTCACCCGCATCTTTAAAGAAAGACAGCAGACCCATGTTGAATGCTCCTTGATAGTTTGTGAGTAGTGCGTTTTGAAGCTCAGCGAGCCCGAACCGCACCGGATCTTACCGTTGAATGCGCAGGCACTTGAAATCCTGACGTTCGACCCAAGCTATCGCAAGATGCTTTGTTCCAATCCCTGATTTGCAATGCAAGTCACTGATCAAAAAAGACATATCGATGACTGAACCCACTCCCGATTCTTCCGGCCTGCCAGGCTCGACCGGCTCAGGCTCGGCCGATTCCGCTTCTGAGCTACCCCCAATCGACGATTCCCTGCAGGCCCAGCTCCTTGAGGCGCAGGCAAAAGCCGCTGAATTCATGGACATGGCGCTGCGCTCGCGGGCCGATGTCGAAAACCTGCGCAAGCGTGCTCAGGCCGACGTGGCGGCGGCGCACAAGTTCGCTATCGAAGGGTTTGCCGAAAGTCTGCTCCCGGTACGCGACAGTCTTGAGATGGCGCTCAAGGTCGATTCGCCGTCCATCGAAAGTCTGCGCGAAGGCGTCGAAGCCACATTGCGTCTGATGTCGGTCGCCTTCGAGCGCCACAAGCTGATCGCCATCGATCCGGTTGGTGAAAAGTTTGATCCCAACCGTCATCAGGCGATCTCGATGGTCCCGGCGCCCGATGTGCCGGCCAATCATGTGGTCGCGGTTCTCCAGAAGGGGTTTCTGATCAACGACCGCGTGCTGCGCCCCGCCATGGTGGCGGTCAGCAGCGGCACTTGATTTCACTGTCCCGACACCAAGGTATCAGCCAGTCATTCAACTTTTCAACAGGATCACAAAAATGGGCAAGATCATCGGAATCGACCTCGGCACGACCAATTCGTGCGTGGCGGTCATGGAGGGCGGCCAGCCCAAAGTCATCGAAAACGCCGAGGGCGCACGCACCACGCCTTCGATCATCGCCTACATGGAAGACGGCGAGGTGCTGGTCGGCGCGCCGGCCAAGCGGCAGGCGGTCACCA
The DNA here is from genome assembly GCA_947487165.1 of Burkholderiales bacterium. Lineage (GTDB taxonomy): Bacteria > Pseudomonadota > Gammaproteobacteria > Burkholderiales > Burkholderiaceae_E > UBA4615. The sequence continues at coordinate 3,643 of CANKWX010000127.1, forward strand.
ATCCGCGCAACACCCTCTATGCAGTCAAGCGCCTGATCGGACGAAAATTTCAGGAAAAAGAAGTCCAGAAGGACATCTCGCTGATGCCCTACACCATTGCCAAGGCCGACAACGGTGATGCCTGGGTGCAGGTGCGCGACAAGAAGATTGCGCCGCCGCAGGTATCAGCCGAGGTGCTTCGCAAGATGAAGAAAACCGCCGAGGACTACCTCGGCGAGGAAGTGACCGAGGCGGTGATCACCGTTCCGGCTTATTTCAATGATGCCCAGCGCCAGGCGACCAAGGACGCCGGTCGGATCGCCGGCCTTGACGTCAAGCGCATCATCAACGAACCGACCGCTGCTGCGCTCGCCTTCGGTCTGGACAAAGGCGGCGGCAAAGACCGCAAGATCGCGGTCTATGACCTGGGCGGCGGCACCTTCGACGTGTCGATCATCGAGATTGCCGACGTCGACGGCGAGATGCAGTTCGAGGTGCTCTCGACCAACGGCGATACCTTCCTTGGTGGCGAAGACTTCGACCAGCGGATCATCGATCACCTGATCACCGAGTTCAAGAAAGAATCAGGCATTGACCTGGGCAAGGATGTGCTCGCTCTGCAGCGCCTGAAAGACTCCGCCGAAAAGGCCAAGATCGAGCTGTCTTCGGCTCAGCAGACCGAGATCAATCTGCCCTACATCACCGCCGATGCGAGTGGCCCCAAGCACCTCAACCTGAAGCTCACGCGGGCGAAGTTCGAGGCATTGGTCGACGAACTGGTCGAAAAAACCATGGAGCCCTGCCGTATCGCGATCAAGGATGCCGGCGTTAAGGTGTCCGAGATCGATGACGTCATTCTGGTCGGCGGCATGACCCGGATGCCCAAGGTGCAGGAGCAGGTCAAGACCTTCTTCGGAAAGGAGCCGCGCAAGGATGTGAATCCTGATGAAGCTGTCGCAGTGGGCGCGGCAGTGCAGGGCTCGGTGCTCTCGGGTGAGCGCAAGGATGTGCTGCTGCTGGACGTCACACCGCTGTCGCTCGGCATCGAGACTCTGGGCGGTGTCATGACCAAGATGATCACCAAGAACACCACGATCCCGACCAAGTTCTCGCAGACCTTCTCAACCGCCGACGACAATCAGCCGGCAGTGACCATCAAGGTCTTCCAGGGCGAGCGTGAGATGGCCGCCGGCAACAAGTTGCTGGGCGAGTTCAATCTCGAGGGCATTCCGCCGGCCGCCCGTGGCATGCCTCAGATCGAGGTGACCTTTGATACCGATGCCAACGGCATCCTTCATGTCTCGGCCAAGGACAAGGCCAGCGGCAAGGAGAACAAGATCACCATCAAGGCGAATTCCGGTCTGACCGAGGCCGAGATTCAGCGCATGGTGAAAGATGCCGAAGCCAATGCCGAAGACGATCACAAACGCCGTGAACTGGTCGAATCGCGCAATCAGACCGAGGCCCTGATTCACACCG
>CANKWX010000128.1 GCA_947487165.1 Burkholderiales bacterium
GCGGGTTTGACCTGCGGCGGCGGTGCAGGGGGGCGCGCAGGAGGGGGCGGTGCTTCTTTCAGGACGACCGGCTGCTCGGGTTCGAGCAGCGCCACGACCAGCGGCAGGATCGGCCGATTGAAGGGGGGAAGGTGGGTGGTCAGTGTCATCAGTCCGCTCGCGACCGCGGCATTGATTGCCAGCGCACCGAGCGCGGCGGCGATGAAGCGCCGATCGGGGCGCCAGGACAGAAGCCCCGTTGCGGGGCGCAACGCACGCGGGCCGTGCATCGTTTGCACCCTTGGACTCGTCTCGTGCTCAGGCACTTCCGCGAGTGCTCAAGCCGAGCACGTCCTGCATGTCGAAAAGACCTGGCCCCTTGCCGGCCAGGAATCGACAGGCGCGCAGGCTGCCTTGCGCGTAAGTGGCCCGGCTGGACGACTTGTGGGTGATTTCGATGCGCTCGCCGGTGCCGGCAAACAGGACAGTGTGGTCGCCTACGATATCGCCGCCCCGAATGACTGAAAAACCGATCGATGACGGATCGCGCTCGCCGGTCACGCCGTGGCGCGTCCAGGTGGCCGCTTCGGTCAGTTCACGCCCCAGTGCTTTGGCGATGACTTCGCCCATACGAAGTGCCGTGCCCGATGGGGCATCGATCTTGTGGCGATGGTGAGCCTCGATGACTTCGATATCGAAGCCCTCCGACAGCAGACCCGCTGCGACTTCGAGCAGCTTCAGGGTCACGTTCACACCGACACTCATGTTGGGCGCAAAGACCACGCCAACACGGCTTGCGGCCGCGGCGATGGCGTCGCGACCGGCGTCATCGAAGCCGGTCGTGCCGATGACCATGCCCACACCCTCGTCGGCGCAGATCTGCAGGTGATGCAAGCTGCCCTCGGGTCGGGTGAAATCGATGAGCACCGAAGCGCCGGCGATCGCCTTGTGCGGATCATCGCTAACCAGCACGCCGGTCGGCCGCCCAAGCGTCTCGCCGGCATCCCGACCGATACCGGGTGCGCCGGGCATATCGAAGGCGCCGACCAGTTCGGCATCGGGTGCATCGAGTACCGCCTCGATCAGCATTTTTCCCATCCGGCCCGATGCCCCGGCGATGGCAATTCGAATCGTCATTGGTAGCGACCCTGAGTGCGGCGATAGCCGGGCAAGGCCGGGTCGTTGCCTTTGTCGTATTGGGGAAGTGAGACCGCCTCGATGTTGCTCACTTTGCCGTCGACGAACACCACGGTTGCGCGTCGCAATTCAGCCGACAGGTTGCGGTGCTGAAACCGAAAGACATAGTCCCAGCGATCGGGATGAAAGGCGTCGATCATCAGCGGTGTGCCGAGCGCGAATTTGACTTGGTCGCGGGTCATGCCGAGCTTGACCTGGTCGAGCATGACCTGGTCGACGTAATTGCCCTGCGGCACCTCGACGCGATAGGGCTCAAAGAAGCCGCTCCGGTTCGGGTCGTTCGACGAACAACCCGCAACCGCTGACAGGACGGCGGCGACGGCGAGCGCAAGGCTGATGGACCGCGGTGAAGACATGGACTGGCAGGTGGGGAGAATCGGGGGACGACCCGTTATGATACGCAATCGGCAGGAATTCTCCTGTCTGGCCAGCCCGCCTGCCGTCGGGCCCGATCCCCGGAGCGTGAGCGTGCCCACATCCAGCGAACTCAAGAACATGGGGCTCAAGGCCACCTTGCCCCGGCTCAAGGTGCTCGAGATTTTTCAGGAGCGCAGGCACCGGCACATGAGTGCCGAGGATGTCTATCGGGAGCTGCTGGCCGAGCATCAGGACATCGGTCTGGCGACGGTCTACCGGGTGCTGCTGCAGTTCGAGCAGGCCGGCATTCTCAAGCGCAACAATTTCGAGTCTGGCAAGGCGGTCTACGAGCTCGACGAGGGCGAGCACCACGACCATCTGGTCTGCCTGCAGTGCGGTCGGGTAGAAGAGTTCTATGACCCGGAAATCGAGCGGCGCCAGCATCGCATCGCCAAGGATCGCGGCTTCGCGCTCCAGGATCATTCGCTGGCGCTGTATGCCAACTGCATCAAGCCCGACTGCCCCGACCGCGGCTGAAGCATCCCCCGATCTGAATTCCGTTTATCAGATCTTCCGCTGCCGTCCGCCGGCACGGCATTTGCTTTAATGCGCTGGTCTTGTTAAGGGTTTCCATTGCTGTGCCCCACCACGGTCTTCCATGAGCGCCTCCGCCCTGAATCTGCTGCCTGCACCCGACGGCGTCTACGACGAGATGTTCGATTCGGGGCAGCAGCCTCGCCCGCACTATCGGCGCTATGGCGGTTGGCTTCGAGAGATGTCCGCCGACCAGATGGCGGCTAAGCGGGCCGAGGCCGATCTCATCTTCCGGCGCATCGGCATCACCTTTTCGGTCTATGGCGAGGAGGGCGGTACCGAGCGGCTGATCCCTTCGGATGTGGTGCCGCGGATTATTGCCGCGGATGAATGGGCGCGCCTTGAGCGCGGACTGGTACAGCGGGTGACCGCGATCAACCGCTTCCTGGCCGACATCTATCACGACCGCGAGATTCTGAAGGCCGGGCTGATCCCCGCGGAACAGATTCTGACCAACGATCAGTTTTCGTCAGCCATGATCGGCGTCAAAGTCCCGCGCGACGTCTACGCTCATATCGTCGGTGTCGACATCGTCAGGCATTCCGACGGTGGCTATTACGTGCTCGAGGACAACTTGAGGGTGCCCTCCGGCGTGTCCTACATGTTGAGCAACCGCAAGATGATGATGCGGCTGTTCCCCGATCTTTTCCGTCGCTATCAGGTCAGGCCGGTCGAGCACTATCCGGCGCTGTTGCTGCAGACCCTTCGTGCCGCCACCGAAGTCGATTCACCGACGGTCGTACTGCTCACCCCGGGGCGATTCAACAGCGCCTATTTCGAACACGCCTTTCTCGCCCAGCAGATGGGCGTCGAGCTGGTCGAAGGTCAGGACCTCTTCGTCAAGGACGAGTGCGTCTACATGCGGACCACCGACGGACCCAAGCAGGTCGATGTCGTGTACCGCCGGCTCGACGACAACTTCCTCGATCCCTTGGCCTTCCGGCCTGACTCGATGCTCGGTGTACCGGGCCTGATGTCGGCCTATCGTCTGGGCAATGTCGTGATCTGCAACGCTGTCGGTACCGGCGTGGCCGACGACAAGTCGATCTACCCCTACGTGCCCGAGATGATCCGCTTCTATTTGGGTGAGGAGCCGATCCTCAATAATGTGCCGACCTGGCAGTGCCGCCGTCCTGACGAATTGGCCCATGTCTCGGCCAATCTCGAGAAGCTCGTCGTAAAGGAAGTGCATGGCGCCGGCGGTTACGGGATGCTGGTCGGTCCGACCAGCAGCAAACAGGAAGTCGCCGACTTCAGAGCCCGCCTGCTTGCCAATCCCGGCAACTACATCGCCCAGCCCACGCTGGCGCTTTCGGCTTGTCCGACCTTCGTCGAGGAAGGCGTGGCACCGCGTCACATCGATTTGCGGCCCTTCGTGCTGGTTGGCCGGGAGACCCGGATCGTCCCTGGCGGACTGACCCGTGTCGCCCTGCGCCGCGGGTCGCTGGTGGTCAATTCATCGCAGGGCGGCGGCACCAAGGACACCTGGGTGGTTGAAGACTCCGGCGCCGACCAGGCTGCCCCCGCTCCCTGAAAGCTGCCACCATGCTCGCCCGCGTCGCATCCCACCTCTACTGGCTCTCACGCTATCTTGAGCGCGCTGAAAACATGGCGCGCATCCTGGATGTCGGCGCATCGCTGGCCCTGCTGTCGGGTCAGGGCGATGAGCGGGCGGCCATCGAGCCGCTGGTCATCACCGACACCCTCGAGTCCTTTCACAAGACCGGTCAGCCACCAACGCCCGAACAGGTGGCGCGCTTCCTGGCCTGGGGCGCGTCGCACCCGTCGAGCATCGTCAACTGCCTGGAGGCCAGTCGCGAAAACGCGCGGGCGGTCAGGGGGTCGGTGACCTCCGAGATGTGGGAGAACATCAACGACACCTGGCTGCAGCTGTCGAGCAAGCGGGGCCCGGTGGGCGGGCCGATCGACGCGAGCTTTTTCGAGTGGGTCAAGGAGCGCTCGCATCTGTTTCGAGGCATCACCTTTGCCACGATCCGTCGTGATCAGCCCTATCAGTTCATTCGCCTTGGCACCTTTCTCGAACGCGCCGACAACACCGCCCGGATCCTGTCGGTCAAGCAGGCCCGCCAGGGCGTGGCGGATGACGAGGGCGACCTCGCCGATCACTATCGGCTGAGCGCGGTGCTGCGTTCGGTCAGTGCGCTGGAGGCCTATCGCGATACCTATCGCGACGTCATCGATTCGCGGCGCGTGGCCGAACTGCTGATCTTCGATCCGACACTGCCGCGATCACTGCGCTCCTGTTTTGACGAGGTGGTGAGCATCCTGTCGCAGTTGCCGCAGGCGCCCGCGCGCGAGGCGCGCCGCCTTGCTGCGCACATGCTGGCCAATCTCGAACATGGCCTGCTCGACGATGTCTACGCCGAAGGGCTGGACGAGTTTCTCGAGCGCTTCCTGATTGACAACATTCGTCTTGGCAATGCGGTGCATTCGGCCTACCTCGAGATGAAGTAAGCTGTCGCGTCGCGTCTACCTTCCTCGACTGGCATGACTTACTGCGTCGCTATGGCCCTCCAGGATGGGCTGCTCTTTGCTTCCGACTCGCGCACGAATGCGGGCGTCGATCATGTGTCGACTTTCTCGAAGATGACGATCTTCGAGGCCAGCGGCGAGCGTGTGATCGTGCTTCTGAACTCCGGCAACCTGGCGACGACACAAACCGTCGTCAGCACGCTGCGCAAGGCACTCGCCACCGACGCGCCCAATCTCCTGAACGTGCCGAGTCTGTTCGATTGCGCAACGCTGGTCGGCGCAGGCGTGCGGCAGGTGATTTCGCATCACTCCGGGCGACAGGCGCAGCA
>CANKWX010000129.1 GCA_947487165.1 Burkholderiales bacterium
CGGGCAGACAGACCGCCACCGGCAGCTGGCGAAAAGCCGACAAGCCATCGCACTCATAGGGCCGGGTCTGTTCGACGCCGGCGAGCACGCACTGCGCCGGCAAGGCCGCGCGCAGCGCCGTCACCAGCGCGGCCGAGCGGGCCGCGTCGGGGGCCTGCGCAACATCGGCCCACCGCAGATCGGGCGCCGGGCTCAACACACCGCTCACCACGGACGGGACCTGGATAGTTGGCAGGGTGCTTGTCGACACAGGCAAACTCAAAATTGGAGGATCGACAATTGTACTTGCCACCCGGCGCGGCTATGGTGGCGCGCTGCCGCCTTCAGCAGCATTGTCTACACGCCCAAAGGAGCCACGATGCGATTCCGTCCGGTCACCGCCACCCTTCTGGCCTGCAGTCTGCTCGGCGCAGCCTGCACCACCCCGCCCACCACATCGCCTGAGGTCGTCGGCGAACTTCGCGCCGGCAGCGGCATCCTCAAGGGCTATCTGCCGTCGGCCGATCTGCCCGACAGCCTGGCGCTGGTCGCGCCGCCGCCGGCTGCCGGCACGCCGCAGGCACTGGCCGACGAGAACGCCTTCCGAAACACGGTCGCACTGCGCAACTCGCCGCGCTGGAATCTGGCCGCCCGCGACGCAGACCTGACATTTCCTCAGGCCGCGACCAGTTTTTCGTGCGCCCTGGGCATGCCGATCTCGGCGCAGGACACGCCGCAACTGAACATGCTGCTGCGACGCACGCTGACCGACGCCGGCCTGGCGACCTATCGCGCCAAAGATCACTATCAGCGCACCCGCCCCTTCGTCGCGTTATCCCAGCCGAGCTGCACCCCGGCCGAAGAGGCCATGCTGGCCAAGGACGGCTCCTACCCCTCCGGCCACTCGGCGGTCGGCTGGGCCTTCGCACTGGTTCTGACCGAGATCGCCCCGCAGCGCGCCAATGCCCTGCTGGCTCGCGGCTACGCCTATGGCCAAAGCCGGGTGATCTGCGGCGTGCACTGGCAAAGCGACGTCGAAGCCGGGCGACTGGTGGCCGCCGCGACCGTGGCACGGCTGCATGCCGACCCGGTCTTTCGAGCCCAGCTCGCTGCGGCGGGCGAGGAAGTCAGTCGCGGGCTTGTGAAAAACGCGCCTGTGCAAGCCTCCTGTGCAGCAGAAGCCGCCGCCCTGGCCCGCTGACCTCCGAAAAGAACAGGCGAGACCGTGCGCGGCATCGATTCAGCCGCGCATCGGCCGGCACGCTCACTGTCTCGCAGCTGCAAAGCTTGGGCGCTAGAATGTTGTGAATTACGACACATTTTAGCTATGCTATGGACACAAACTCTGCCGCCAGCCGCCCGACTGCACCGCCCACCCTGGGCATTCATGTCACCCGGCGCCTGCTCAGCATCACCCGCCAGGACTGGCACAAACACCGCGTGGCCCATTGGAGCGCGGCGGGTCGCGACCCGAGCGACTTGACACTGCCTGCCTCGAAGACTAAGGTCGCCGCCAGTCTCACCGCCGATGCGGGAGAGATCGGCGCCTAGTCTTGCAATGCGACGGGCGCTGACGCCGAAGGTGTATCGCCCCAGAAACTCTCAGGCAAAAGGACCGCATCGGAACAGGCTCTCTGGAGAGTAGGCACTCGCTTGTCGGCGAAGGCCTCGCCGAAGGTCAATCTCTCAGGCAAATGGACAGAGGGGGCGCAGCAGACGGTTCGGGCGTGATGCCCGCGGCTCGTCTGCGCCGCCCTTTTATCCACGCCTCGGAGTCCGCCTTGACCAGCCCAGCAGATCTGAAATTCACTGACACCCACGAATGGGTGCGTGATAACCGCGACGGCAGCTTCACCGTCGGCATCAGCCACCACGCCCAGGAAGCCCTCGGCGAACTGGTCTACGTCGAATTGCCCGACATCGGTCGGCATCTGACCGCCGGCGAGGCCTTCGCGGTGGTCGAATCCACCAAGGCCGCCTCCGACGTCTATGCCCCGCTGGAAGGCGAGGTGCTCGAGGTCAACGACGCGCTGGCCACCGAGCCGCAGTCGGTCAACAGCGCCCCCTACCAGGCAGGCTGGCTGATGCGCATCCGTCCGACAGACCCGGCTGCGCTCGCCACGCTCATGGCGGCCGCCGACTACGACAATGGCCCCGGCGCCTGAGGAGCTTGCGATGATCCACAGCGACACCCCCGACCAGAGCCTCAGCGCGCTGACAGGCGCCGATGAGTTTCATGCCCGTCATATCGGCCCGCAAGACGAGCCGCAGCGCCAGATGCTTGCTGCCATCGGCTATGCCTCACGCCACGAACTGATCCGCGACACCATCCCGGCCAGCATCCTGCGCGATGTGCCGCTGTCGATCCCGGCACCGACGACCGAAGCCGCCGCCCTGGCCGAACTCGCCGGCATCGCCGAGCGCAACCAGGTCTGGCGCAGCTATATCGGCGCGGGCTACCACGGCACGATCACGCCCGAACCGATCCGGCGCAACCTGCTCGAGAACCCGGGCTGGTACACCGCCTACACGCCCTATCAGGCCGAGGTCGCGCAGGGTCGCCTCGAGTCGCTGATGAATTTCCAGCAGATGGTCATCGACCTGACCGGCCTGCCGGTGGCCAATGCCTCGCTGCTCGACGAGGCCAGCGCAGCGGCCGAAGCAATGGGTGTGCTGCGGCGCGCCTCGCGGCATGCCTCCAACCGCTTTCTGGTCGACGCCGCGGTGCATCCGCAGGTGATTGCGGTGATCCGCACCCGCGCCCGATGGATGGGCATCGAGGTGGTGGTGGCCGACGCCGACGGCTTTGATGCCGCCACCGTCTTCGGTGCACATGTGCAGTGCCCGGATACCTTCGGCCGCCTGCGCGATGTTGCGCCGCTGGCCGATGCCCTGCATGCCGCAGGCGGCAAGCTCTCGATCGGCGTCGACCCGCTGGCTGCGCTGCTGGTGCGATCGGCCGGCGCAATGGGTGCCGATATCGCGATCGGCTCGGCGCAGCGCTTCGGCGTGCCGCTTGGCAATGGCGGCCCGCACGCCGCCTTCATGGCGGTGCGCCAGGACCTGGTGCGGATGATGCCCGGGCGAATCATCGGCGTGTCGAAAGACGCCGCCGGCAACCTCGCCTATCGGATGTCCTTGCAGACCCGCGAGCAGCACATCCGCCGCGACAAGGCCACGAGCAACATCTGCACCGCGCAGGCGCTGCTGGCCAATATGGCCGCGTTCTATGCGGTCTATCACGGCCCGCAGGGGCTGCTGCGCATCGCGCTGCGGGTCAATGCCATGGCCCGGCTGATGCTCGAGACCGCTGGTATCAACCCAGTCTACCCCGCGTTTTTCGACACGGTCGTGATCGACCCGGTCGCCAATAAGCTCGATGCCACGCAGATTGCAAAACGCGCGGCCGAGCAGCGCATCAACCTGCGCCGCTTTGCCGACGGACGCATCGCCATCGCGCTGGATGAGACGGTGGGCATTGCCGATGTGGCCGACCTGGTTCAGGTGCTCACTGGCAGCCGCCCGACACTCGAGGGCTCGACAGGCGTCGCAGCGGTGGGCGCCAGGCTCGGCATCGAACCGGCATCAATCCCCACCGCCTTGCGCCGTGAAAGCGCGGTGCTGACCCATCCGGTCTTTCACCGCTTTCACAGCGAGACCGAGTTCATGCGTTATCTCAAGCGCCTGGAAAACCGCGATATCTCGCTGGTGCATTCGATGATCCCGCTGGGCTCTTGCACGATGAAGCTCAACGCGGCCGCCGAGATGGCGCCGGTAACCTGGCCGCAGTTCGCGGCCATCCATCCTTTTGCACCCGCCGAGCAGCGCGAGGGTTATGCCGAGATGCTGCGACAACTCGGCCAGTGGCTTGCCGAGATCACCGGCTTCGATGCGGTGTCGTTCCAGCCCAATTCGGGCGCACAGGGGGAATACGCCGGGCTGCTCGCGATCAGGCAGTGGCAGGCCGCGCGCGGCCAGGGTCATCGTGATGTCTGTCTGATTCCGTCGTCGGCGCACGGCACCAATCCGGCCACCGCGCAGATGATGGGCCTGAAGATCGTGGTGGTGGCCTGCGATGCCGACGGCAACATCGATGTGGCCGACCTGCAGGCCAAGGTCGCCGCCCACCGCGATGCACTGGCCGCCCTGATGGTGACCTACCCCTCGACCCACGGTGTCTTCGAGGCCGCCATCAGTGATGTCTGCGCGATGGTTCACGAGGCAGGCGGGCAGGTCTACATGGATGGCGCCAACCTCAATGCCCAGGCCGGCCTGACCCGCCCGGGCGACATCGGCGCCGATGTCTGCCACATGAACCTGCACAAGACCTTCTGCATTCCGCACGGCGGGGGCGGCCCGGGCATGGGCCCGATCGCGGTGGCCGCGCACCTGGCGCCCTTCCTTGCAAGCGATCCTTACCAGCAGGCCGACCAGGGCAACAGCGTCTCGGCCGCACCCAGCGGCAGCGCGCTGATCACCACCATCTCGTGGATGTACATCCGCATGATGGGAGCAAGCGGCATCCGCAAGGCCACCGAGGTGGCGATCCTCAATGCCAACTACATCGCGACCCGCCTGCAGGGCCACTATCCGGTGCTCTATACCGGCGCCAATGGCCGCGTGGCGCATGAGTGCATCCTCGATGTGCGCCATCTCAAGGGCGAGTGCGGCATCACCGCCGAGGACATCGCCAAGCGACTGATGGACTATGGCTTTCATGCACCGACCCTGTCGTTTCCAGTGGCCGACACCCTCATGGTCGAGCCGACCGAAAGCGAATCGAAGGCCGAGCTTGATCGTTTTTGCGAGGCGATGATCGCCATCGCCGGTGAAATCGCGCAGGTGAAGTCGGGCGCACTCGACGCGCTCGACAACCCTTTGAAAAATGCGCCGCACACCGCGTTTGAGCTGGCCGCCGACTGGACCCATCACTACTCGCGCGAG
>CANKWX010000130.1 GCA_947487165.1 Burkholderiales bacterium
TTCGCGGTCGAGACCTCCCACCAGATCAACAAGCGCTTTCAGTTCTTCCTGTGGGCGCAGGGGGTGCTGCAGTCTTTCCTTGCGCACCAGACCCTGATCGTTGCTACCGGGAATCTCGATGCCGGTCAGTTCGAGGTCGATGTTTTCTCGAGCGACTCCACGGCCGAGGATCGGGAACCCGAGCTCGCGAAACAGGCGCGTGACACGACCCATGCGGCGGTCAATCGCTGGAATGCCGGCGGGCGTTCGCCTCTGGTCTATTCGGCGGAAAACCGCATCGAATCGATGGACGACCCGATGCTGGAAGCGGTCTGGGAGATGGGGCTGGGCAACACGCTCGCCCATGGCACGAAAGATCTGCGTGGCATGAATGCCAGCTTCTTCATCTTCGGCCGCATGCCTCGTCCGCCCCGTCGGCGCACGCTCGAAGTGCTCGACATCCTGATGCCCTACATGCACTTTGCAGCCTACCGCTATGTGCTTCACGACAGTACGGCGCGTCCGCCGAGCGTCGATCTGTCGATGCGCGAAGTGCAGATCATGCGGGGTGTTCGCGACGGCAAGACCAATATGGAAATCGGGGCAGACCTCAACATCAGTCCGCTGACGGTCAAGAATCACGTCCAGCGCATCCTGCGAAAGCTGCAGGTCAGCAACCGCGCGCAGGCAGTGGCGTATTGCCTGTCGAGCCAGGTCTTTTCCGACGAGCACCGTTACCGCGCCTGAGTCCTGGCCGGCTGTGAGAAGTTGACTTTCAATGATGGGCCGAGTTATATTCGAAAGTTCTTCGGGATGCATCCCCGGCGTTCTTTTGATGGCCTGCCTCTATTTGGATCGAATGGTGGTGTGTCGGTCAGCTTCAGCGCCGCATTACCTGTGATTTTCGGAAACCAAATCTATGCCGACCATTAATCAGCTGGTGCGCAAGCCGCGCGAACTGGCTCACGCAAAGAGCAAGAGCCCTGCGCTGCAAGACTCACCCCAGCGTCGCGGCGTTTGCACCCGTGTTTACACCACCACCCCCAAGAAGCCAAACTCGGCGCTTCGCAAGGTCGCCAAAGTGCGCCTGACGAACGGCTTCGAGGTGATCAGCTACATCGGCGGCGAGGGCCACAACCTTCAGGAGCACTCGGTGGTCCTGATTCGTGGTGGTCGCGTCAAGGACCTCCCCGGTGTGCGTTATCACATCGTGCGCGGATCGCTTGACCTGCAGGGCGTCAAAGACCGCAAGCAGTCGCGCTCCAAGTACGGCGCAAAGCGTCCGAAGAAGAAATGATGCTGCGCATTTCCAGCTGCTGCCGGTTAGTGCGGGCAGGGGTTGCGAAGGCGCTGCAGTCAATCTGAAGTAACTTTTTCCGGTTGTGGCGCTTGCGCCGCAACCCCCCGGCGACGGTCGGGCGGCATTGCTGCGAGATCGTCGAGTAAGCGACCTGCCCGCGCCTTGTGGCTTGTGGCCGGTCACGGAAGGCTCCCTTCCAGCTGAATATTTTTGAGGTCAATCCATGTCACGTCGTCGCGAAATTCCCAAGCGCCTGGTTCTTCCTGATCCGATTTACGGCAGCGAGGATGTCACCAAATTCATCAACGTCCTGATGCTGTCGGGCAAGAAAGCGGTCGCCGAGCGCATGCTCTACGGCGCCTTTGATGCGATCAAGACCCGCTCGGGCAAAGATCCGATCGAAGTCTTCGGTCTGGCGCTCAACAACGCGCGCCCGATGGTCGAGGTCAAGAGCCGTCGCGTCGGCGGCGCCAACTACCAGGTGCCGGTCGAGATTCGCCCGATTCGCCGCATGGCGCTGGCCATGCGCTGGCTTCGCGAAGCCGCCAAAAAGCGGGGCGAGAAATCGATGGGCCAGCGTCTGGCCAATGAACTGATGGAAGCTGCAGAAAATCGCGGTGGCGCCGTCAAGCGTCGCGATGAGGTGCACCGCATGGCCGAGGCCAACAAGGCCTTTGCGCATTTCCGTTTCTGATTTATCCACTTTTTTGAACCGCGTGTCTTGACGACACCGAAGGACCGAAAATGGCCCGCAAGACCCCGATCGAGCGTTACCGCAACATTGGTATTTCTGCTCACATTGATGCCGGCAAGACCACGACGACCGAGCGCATCCTGTTTTATACCGGGGTGAACCACAAGATCGGCGAAGTTCACGATGGCGCTGCCACCATGGACTGGATGGAGCAGGAGCAGGAGCGCGGCATCACGATCACCTCGGCTGCGACCACCTGCTTCTGGAAGGGCATGGACATGTCCCTGCCCGAGCACCGCATCAACATCATCGACACCCCGGGCCACGTCGACTTCACCATCGAAGTCGAGCGTTCGATGCGGGTGCTCGACGGCGCCTGCATGGTCTATTGCGCGGTGGGTGGCGTTCAGCCTCAGTCCGAGACGGTCTGGCGTCAGGCCAATAAATACAAAGTGCCGCGTCTGGCCTTCGTCAACAAGATGGACCGCACCGGCGCCAACTTCTTCAAGGTCTACGATCAGATGCGTCTGCGTCTGAAGGCCAACCCGATTCCCATCCAGGTGCCGATCGGCGCCGAAGAGGGCTTCAAGGGTGTGGTTGACCTGGTCAAGATGAAGGCGATCTGGTGGGACGACAGCTCCCAGGGCATGAAGTTCGAGTACGGTGACATTCCGGCCGAACTCGCGGACACCTGCGCCGAATGGCACGAGAAGATGGTCGAGGCTGCCGCCGAAGCCAACGAGGAACTGATGAACAAGTACCTCGAAGAAGGCGGTCTGTCGGAGGCCGAGATTGTTGGTGGCCTGCGTCAGCGCACGATCGCCTGCGAAATCCAGCCGATGCTGTGTGGTTCGGCCTTCAAGAACAAGGGCGTTCAGGCGATGCTCGACAAGGTGATCGAGCTGCTGCCCTCGCCGGTTGATATTCCGCCGGTGCGCGGCACCGACGAGAACGACCGCGAAGTCTTCCGCAAGGCTGAAGACAAAGAAAAGTTTTCTGCGCTCGCCTTCAAGCTCATGACCGACCCCTTCGTCGGACAGCTGACCTTCATCCGCGTCTACTCGGGTGTGCTCAACTCGGGCGACACCGTCTTCAATGCCATCAAGGGCAAAAAAGACCGCGTCGGCCGTCTGCTGCAGATGCATGCCAACCAGCGTGAAGAGATCAGCGAAGTGCGTGCCGGCGACATCGCCGCCTGCGTTGGCCTGAAAGAGGTCATCACCGGCGAGACCCTGTGCGACCCGGATGCTTCAATCATTCTCGAGCGCATGGTCTTCCCCGAGCCGGTGATCCAGCAGGCGGTCGAACCCAAGACCAAGGCTGACCAGGAAAAGATGGGCGTCGCGCTGCAGCGCCTTGCTCGCGAAGATCCTTCATTCCGTGTCAAGACCGACGAAGAGTCGGGTCAGACTCTGATCGCCGGTATGGGCGAGCTGCACCTCGAGATCATCGTCGACCGCATGAAGCGCGAGTTCGGTGTCGAGGCCTCGGTCGGCAAGCCCCAGGTGGCCTATCGCGAGACCATCCGCAAGGAAGTCGCCGAGATTGAAGGCAAGTTCGTCAAGCAGTCGGGCGGTCGCGGCCAGTATGGTCACGTCGTCATCAAGCTCGAGCCGCTGGCCCCGGGCGGTGCAGGCTTCGAGTTCGTCGACGCCATCAAGGGCGGTGTCGTACCGCGCGAATACATTCCGGCGGTGCAAAAGGGCATTGAAGATTCCCTGCCGGCGGGCGTGCTGGCCGGTTATCCGGTGGTCGATGTCAAGGCCACCCTGACCTTCGGCTCCTACCACGATGTCGACTCGAACGAAAACGCGTTCCGTATGGCCGGCTCGATGGCCTTCAAGGAAGGCATGCGTCGGGCCAGCCCGGTGCTGCTTGAGCCGATGATGTCGGTTGAAGTCGAGACGCCCGAAGACTATGCCGGCTCGGTGATGGGTGACTTGTCATCGCGTCGCGGCATGGTGCAAGGCATGGACGACATGGCGGGCGGTGGCAAGGCGATCAAGGCCGAAGTGCCCCTGTCCGAAATGTTCGGCTATTCCACGTCGCTGCGTTCGCTCTCACAGGGCCGCGCGACCTACACCATGGAATTCAAGCAGTACGCGGAGGCGCCGCGCAACGTCGCCGAGGCGATCATCGCCGCCCGCACCAAATAATTTCTTTCATTTCAATCAGATCAGTCAACCCATATTCATCCGAATCGGAGCGACAGCAAAATGGCTAAGGGTAAGTTCGAACGCAACAAGCCACACGTGAACGTGGGCACGATTGGTCACGTGGACCATGGCAAGACGACGTTGACGGCGGCGATCACGACGGTGTTGTCATCGAAGTTCGGCGGTGAGGCGAAGGCCTACGACCAGATTGATGCGGCGCCTGAAGAAAAGGCCCGTGGTATCACGATCAACACGGCGCATGTGGAGTACGAGACGACGGCGCGTCACTATGCGCACGTTGATTGCCCGGGCCATGCTGACTATGTGAAGAACATGATCACTGGCGCGGCGCAGATGGACGGCGCGATTCTGGTGGTGAGCGCGGCCGACGGCCCGATGCCGCAGACGCGCGAGCACATTTTGCTGGCCCGTCAGGTGGGCGTGCCTTACATCATCGTGTTCATGAACAA
>CANKWX010000131.1 GCA_947487165.1 Burkholderiales bacterium
ACCGACGCCACAGGCTGTCTTTCCTGAAACGGACATGTTGCTCCGGCTTGAATCAGCCGTGGCTCAGGGCGCTGGTCACCAGCCGCGCGGTGATATCGACGATCTGGATCACCCGATCGTAGGCCATCCGGGTTGGGCCGATGACACCCAATGTGCCGACGATCTTGCCGTCGGCCTCATAGGGGGCGACCACCACCGACAGCTGGTCCATGGGCACCAGTTGCGATTCGCCGCCGATAAAAATCTGCACGCCCTCGGCATGGCTGCCGGCATCGAAGAGCTGGATCAGGCCGGTTTTCTGTTCGAAGAGGCCGAAGAGCTGGCGCAGCCGATCGAGGTTGTCGGAGAGTTCATGGACCGCCACAAGATTGCGCTCGCCGCTGATCATCACGGTTTCGGCATGCTCGGTCGCTGCCTGGCTGCCGGCCGAGACCGCCTTGTGTAGCAGCGTGGTGATGTCGTCGCGCAGACTCAGCAACTCGCCCTTGAGGCGCTGGAGGATCGCGTTGAACTCGAGGCCGGCGAAATTCTGATTGATGTAGTTCGATGCCTCAATGAGCTCGGTCGGCGTGTAGTCGCGCTCGACATGCATGATCCGGTTCTGCACATCGCCCTCGGGGGTCACGATGATCATCAGGACGCGGCGGTCTGACAGGCGCATGAATTCAAGCTGGCGAAAGCTCGCACTGCGCCTTGGCGTCATGACGACGCCTGCAAAGTGCGACAGGCTCGAGAGCAATTGTGCCGCCTGTGACAGCACTCTTTGCGGCTCTTCAGCCAGCAGCTGCCCTTGCATGAGTTCAGCCTGCTCGAGTTCGAGCGGTCTGATCGTGATCAGCGAATCGACGAACATGCGATAGCCGCGCGGCGTCGGAACGCGACCGGCAGAGGTATGAGGACTGGTGATCAGGCCGAGATCTTCGAGATCGGCCATGACATTTCGGATGGTCGCCGGCGACAGTTCGAGGCCGGAGTGGCGAGAAAGCGTGCGCGACCCCACCGGCTGGCCGTCTGCGACGTACCGTTCGATCAGGGTCTTGAGCAGCATCCTGGCGCGCGAATCGAGCATGTGACAAGTTATAGACCGAATCGGGCCGGATGCCAAACCGGCCCCATCCCATCCTGTCGGCCGATACAGCGCAAGCGCTGACCGGTATGGCTCGCGGCCTTTCGACATAGGCCACCGGTCGCATTCGCAATGGCTGAAGTGTGGTGAAATGCCGCGATGACCTCATCCTTCAAGACTGTCGCCCTGTTCGGCAAGCAGCCCTCCGAGGCTGTCGCACAGACTCTGCTCGAAATCCGCCAGTTTCTGACGATGCGAGGGTTCACGGTTCTGTTTGAACCGGGCGACGTGCAGGCAAGCGGTCGCACCGAGCTCGCACCCGCCGATATCGCGCGCATCGGCAGCCAGGCCGACCTCGCCGTGATCGTCGGCGGTGACGGCACGATGCTGGGCATCGCCCGCGAGCTTGCGCCCCACGGTGTGCCGCTGGTCGGCATCAATTTCGGACGTCTGGGCTTCATCACCGACATTCCGCTGCTGCGTTGGCCGGAAGCGCTCGGCGCCGTACTCGATGGTCATTTCGTGGCCGAGAACCGCGCCATCCTCAAGGCACGCGTCAGCCGAGATTCGCAGGTGATCTTCGAGTCGAGCGCCGTCAACGACGTCGTCATCAGCCGCAGTTCGCGGGCCGGCATGATCGATGTTCAGGTTCATGTCGATGGCATTTACATGTACAGCCAGCGGGCCGATGGCCTGATCGTCGCCACGCCGACCGGCTCGACCGCCTACGCCCTGTCGTGCAATGGCCCAATCCTGCATCCTGCGCTTGAAGGCATCGTACTGGTGCCGGTGGCGCCTCAGGCGCTGTCGAATCGTCCGATCGTGCTGCCTGCCACATCGGTCATCAGCATGAGCGTTGCCGAAGGCCGCGAGACCCGCGTCAATTGCGACATGCAGACCTTTGCCGATCTGCAGTTGGGCGATCTGCTTGAAGTCAGCCGAGCCGATTACACCTGCCGCTTCCTGCATCCGAGCGGCTACAGCTACTACGCCACGTTGCGCTCCAAACTGAACTGGCACGAGATGCCGAGCCTCGCACCGAGACTTTGATTTCGCCATGCTGAACGCCCTTCGACTTCGGGATTTCGTCATCGTCGAGGCGATCGACCTCGAATTCGGCCCGGGTTTTTCGGTGCTGTCCGGGGAAACCGGCGCCGGCAAGTCGATCCTCATCGATGCCCTCGGACTCGCGCTCGGTGCACGCGCCGATCAGAGTGTGGTGCGCGAGGGCGCGAGTCGCGCCGATATCACCGCCAGTTTCACCATCGATGCCCGGCTCGAAACCTGGCTGCACGAGCGTGAACTCGCGGGCGACGCCGGCACGGTCCTCGCCCGTCGGCTGGTCGACGCCGATGGGCGATCAAGGGCACTCATCAACGGCCATCCTGCGACCGCGGCGCAACTGCGCGAACTGGGCGAGATGCTGGTCGAAGTGCATGGCCAGCATGCCTCGCAGGCCATGCTGCGCACCGACGGACAGCGTGCCCTGCTCGATCGTTATGCCGGTGCGGCCACCGAGCTCGCCGCACTGGCCCAGGCCCATGCACGCTGGCGAGGCATCGAGCGCGAGATCGAGCAGATCGAGGGCGGCGAGCGCGAGACGGCCCTCGAACGCGACCGTCTGAGCTGGCAGGTCGATGAGCTCTCGCGCGTCGCCCCAATCGAAGGCGAATGGGATGCGCTCGAGCAGGAGCAAAAGCGACTGGCTCACGCTGCCACCCTCATCGATGGCAGCCGAGTCATCGCCGACGCCCTGAGCGAGGCCGATGGCGCAGTCTGCTCCCAGCTGCAACAGCTGCTGCAGCGGCTTCGCAATCTGGCCGCCCTCGATGAGCGGCTGCGGCCGGTGATCGACATGCTCGAGTCGGCCTCGATCCAGGCCGATGAAGCCGCCTCGGCACTGTCGAGCTATGCCGAGCGCGGCGAACTCGATCCGGAACGGCTGGCCAGTGTCGAGCAGCGGATCGGCATCCTTTTTGCGGCCGGCCGCAAATTCAGGCTAGCGCCGGCGCAACTCCCCGGCGAGCTCGAGATGCTGCGAAACCGGCTCAGCAGCCTGACCCGCGCGGTCGACCCTGAGGCTCTGGCAAAGCAGCGCGACGACGCACGCGCCGATTACGACCGGCTCGCGGCAACCCTCTCGGCGCGACGCGCCAAGGCCGCCTCCACGCTGTCAAAAGGCGTGTCGCAACGCATCGGCCGCATGGGCATGCAGGGTGGACGCTTCGAGATCATTCTCGAGCGCGGCGAGCCAAGCGCCCATGGCATCGATCGGGTTGAGTTCAGGGTCGCCGGGCATGCCGGCGCCACACCACGGGCACTTGGCAAGGTCGCCTCTGGCGGCGAGTTGTCGCGCATCAGCCTGGCGATCAGCGAACTGGCCGCACAGGCAAATCCTGTTCCGACCCTGATTTTCGATGAAGCCGATGCCGGCGTGGGTGGTGCGGTTGCCGAAGTGGTGGGCGAACTGATGCGTCGTCTTGGCGAAGACCGTCAGGTGCTTTGCGTGACCCATCTGCCGCAGGTGGCAGCCAAAGCCAATGAGCACTTCTCGGTTGCCAAAGTGCAGCAGGCTGATCGCACCACCAGCCTGATCGAGCACCTTGACCGCAACCGGCGGATCGAGGAAATCGCCCGTATGCTGGGCGGCAAAGAGATCACCGCAACCACCCGCAAGCACGCACGCGAGCTGCTCGGCTGAGCGACGCTTCAGTCGTAGCGGAACCAGTCGGGAGCCGGCAACTCGTTGAAGACCTTCTTCAGGCCCTGACTCCATCCCTGGCGCAAGGAGCCGAAATAGGCGTCGTCGGTATCGATCCGATGTCGAAAGGTGACCGCAAGCGCATTGGTGCCCACCAGCGCGATATCGAGCGGCAGGCCGACCGACAGATTCGAGCGCATCGTCGAATCGAAAGACACCAGCGCACACTTGAGCGCTTCGGCCACGCTGGTCTCGGTCTTCACGACGCGATCGATGATCGGCTTTCCATACTTGCTTTCGCCGATCTGGAAGAACGGCGTGTCGTCGGTCGCCTCGATGAAATTGCCCTCGGGATAGACCAGAAACAAGCGGGGTCGCTCGCCGGCGATCTGCCCTCCGACCAGAAAATTGCAGTTGAAATCGACACTGCCCTGCTGCGACTGCTGCCCGGAGTGATGCGAAATCACCTGGCGCACGCCCTCGCCCACCAGCGTTGCGCAATCGAACAGACTCGGCACATTCAGGAGATTGGGCGCATCGGTGGCGAGTGCCTTGCGCAGCCTGCTGACGACGGTCTGGGTCGTCGCCAGGTTTCCGGAGTTCAGAAGTACGATCACACGGTCGCCGCTGGCCTCGAAGATCGTCATCTTCGAGAAAGTCGACACATGATCGACGCCCGCATTCGTGCGCGAGTCGGAAGCAAA
>CANKWX010000132.1 GCA_947487165.1 Burkholderiales bacterium
CGCCAGACCTGGGAGATGTCGTGGTTCTCGCTTCGCATGCTCGGCAAGATGCTGATGGGCGAGCTTTCCTGGCGCAATCTGAGCGGCCCGGTCGCAATCGCCGACTATGCCGGTCAGTCAGCAAAGGTCGGAGCGATTGCTTATATCGCCTTCCTGGCGCTCATCAGCGTCAGTCTCGGGGTGCTCAATCTGCTGCCTGTCCCGGTACTCGACGGAGGCCATTTGGTATATTACGGTCTCGAGGCAATCAAGGGTCGACCGCTGTCGGAACGGTTCCTGCAGGTGACCCAGAAAGCGGGCCTTGTGGCGATCGTCGGCTTGATGGCCGTGGCGCTGTTCAACGATCTGAGCAGGCTGTTCGGCGGTTGAAGCGCCGGGTTCGTCGGCCCCTTCAACCAGGAGTTTCATGCGCTTTTTTGTGAAGTCCGTGCTGGCGCTCGTGATGGGCTTGCTCGGCCAGTTGGCTTTGGCCTTCGACCCCTTCACGATCAGCGATATTCGACTGGTCGGGATTCAGCGGGTTGAGCCCGGCACCGTCTTTGGCTACTTGCCGATCAAGGTGGGCGAACGACTCGATGATGCCAGCGCTGCCCGGGCGGTCCGCGCGCTGTATGCAACCGGCTTTTTCAATGACGTCCGCTTCGAAGTCGACAAGGACGTCCTGGTCATTTACCTGACCGAGCGACCCACGATCGCATCGGTCGACATCAGCGGTGCCAAGGATCTTTCGCGCGACGTGCTGCTCAAGGCGCTGAAGGATCTGGGTCTGGGGGAGTCGCGGATTTTCGACCGTGCACTCCTTGATCGCGCCGACCAGGAAATCAAGCGGCAATACCTGGCCCGTGGCCGCTATTCCGCTACGGTGACGCCGACGGTCACGCCGCTGGAGCGAAACAGGGTGGCGGTGTCGCTGGCGATCGAAGAAGGCGATGTCGCCAAGATCACGCAGATCCGGATCATCGGCAGCAAGGCCTTTACCGAGAAACAGCTTCTCGACGAGTTGACACTGAGCACGCCGACCTGGCTGAGCTGGTATACCAAGGCCGATCAGTACGCCCGCGAAAAGCTCGCCGGCGATCTCGAGCGTCTGAGATCCTTTTATCTCAATCGCGGCTTTCTCGAGTTTTCGATCGATTCGACCCAGGTCTCGATTGATGCTGACAGAGAAGGCGTCTATATCACCGCCAACATCACCGAAGGCGAGCGCTATACCGTCACCGGCTTCAAGTTCAGTGGCAACACCCTGGGCCGCGATGCCGAACTGGCCGCCCTGATGCTGCTGAGCCCGGGTGACATCTTCTCGGGTCAGCAGCTCAACGAGTCGACGCGCACCATGACCGAGCTCTACGGCTCGATCGGATATGCCTTCGCGAATGTGAACGCCTTGCCCGACATCGACCGCGAAAAGCGGACAGTGTTCTTCAATGTCTCGATCGATCCCGGTCGGCGTGTCTATGTGCGTCGAATCAATATTTCAGGCAACGCCAAGAGCCGTGATGAAGTGGTCCGTCGCGAGTTGCGTCAGTTCGAGAGCGCCTGGTACGACACCGACAAGATTCGTCTGTCACGCCAGCGGCTGGTCAGACTCGGCTACCTGACCAATGTCACCATCGATACCGTCCCGGTGCCGGATGCGCCCGATCAGGTCGATCTGAACGTCAATGTCGTTGAGCGCTCCACCGGTACTTTCATGCTCGGCCTTGGCTTTTCGAGTGCAGACAAGGTCATCCTGACCGCAAGTGTCGTTCAGCAGAACTGGCTGGGCACCGGCAAATCGGTCGGCCTGTCGCTCAATACCGGCAGAACCCAGCAGACGGTCGATTTCAATGTGACCGATCCGTATTTCACGCCCGACGGTGTCTCCCGGTCTTTCAATGTCTTTACCCGCAACGTCAATGCGCAAGCCCTCGGCCTGGGCGATTACCAGCTCCGCACTTCGGGTTTTGGTCTGCGATTCGGCGTGCCTTATACCGAGCTCGACCGGGTCTCCTTCGGCGGGATCTACGAACGCAACGATATCCAGGTGGGTACCAACCCACCGACCCGGATACAGCAGTATGTCGATGATTTCGGGCCCAAGAGCTGGCAGATCCTGGGGGTGCTCGGATGGTTGCGGGATGGCCGCGACAATCCGCTGACGCCGACGAGAGGCCTGATGATGGCCAGCAACTTCGAGATCACGCTGCCGGTGGGCAATGTTCACTACACCCGCGCCGATTTTGCCTTCCAGTATTACCAGCCGCTGGCACGCAATTACACCCTGGGTCTGAATGGACAGATTGCCCGAGGCTGGGCGCTCGAGGGGGGCGCCTATCCGATCTTCAAGAACTACTATGCAGGGGGTATCAACTCGGTTCGCGGTTTCGAGACCGCCAGCCTCGGTCCAAAGGATGCTTTTGGCAATCCGACCGGCGGGCAGAGCAAACTGACCGGAGCTGTTGAATTCATTTTCCCCTTGCCTGGCGCAGACCAGACGATTCGCGGTTTTGCCTTTGTCGATGGCGGCAATGTCTGGGCAGAGACCATCGATTTGAGCGGTTTGCGTTATTCGACGGGTCTGGGTCTGAACTGGTTGTCGCCGCTCGGACCCTTCAAACTCAGTCTGGGCTTCCCGCTGAACCAGCAGCCTGGAGATCGGCTCCAGAAGTTCCAGTTTCAGATCGGATCAGCCTTCTGATGAGGCGTCGCCACATGCTTGAGAGTCATCACATGCGCCATGGCCGGCGTTGGCTCAGCGTGTCTGTCCTCGTTTTCGGTCTGGCCATTGCCGGGCAAGTGCTGGCTCAGGACATTCCCCGCATCGGTTTCGTCAATACCGAGCGCATCCTGCGGGAGGCGAATATCGCGAAATCGGCGCAGCAAAAGCTCGAACAGGAATTCTCCCGGCGCGACAAGGAGATGCAGGAGATGGCTGCCCGGCTCAAGCAGATGTCAGAACGCCTCGATCGCGAAGCATCAGTGACACCCGATGCTGACCGGCTGCGCCGGCAGCGCGAATTTGCCGATCTCGACAAGGATTTTCAGCGCAAACAGCGCGAGTTTCGCGAGGACCTCAATCAGCGTCGCAACGAGGAACTCGCCTCGGTTGTCGAACGCGCCAATCGCGTCATCAAGCAGATTGCAGAGCAGGAAAAATACGACCTGATCCTTCAGGAATCGGTGTTTGCGTCGGCGCGCATTGACCTGACCGAGAAAGTGCTGCGTACCCTGAACGCGGCCAAATAGAGGACGCCCGTGCATCCGCCGCTGCCCCTGCCGGTGTCGGTGAGCACCATCGCCACCCTGATTGGCGGTGAGCTTCGCGGCGATGGCGAGCGTCTCATCTCCCGTCTCGCGTCGCTCGAGTCAGCCGACGCAGGCAGCATTGTTTTTCTGTCGGGTCGCCGTCATGCCCGTGCCGCGGCAGCGAGTCTCGCCGCTGCCGTGATCGTGTCGCCCGAACTCGAATCGCTGGTGGCGGCAGGCAGCTCACGCATCCTGGTCGCTGACCCCTATCTGGCCTATGCACATCTGTCGCAATGGATGGCCGCTCAGCTTGCTCACGCGCGGGCCTCGACGCAGACAGATGCTGCGCAAGCCATCGATCCAAGCGCCCATATCGCCGACTCGGCGCTGATCGGGGAGGGCGTGCAGATCGGCCCGGGTGTCACGATTGCAGCCGGTGCATCGATCGGTGCGTACTGCCGCATCGCCGCCGGTTGTTCGATCGGTACCGATGCCCGTCTGGGTGAGCGATCAGTCCTGCATCCCGGGGTCACGCTCTACGAAGGCGTGCGGATCGGCCAGCGCGCGCTGATTCATGCGAGCACCGTGATCGGTGCTGATGGTTTCGGATTTGCGCCGTCGCCCGCCGGTTGGGTCAAGATCGCGCAGCTCGGCTCGGTGCTGATCGGCGACGATGTCGAGATCGGCGCGAACTGCGCGGTCGATCGAGGCGCCCTCGATGACACGATCATCGGCAATGGTTGCAAGATCGACAATCTCGTTCAGATCGGCCACAACGTGCGGATCGGCGAGCACACCGTCATTGCCGGTTGCGTGGGCATCGCCGGCAGTGCGGTGATCGGTCGTCGCTGCATGATCGGTGGCGGGGTCGGTGTTGCCGGTCATATCGAGATCTGCGACGGCGCGATCATCGGCGGGATGTCGTTGGTCGAACGATCCGTGACCGAGCCAGGTTTTTATACCGGTGCCTGGCCGCTTCAGACTCACACGCAGTGGGAAAGAACCGCTGCAACCCTCAAACAGCTGCCGCAATTGCGCCAGCGTCTGCGAGCGCTGGCCTCAATGGTCGGCCTGACCAAGGATCCTGCATGAACCCGATCGACATC
>CANKWX010000133.1 GCA_947487165.1 Burkholderiales bacterium
AAACTGCGCAAGCGGGCCAGAAAGCCGGCAAGACTCGGATATCGGCCGGCATCCACATCGAGCGCCAGGCCCAGCATCGCGCAAAGGTTGGCATAGGCCACCTCGCGCTGCGCGGGCGCAACCGCTGCCGGATAGCGGGCAAAGGCATCGGCCTGTGCCAGGGCGGCATCCAGAAAATCATGGACCGGCAAACGGGCAGCGGCATCGATCCAGCCGGCAAGGCGCCGCGCGAGCGCAACGGCATCAAAAGGCGCGAGACGGATGACGCTGTTCTCGGCATCCTGCACGTCCGCATCCCGGTCTGTATCGGCTCTGACATCCGCAGCGATGTCAGAGCCGGTGTCGTTGTCCGAATCGGGGTCGGCGGGCGCGGCCAGCGCAAGTGCCTTGAGGCAGGGCCACCAGCGTCGATTGGCCTGCTCGGCGTGCGCTGCCAGCCATCCGATTGCATCGGCGTCGAGTCCGACCAGCGGCGAGGCGAGCACCTGCGCCAGCGCCAGGTCGTCGATCGGGCGGCGAACGAAGGTCAGCAGCGCGCGCAGATCGTCGCCTTCTAGCGTCTTGAGCAGGCCGCCGCTGCGGTCCGACTGGACCGGCAGCCCGGCCTCGCGCAGGGCGCGCTCATAGGCTTCGAATCCGGTTCGCGATCGCGCCAGCACAAAAATCTCGCGGTAAGGCACGGCCTTGCCCTGAGCGGCCAGTTCGATGCGGGCAGCCTGGATGGCATTGGCAATTCGCACACCTTCGTGATGACGCAGCGGCGCCTCATCATCACGCGGCGACACCAGCCAGTCGAAGGGCTCATTCACGGTGGCGGCAATGCCAGAATCGTCGGCTTTCACCAGCGGCAATCGCCAGAAGAGCCCCTCGCCTGCCGTCGCCAGCGTGGCCTGATAACGATAATGGGCCATCACCGGCGGCAGGCAACGGTTGAGCACCGCGACGATCGCCGGTGCATTGCGTCGCGTGGTGTCGGTGCCGATCTCAAGCGAGTCGAAGCCCTCCTGCAGCAGACGTGTCGCTGCCAGGAAGACCCGCGCCTCGGCGCGCCGGAACCGATAGATCGATTGACGCGGATCGCCGACCACGAAGACCGAAGGCCGATCGCCGGCACCGGCATAGGCCTGCAGCCAATCGGCGAGCAGGCGCCACTGCAGGCTGCTGGTGTCCTGAAACTCGTCGAACAGCAGATGCCGATAGCGCCGGTCGAGGCGGCACTGCACATAGGCCGCCGTGCCCGGATCGCGCATCAGGCGATAGGCGCTGGATTCGAGATCGGCGAAATCGATGACGCCGCGGGCGCGCTTGATTTGGCGGTAGGCCACCATCAGCTCGGCGCCGCAGCGCATCATGCGAGCGTTGAGCGCCAGGCCCGGCCACTCGCGCAGCAGTTGGCCGGCGGCCAGGACGCGCTCGGCCAGTGCGACCCAGCGGGCCTGCAGCGCCGGCTCGTCGTCACCCAGGCCTTGCGCCGCCTGCGCCGCGAGCTGATCGCGAAACGCCGCTGTCGTCTTCCAGTGGCGGGGCTTTTGCGAGCTTTTCGTGAGCAGACTGTCGTGCAGTGCATCGAACCAATCGCGCATCGCGGCCAGGCGATGCGCGTCCTCGATCGCCGGATCGTCGACCATCGAATCGTCGATCGCCGGGTCGCCCACCACCGGCAAAGGTGGTGCGGTGGCCAGCACCGCAGCGAGCTCGACCGCAATCTTGCGCAGCGCGGCGCCGCCGCCGTTCAGCACAGCGATGAAGCGGCCGATCTCACTTCGCAGACTGGGGTCGGCAGCCACCGCCTGCAGCAGGTCGGTGTCCGATTCGATCAGGGCGCCGCCTGCCCGCGAACCGGACGACTCGAGCCGAGTCAGGTTGGCTGAACAATAATCGGATGCCGACTGCCGCCATTGTTGGCGATAGATCTCGGCCGCGCGTTCGGCGCCGGCTTGCAGGGCCGCGGGCGGGGCATCCGGGTCGATGCCGAGTGCAACCGCCCAATCGGTGCGCTGATCGAGCAGCGACATCAGCCCATCGCGTGTGGCCGGCAGCCCGAGCGCGGCGACCAGCGACTCGAAGTCGTCGCGTCGCGCACTGCGAGCCGGATCGCCAAGGGCATCGAGCCAGCCGAACCAGGCCTGCTGGGCAAGCGCCGGACCTTCCTCGGTCAGCTCGGCGCCCTCGGCCGAATCGAAGCCGAGCGGACCGGCCCGGGTCAGCGCCCTGAACCAGCTGTGAAAGGTGGTGATGTCGGGGCCGCGCGGATGCGAGAGCATCGCCTCGTAAAGTCCGCGGGCCCGCCCGGCGAGTAAGCGTGCACTTGGCTCATCGAGTGCATACCAGTCGGTCAGGCGCGAATGAAGCGCGGCATCATCGGCCAGCGCGAGCTGGCGCAGATCGCCCACCAGGCGCTGACGCATTTCATGAGCCGCAAGCCGTGTGAAGGTCACCGCCAGCACCTCGTCGGGCTCGGCACCCGCAAGCAGTGCCCGAACGATCCGACCGACCAGCAGGGTGGTCTTGCCGCTGCCGGCGCAGGCGTTGACGACGACGCTGTTGGCCGGATCGATCGCCGCACGTCTGAACGCGTGCTGATCGACTTCACGGCCTGCGATACGAAAACGCCCGATGTCGGTTGGCGCAATATCGGTTGGCGGATGATCGATCGGCTCGACAGGGGTCGTCATGACCAGTGCCCCTTGCGGCAGACACCGCGGACTGGGCAATAGGTGCATTCGCTGCCGATCGCAGGCATCGGCGCACCGCGATCGATCCGCTCGAAATACATCGGCAACTGTTCGCGCCAGGGCGCGATCAGATCGTCGACCGGGTCTGCGTCTGGACCACCGAGCGCCAGCCAATGGGTCCCTTCGCGCTGCACTGTGAGGTACCCCACCTTGTCCACCGGCCCCTGTCGGGATGCGATCAGGCCGTAGATTGCGAGTTGAGCGGCGCGCTCGGGATGGGCTGCGATGCTTTGCAGGCGCTGCGGCGATCCGAGCTTGTAGTCAACCACCCGCAGGCCGGCGCCGCCCTGATCGAGGCGATCGAGGCGATCGAGGCGACCTTCAAGGCTTACCGAGCGCGGGCCTCGTGCGCCGTTCCACTGCACCGCCAGGGCGCCGGCCTGCTCCCCCGCCACGAAGCGCCAGCCGCCGACAGCATCAGTGATGGACCAGTCGAGATAGCCGTCGAGGCTTGCTCGCCACTCGGCGAGTTCCCCGAGCGTCCCGGCGCCGCTCGCCATTTCACGGTCTGCAAGCTCGTCGGTGATGCCGACCAGCAGGGCCTGCAGCGCATCACGACTGCTCGGCTCAAAAGGGATCGCGCGGGTGCTGGCCTCGGCATGAAATCGCTCGAGGATTTCATGGACCCATTGCCCGCGCTCGCGCCTGCCTGGCTGATCGACCGCCTCGGGCGGCTCACGCAGGCGCCAGCCGTCCTGGGCGAGGAAGCGAAACGGACAGTCGATGAGGCGTTCGATCGCACCGACCGGCAGACTGTCGGGCAGCCGGGCAAGGCTGGGCGACGGCTGTTGCGCCGGCGTCGCCGCGATTTGCCTGGCTTGGCCGGGCAGCAGGGTGCGCTCGCTCATCGGACCGTCGGCCGCGATCGCTTCGAGTCGTTCGACCCAGGGGCTCGGTCGGGTGCCGTCGCCAGGATCGGTGCGACAGCTGATCGCCGACTCGCGCGCCAGGGCCAGCAGCAGCACCAGA
>CANKWX010000134.1 GCA_947487165.1 Burkholderiales bacterium
CGGGCAATGTGGTGCTGACCCGCGCCGGGTCGCCCGGGCGCCCGCCGATGGCGGCCACCACCGACTTCGCGATCGTGCTCGCCGACCAGGACATCGTGCTCACCGACCGGCCGGTCAACATCATCATGGGCGGCAACCGGCTCGCCGGCACCGGCATGGAACTCAACAGCCGGACCCGGCAATTGCGGTTAGACTCCAGCGTCCAGGCCGTGCTGCAGGCGCCTGCGGCTCCCTGAGTGCCACTGAGTGCCACTGACTCCGATTGTCGTCATGCCTTGCCACGCCGGTCCGCCCTATCGTCTCTTTGCAGCCGGCATCCTGCTCGGGATCGCGGCGCTCGCTGCCTCACCCGCGCTCAGTGAGCGGGCCGACCGCTACCGGCCGACGAATGTCGAGTCCGACAAACTGCAATACGACGATCTCAAACAGATCAGCATCTTCACCGGCGCGGTAGTCCTCACCCGCGGCACCATCACGCTCAAAGGCGATCGGCTGATCCTGTCCCAGGATCCCGAGGGCTACCAGCGCGGCACCGTCACCGGGCGTCTGGCGAGTTTTCGGCAAAAGCGCGATGGGGTCGACGAGTGGGTCGAGGGCTATGCCGAGGACATCGAATATGACGGCAAGGCCGAAAAGGTTCGTCTGACCCGCAAGGCCAAAGTGCGCCGGCTCGAGGGCACGCGTGTGGTCGATGAAATCGACGGCGCGGTCATCATCTACGACAGCCTCACCGAGCAGTTCGAAGTCGACGGCCGTACACCGGCGGGCCCGCCGGCGCCGGGCGCCGGGCGTGTGCGCGTCGTGATCCAGCCGCGTCTGGGCGAACCGGGCTCAGCACCTTCATCGCCCGCATCAACCCCGGCATCCGGCAAACCTGCCCTGCCGCTGGGCGCCGCAGCGCCCGCCCCCGGCTCGACACCGGCACCGACACGCTGATGGACGCCGGCACGCCATCGGCCGGGTCGCCCCCGAGCCGGCTGCTCGCCAGTCACCTGCGCAAGTCATTCGGTGGCCGCGCGGTGGTGCGCGACGTCACCATCGAAGTCTGCAGCGGCGAAGTCGTCGGGCTGCTCGGGCGCAACGGCGCCGGCAAGACCACCTGCTTCTACATGATCGCCGGCCTGGTGCCGACCGACGCCGGCCGCATCGAACTCGACGAAGCCTCGATCAGCCGCCTGCCGATTCACAAGCGCGCCCGCCTCGGGCTGTCCTACCTGCCGCAGGAAGCCTCGGTGTTTCGCAAGATGACCGTCGAGGAAAACATCCGGGCGGTGCTCGAGCTGCAGGTCGACCCGGTCGGACGCCCGCTGTCCAAAAGCACGATGGCCGAGCGGCTCGACACCCTGCTCGACGAACTGCAGATCACGCACATCCGCTCGAACCCGGCCCAGTCGCTGTCAGGCGGCGAGCGGCGACGGGTCGAGATCGCCCGCGCACTCGCGACCGCCCCGCGCTTCATCCTTCTGGACGAGCCTTTTGCGGGGGTCGACCCGATCGCGGTCATCGAGATCCAGCGCATCGTGCGCTTCCTGAAGGAGCGCGGCATCGGGGTGCTGATCACCGATCACAATGTCCGCGAGACCCTCGGCATCTGCGACCGCGCCTACATCATCAATGATGGTATCGTTCTTGCTTCCGGTCGACCCGATGATCTGATTCAGGATGAGCGCGTTCGCAAGGCCTACCTCGGCGAAGAATTCAGAATGTAGCCTCGGGGCAGGCTGGCAGCAGCGTGCCACGCGATGAAGCAATCGCTCCAGCTCAGACTCACCCAGCATCTCGCCCTGACGCCGCAGCTGCAGCAGTCGATCAGGCTGCTGCAGCTTTCCACGCTCGAGCTTAATCAGGAGCTCGAGCAGATGATGTCAGACAACCCGCTGCTCGAGCGCCTGGACGATCCGCTGGCCGACTGCGCCCGAATCTCGCCGAACGGCTCACTCGACCACCTGGGCCCTCCCGAGGGCAGCCAGGGCCCAAGCGTCGCCGACGAAGCTGCCTCGGCCGGCCAGCCGACAGCCGACGGCAGCACCGAAGCGCCTGAAGGCAGCGCCGGCAGCGACTTTGACGGCGGCGGCGGCGATGGCGACGGCGAAAGCCTCGACTGGGGCAGCGAAGGTCGATCGAGCCGTGCCGACGGCGATGACGACGATCGCGACTTCGCCCAGGTGTCGGGCGGCGACGAAACCCTGCGAGACCATCTGCTCGAACAGCTCGTGGGGACCGGCTGCTCGCAGCGCGACCGCGCGCTCGTTACCCTGCTGATCGAAGAACTCGACCCCGACGGCTACCTCAGGATCAGCCTGGACGAAGTGCTCGAGGCCTTGCCCGCCGAACTCGAAGTCGATCCGGACGAACTCTCCGCCGCACTGACCCTGCTGCAAAGCTTTGATCCGAGCGGCATCGCCGCCCGGTCGCTGACCGAATGTCTGATGCTGCAGCTGGCCGACCGGATCGGCCGCGGCAATGCGATCGATCCGATCACCCGGCTGGCCGGGCTGATCGTGCGTGACCAGCTCGAATTGCTGGCAGCCCGCGATTTCGTGCGTCTGAAACGGGTGATCCGCTGCGACGACGACGAACTGCGCGCGGCCCAGGCGCTCATCCAGAGCCTGAACCCCCGCCCAGGCAACGGTTTTGCCGCCGAAGCGCCCGCCTATGTCGTACCCGACGTCATCGTGCGGCGCCGGCGCAATGGCTGGGAGGCCGCAATCAACCCCGATGTCATGCCCAGACTGAAGGTCAACGACGCCTACGCCCAAATCCTCAAACGCAACCGATCAACGGCAGCAAACAGCATGACTTCGCAGTTGCAGGAAGCACGCTGGCTGATCAAGAATGTCCAACAGCGGTTCGAAACCATCGAACGCGTCGCTCAGGCGATCGTTGACCGGCAACGGGCCTTCTTTACCCATGGCGCGGTGGCGATGCGCCCTCTGGTCCTGCGGGAAATCGCCGACGAGCTGGGCCTGCACGAATCAACGATTTCACGAGTCACGACACAAAAATACATGCTGACGCCCTTTGGCACCCTCGAGCTGAAGTACTTCTTCGGCAGCCATGTCTCCACCGACACTGGCGGCTCGGCATCGAGCACCGCCATCCGGGCGCTGATCCGTCAACTCATTTCCGCGGAGGAAGCCAAGAACCCCCTACCCGACAGCCGAATCGCCGAAGTCCTCGGCGAGCAGGGCATCGTCGTCGCCCGTCGCACCGTGGCCAAATACCGCGAAGCGATGAAAATCCCGCCGGTCTCGCAGCGAAAAACGCTCTAGTGCCAGTCGGGAGGCGTGCGCCTCGCCTGCTTTGCCGCCTTTGCAACACGTCATGCCATCGTCAGGAGCATTCATGAATCTCTCCATCCAAGGGCATCACATCGACGTCACCCCGGCGTTGCGCGAATACGTCAAAAGCAAGCTCGACCGGATCAGGCGTCACTTCGATCAGGTCATCGACGTCAATGCGGTTCTCGGGGTCGAAAAGCTTCAGCAAAAGGCCGAGGTCACGCTTCATGTCAAGGGCAAGGATCTGTTTGCCGAGGCGGTCGATA
>CANKWX010000135.1 GCA_947487165.1 Burkholderiales bacterium
GGATTTGCCGTGCGTGCTCCCGGCGCGCTCGACCAGACCCCTCGCAAACCGGCGGCAATGCGCGCTGTTACCGCCCCGCAAGGGGCCAAGCCGCGGGCAACCGCCGCGACGCTTCGACCCTCTACCGCCAGGCGCACACCATGACACGAGAAGCAAAGGACCTGATCGTCGGGCTCGATATCGGCACCTCGAAGGTGGTCGCCGTCGTCGCTGAAATGCAGCCCGATGGCCGCTACGAGGTGGTCGGCCTCGGTCAGCACGAATCGCGCGGCCTCAAAAAAGGCGTGGTGGTCAATATCGAGACCACGGTCGCTTCCATCCAGCGCGCCCTCGAAGAGGCCGAACTGATGGCCGACTGCAAGATCCGCAATGTCTATGTCGGGATCGCCGGCAGCCATATCCGCAGCTTCAATTCGATCGGCATGGTGGCGATCAAGGACAAGGAGGTCACCGACGCCGACGTCGCCCGCGTGATCGAGACCGCCAAGGCGGTCAATATTCCGACCGACCAGCAGATCCTGCATGTGCTTGCGCAGGAGTTCATCATCGACGGCCAGGAAGACATCCGCGAACCGATCGGCATGAGCGGCGTGCGACTCGATGTCAAGGTCCATATCGTGACTGGTGCGGTCTCTGCCGCGCAGAACATCATCAAGTGCGTGCGCCGCTGTGGCCTTGAAGTCCAGGATCTGATCCTGCAGCCGCTTGCCTCGAGTTCGGCGGTGCTGACCGACGACGAAAAGGAGCTTGGCGTGGCGCTGGTCGATATCGGTGGCGGCACGACCGATATTGCGATCTTTACCGGCGGCTCGATTCGCCATACCGCGGTGATTCCGATCGCCGGCGACCAGATCACCAACGACGTGGCAATGGCCCTGCGCACGCCGACGCCCGATGCCGAGGACATCAAGCTGCGCTATGGCATCGCCAAGCAGGTACTCGCCGACCCCGATGACAAGATCGAGGTGCCCGGCATCGGCGATCGCGGGCCGAGGTCGCTGTCGCGTCAGGCGTTGGCCGCGGTGATCGAACCTCGGGTCGAGGAGCTCTTTTCGCTGGTACAGCAGGTGATCCGCGAGTCGGGCTACGAAGAGCTGCTGTCGTCGGGGGTGGTGATCACCGGTGGCACCAGCATGCTGCGCGGCATGGCCGAACTCGGCGAAGACATTTTCCTCAAACCGGTGCGCATCGGCGTGCCGGGGTATTCGGGCGGTCTGGCCGATGTGGTCAGGACCCCGCGCTATGCCACGGTGCTCGGCCTGCTCGAAGAAGCTCGGGTTCAGCGCCAGCGAGGTCGAAAGGTTGCGGAGCAGTCGGGATCCTTCAAGGAAACCCTGCGCCGGATGAAGGAATGGTTTCTGGGGAATTTCTGAGTTCTGTCTGCCTGGTTCTGTCTTTATTTCTGTCTGAATTTATTGCTATTTAATTCCAACGTTGGAGGCCCTACCGATGTCTGCTTTTGAAATGATCGAAAACGAAACCGACGGCGCTGTGATCAAAGTGGTTGGCGTCGGCGGCGCTGGCGGCAATGCCGTCAATCACATGATCAGCCGCGGCGTGCAGGGGGTCGAATTCATTGCGGTGAATACCGATCGCCAGGCGCTCAAGCGCTCGCTCGCGCCCAGCGTGATCCAGCTCGGCGATGCCGGTCTGGGCGCGGGTGCCAACCCGGGTGCAGGCCGTGCAGCCTGCGAAAAGGAACGCGAGCAGGTCAAGGCGGCGCTGGCCGGTGCCAACATGGTGTTCATCACCGCCGGCATGGGCAAGGGCACCGGCACCGGTGCGTCGCCGGTGGTGGCGGCGGTCGCCAAGGAACTCGGCATCCTCACCGTTGGCGTCGTGACCAAGCCCTTCGAGTTCGAAGGCAGCAAGAAGATGCGCATCGCCGACGAGGGCCTCGAGCAGCTCGCCGAGCATGTCGACTCGCTGATCGTGGTGCTCAATCAGAAACTCTTCGAAGTGATGGACGAAGACGCCAGCCTCGAAGACGCTTTCGTGCGTGCCGATGACGTCCTGCACAACGCGGTGGCCGGCATTGCCGAGATCATCAACGTGCCCGGCCTGGTCAACGTCGACTTCGCCGACGTGCAGACCATCATGGGCGAGCAGGGCAAAGCGATGATGGGCATCGGTGAAGCCGCCGGGCTCGATCGTGCCCGGCTGGCCGCCGAGCAGGCGGTGGCCTCGCCGCTGCTTGATGGCGTCGACCTGTCGGGTGCGCGCGGTGTGATCGTGAACATCACTGCAAGCCGCTCGCTCAAGCTGCGCGAGACCAATGAAGTGATCAACACCATCAAGCAGTTCTGCGCCGACGATGCCACGATCATCCACGGCACGGTCTATGAAGAGTCGATGACCGACCGCCTGCGCGTGACCGTCGTGGCGACCGGCATCGGCCGCACGCAGCGCAAGCCGCAGCTGGTACCGCAGACCTTTCGCGCGACCGGCACCAGCGATGCGCAGCCGGCCGAGCCGTCCTATAACGACCTGGACAAGCCGGCGGTCTGGCGCAATACCCGCGGCAGCGCCTCGGCCCAGGTGGCGGCACTCGAGGAAAAGGGCGTCGACCGGCTCGATATCCCGGCCTTCCTGCGTCGCCAGGCCGACTGAGTCCGATTCGGTGCGGCGTCATGCCAGCGGGATACAATCTCCGGCTGCTGACGCCGGTAGGCTGGCGTGGCGAACCCTTCAGGCTCTGTTCGAGCTGTGCAGTCGTTTCAATCACCCGATCCAACAACAGGAGTCACGAGCATGACGATTAAAATCGGCGACCGTGTGCCGGAAGCCACCCTGACCGAATTCGTCGAAGTCGAGGGCAACGGCTGCAGCGTCGGCCCCAACGCCTTCAAGGTCTCCGACCTGGTCAAGGGCAAGAAGATTGCGCTGTTTGCGCTGCCGGGCGCCTTCACGCCGACCTGCTCGGCCAAGCATGTGCCCAGCTATGTCGAACACTTCGACGCACTGCGTGCCAAGGGCGTTGACGAGATCTGGTGTGTCTCGGTCAATGACGCCTTCGTGATGGGTGCCTGGGGTCGCGAGCAAAAGAGCGGCGGCAAGGTGCGCATGATGGGCGACGGCAGTGCCGAATTCACCCGCGCCACCGGTCTGCTGCTCGACCTGACCGCCCGCGGCATGGGTGTTCGCTCCGACCGCTACTCGATGCTGATCGACGATGGCGTCGTCAAGCAGCTCAACCACGAGTCGCCCGGCAAGTTCGAAGTCAGCGACGCCGCGACGCTGCTCAAGCAGCTCTGAGCGGCTCGGGTCAAGGCACCAGGCGCGCATCGCGATGCTCAGACAACGCACCGTCAAGGCGCTGGTGCGCACCCAGGGCGTCGGGCTGCATTCGGGGCAACGGGTCGAGCTGACCCTGCGCCCGGCGCCGGCTGACACCGGCATCGTTTTCAGGCGGGTCGACCTGCCGGTGCCGGTCGAGATTCGGGTTTCCGCCTCCCGCGTGACCGATACCCGGATGGCCTCGACCCTGAGCGCGGCCGATACC
>CANKWX010000136.1 GCA_947487165.1 Burkholderiales bacterium
GGGCGAGCGTATTGCCCAGCCCCATCTCCCAGACCGCTTCGAGCATCGGGTCGTCCAGCGATTCGATGCGGTTGTCCGCTGAATAGACCAGAGGCGAGCGCCCGCCGGTATTCCAGCGATTGACCGCCGCGTGGGTCGTGTCGCGCGCCTGTTTCGCGAGCTCGGGTTCCCGATCCTCGGCCGTGGAGTCGCTCGAGAAGACATCGACCTCGAACTGACCGGCATCGAGATTCCCGGTGGCGACGATCAGGGTCTGATGCGCCAGGAAAGACTGCAGAACCCCTTGCGCCCACAGGAAGAACTGAAAGCGCTTGTTGATCTGGTGGGAGGTCTCGACCGCGAAAAGCAATCGCTCGAGCTCCTGCGGCGTCGGGGCGAAGGCACCGTCTTCGGCATCACGGACAGACGACACGCCGCTGTCGGCGCTGCCAGACAGGTCTGGCTTACCCGCAATGTGCTTTCCGACTGGTTTCTTGGGCGGATTCATCATTCGAGTCTGGTACATGGCGAAGACCGGTTCATGAACGCGGTTCCTTTGGGGGAGTGGGCGCTGCAGGTAACAGCACAAAGCGCCAGTCCGACAGACGGGCGGCCTTGTCGAAATCGGCTAAATCGGTGGGAAATCCGCGGCGCTTGAGCGGCGCCCTGGTCGCCAGGGAATAGACGCCGATGATCCGGTCGCCCTGACGGACCAGTCCCCAGTCCTCCTTGCCGGTAAAGGGGTCGGGCGGGATGCGGCGCAGGTGGCGCAACACGCCGATCGCCCGCCGGTCTTCGACCAGGTCCGATAGCTGGCGCGGCAATTCAGGCTGCGTGACGCCGACGGCATCGCGATAGCTGCGCAGGGCTGCGACGAACTCGCGTCCGATCATCAGCAGTTGCTGCTCGCGCTCGCGCTCGCGCTCGATGCGCAACGAGATCTGAGCGGCAGTCGCCGACAGGCCGATCAGCATTGCTGACAGGAGGGCAGTCAGCAGCGCCCAGCCGCCCGCCCGTGAGCGGCTGCCTGCATGCCGGCCCGATCGCGCGGAGGGGCGTCCCTGAGCCGACAGCCTGGTCAGGCACGCGCTACAGCTCGCCATAGCTCACCCCTTTGCGCGACATGCCTTCGGCACCGCTGCGGATATCGCCGATTCCGTCAACACCGGGCTCGATCACCGACGCTGCGATTTCGAGCCATGTGTCGTTTCGCTGGGTTACCGGATCGACCGGCAGGTCGCGCAGATAACGCCGCTCGACAAGCTCGGCGAGGCTGCCGGGGTAGCGGCCGGTATCGGCTGAAAACCGGTCGATCGCAATACGGGTCACCTTCAGATTTTCAGCGAGCACTGCCTCACGAGCCTCTTCCAGCCGCTCGACATAGCGCGGCACGGCGAGCGCGGCGAGCAGCGAGATGATCGACAGCACGACCAGTACCTCGAGCAGCGTGAAGCCCTTCATTGACGGGCGACGCATCGGGGCGAAAGCATCACGGTTCATCGGCGCTCACCATTGCCGGTATCGGATGCCGTTCAGGCCGGTGCCTTCGGCAAGCGAATAGACATCAAAGACGTCGGCGCCGGCCTGCGGACTGTCGGGCGGGCTGGCATAACTGCGAAGCCCCCAGGTCCGAGCCGCTGGCGCTGTGGTGTCCGGATTCATCGGATCTCTGGGTACACGGCGCAGCAGATAGATCCGGCTGCTGCCAGGCTTGGACACTTCGCGGATGCCCTCCTCGAGCACCTGAAGTGACGGCGGGTAGCCCGATGCGCCGGGGCCGGCCTTTTCGATCAGCCCGTCCTCGGTCATCCGCTTGTAGCGGTCGAGGGCTTCACGGATCTGCGTGAGGGCGGCCCGGAGTTCGCGCTCCTTGGCTCGCTGGCGCTCGAGTTTGAGCGGCGCCACCGACACGGCCGCCAGCACCGCGAAGATCGCCAGGGCGGCCACCATCTCGATCAGCGTGAAGCCGCCGGGCCGCAAGCGCCCCCGCCAGGCATGACGACGACGCGACTGACCGGTCATGGCGAGATCCCCACCGTGACCGGCTCGGGCAGACTGATGCCGCCGACGGCTGCGCCGTCCGGCCCTCTGGCCCGGATCTCGGCAACGCCGATCGTGCCGGATCGCGCGCCGCCGGGGCTGGCGCGCAGCCTGACCTGCCCGGAGCGCGTGGACCCGCTGCCAGCGAGCGTCACAGTTGCCTGGGTGCCGCCGGGCATCGATGTGGCGGTCGCCGGACTGAATGCCGACGAGTCGTACGTCAGCTCGACCTCCACCGCACCATTCAGCTCGATCCCCTCCAGGACCAGGCTGACCGTCACATCCTGACCCGCCTTGACCTGGTCGGGCGCACTCAACTTGAGCTCACCCGAGGGCGTGGGCATGCCGAGCGGGGCCTGCCTCTGGGAGCCGGCCGGGGCCGGTGTCGAGTCGACGGCACCGCCGGCGACGGGCCCGGCCGCACCACTACCGCTACCACTACCGCCGCCACGTGCGGGCGCCAGGCCGGCGCGCGCGCCGGATGGCAATGTCAGCGGCGGGGCGCCAGCCGAGGCCTCGGTGCCCGCAGGCATGCTGCCGGGGGCTCCCGCCCAGCGATCGATGGTGCGAACGATCCGGGGCGTAATCATGAGCACGATCTCGCTGCGCTCGGCCTGCGTCGACTCGTTCGAGAACAGGCGCCCGACCATCGGCAGCTTGCTCAGACCGGGCACACGTTGCGCATTGCGCCGGTCACTGTCGGAGATCAGGCCGGCGAGCACCTGGGTTTCGGAGTCGCGCAGGCGCAAGACCGTCTGCGCCTGCCGGGTGCCGATCCGATAGGCGGTGGTCTGTGCCGGACCCTGAACCTGCTCGAGGATGTTCGACACCTCGAGCGCGACCTTCATCGCCACCTCGTTCTCGTAATAGATCTGCGGTTCGACTTCGACCTTCAGCCCCACGTCGATATAGGTGGTCGAGGCACCGATCGCATTGCTCGCACCAATGGCACTGGCCGCGAACTGTGTGGTGAATACCGGCACCTTCTCACCGACCTGAAACTTCGCCTTCTCCCGATTGCGCACCCTGATGCGAGGATTCGACAGCAGATTGACCGTTCCGTCGGTGGCGCGCAGGTTGGCGATCAGCAACGGGTTGGCTACCTGCGCGGTCTGCGAGGTCCAGTTGTCGCGGGTGATCACGCTGTTGATGTTCGAGGCGGCACTGCCGATGGCGCCGGCAATGCTTCCGGCGGCGTTGCCGCCATTGGGCAGTTGCACCAGGCCATAGGAAATCGAGTTCGGATACTTGATGCCGAGTTCCTGCAGCTTGGTGCTGGCAATCTCGAGCACCTCGATCTCGATGATCACCTCGGAGTCGGCGACATCAATCGACTGCAGCAGTTGCGACGCA
>CANKWX010000137.1 GCA_947487165.1 Burkholderiales bacterium
CTCGAGACGATGGGGGTGGCCACCACCATCAAGCAGGCCAAGAAGTTCGTCGAAAACCAGGAGCCCATCGTCTGGGACATCCTGGAGGAAGTCATCCGCGAACATCCGGCCATGCTCAACCGGGCACCGACCCTGCACCGCCTCGGCATCCAGGCGTTCGAGCCGGTGCTGATCGAAGGCAAGGCGATCCAGCTGCATCCGCTGGTGTGCGCGGCCTTCAATGCCGACTTCGACGGCGACCAGATGGCGGTTCACGTGCCGCTGTCGATCGAGGCACAGCTCGAAGCCCGCACCCTGATGCTGGCCTCCAACAATGTGCTGTTCCCGTCCAACGGCGAGCCCTCGATCGTGCCGTCGCAGGACATCGTGCTGGGTCTTTACTACGCCACCCGCGAGAAGACCAACGGCAAGGGCGAAGGCATGATGTTCGCCAATGTCACCGAGATGCTGCGGGCCTACGAGAACCGCGAAGTCGAGCTCGGCACCAAGATCGTTGTGCGTCTGCATGAGTACGACCGCGACCGCGAGACCGGCGAGTCCACGCCCCGCCTCATCCGTGCCAATACCACGGTCGGCCGCGCGATCCTGTCCGAGATCCTGCCGCACGGCATGCCCTTCGAGTTCATCAACAAGGCGCTCAAGAAAAAAGAAATTTCCCGCCTGATCAATGCGTCGTTCCGGCGTTGCGGTCTGCGCGACACGGTCATCTTCGTCGACCAGCTGATGCAAAACGGCTTTCGTCTGGCGACGCGCGCCGGCATCTCGATTGCGATTGGCGACATGCTGGTGCCCCCGCAGAAGGTCACGCTGCTGGCGGCCGCTGAGGCCGAGGTCAAGGAGATCGAACAGCAGTACACCTCGGGTCTGGTGACCCAGGGCGAGCGCTATAACAAGGTGGTCGACATCTGGTCCAAGACCGGCGACGAAGTCGGCAAGGCCATGATGGATCAGCTCAAGACCGAGAAGGTCACCGACCGTCACGGCAAGGTGGTCGATCAGGAATCCTTCAATGCCATCTACATGATGGCCGACTCGGGTGCTCGCGGCTCGGCCGCCCAGATCCGTCAGCTCGCCGGCATGCGTGGCCTGATGGCCAAGCCTGACGGCTCGATCATCGAGACCCCGATCACCGCGAACTTCCGCGAAGGTCTGAACGTTCTGCAGTACTTCATCTCGACGCACGGCGCCCGAAAAGGCCTGGCCGATACCGCGCTCAAGACCGCCAACTCCGGCTACCTGACCCGTCGACTGGTCGACGTGACCCAGGATCTGGTGGTGGTCGAAGACGACTGCGGCACCTCCAACGGTGTGGCCATGCGTGCACTGGTCGAAGGCGGTGAGGTCATCGAAGCCCTGCGCGATCGAATCCTCGGTCGGGTGGTGGTGTCCGATGTGGTCCATCCCGAGACCCAGTCCACCCTCTACGAAACCGGCGTCATGCTCGACGAAGACTCGGTCGACGAGATCGAGCGTCTGGGTATCGACGAAGTGCGCGTGCGCACGCCACTGTCCTGCGATACCCGTTACGGTCTGTGCGCCAAGTGCTATGGCCGCGACCTCGGCCGGGGCGTCCTGGTCAACTCCGGCGAGGCGGTTGGCGTGATTGCCGCCCAGTCGATCGGCGAGCCGGGCACCCAGCTCACGATGCGCACCTTCCACATCGGTGGCGCGGCATCGCGTGCCGCAGTGGCCAGCAGCGTCGACGCCAAATCCAACGGCATCGTGCGCTTTACCGCCACCATGCGCTATGTCACCAACGGCAAGGGCGAGCAGGTTGCCATCTCACGTTCCGGCGAAATCCTGATCCAGGACGACAACGGTCGCGAGCGTGAGCGCCACAAGGTGCCTTATGGCGCGGTGCTGCAGGCCGGCGACGGCAAGGTCGTCAAGGCCGGCACGATCCTGGCCACCTGGGATGCACTGACCCGTCCGATGATCACCGAGTACGCCGGTACCGTGCGCTTCGAGAATGTCGAAGAAGGCGTCACGGTCGCCAAGCAGATCGACGACGTGACCGGTCTGTCGACCCTGGTGGTGATCGACGCCAAGCGTCGTGGCCCGACCACCAAGGGCGTGCGTCCGCAGATCAAGCTGATCAACGAATCCGGACAGGAAGTCCGTATCGCCGGTACCGACCACGCGGTCACCATTTCTTTCCCGGTGGGCGCGCTGATCATGATCCGCGATGGCCAGCAGGTCGGCGTTGGTGAAGTGCTTGCCCGGATTCCCCAGGAGTCGCAGAAGAATCGCGACATCACCGGCGGTCTGCCGCGAGTGGCCGAGCTCTTCGAAGCGCGTGCTCCCAAGGATGCCGGCATGCTTGCCGACATCACCGGCACGGTGTCGTTCGGCAAGGACACCAAGGGCAAGCAGCGTCTGGTCATCACCGACCTTGAGGGCAATCCCTTCGAGTTCCTGATCCCGAAAGAAAAGAACGTGCTGGTTCACGACGGTCAGGTGGTCAACAAAGGCGAGCTCATCGTCGACGGCCCGGCCGATCCTCACGACATCCTCCGACTGCTGGGCATTGAAGCACTGGCCCGCTACATCGTCGATGAGGTTCAGGACGTCTACCGTCTGCAGGGCGTGAAGATCAACGACAAGCACATCGAAGTCATCGTGCGTCAGATGCTGCGTCGGGTTCAGGTGGTGCAGCCGGGTGATACCGGTTTCATCGTCGGCGAACAGGTCGAACGTTCCGAGATTCTCGACGAGAACGACAAGGCGCTGGCTGCCGGCAAACTGCCGGCCACCTACGACAATATCCTGCTGGGTATCACCAAAGCGTCGCTGTCGACCGACTCGTTCATCTCGGCGGCCTCCTTCCAGGAGACCACCCGGGTGCTGACCGAGGCTGCGATCATGGGCAAGCGTGACGATCTGCGGGGTCTGAAGGAGAACGTCATCGTCGGCCGTCTGATTCCTGCCGGCACCGGCTTGGCCTACCATCGCGCCCGTGCCGAGAAGGAGACCACCGAGGCTCAGGAACAGCAGGCATTGGCCGCCGCTGAAGCGATCTTCATGCAGCCGGGCGAACTGGCCCAGCAGCAGGCGGAAGCCGAAGCCGAGGCAGCCAGCGCGAATGCAAGCGGCGAGGGCTCGCAGGACTGAGTTTGCTGCCTGGGTTTTAAACCTGAATGCGGGCCGGGTCGTTTTGATCCGACCCGACGGTTGGGGGCGAGATTCAAAAGACCCGGCCTTGCGTCGTGATTTCGCCCGACGACATGAACGCGCACCTGCGCACTGTCATTGTGGCGCCTATGACAACCGGATCGCGACC
>CANKWX010000138.1 GCA_947487165.1 Burkholderiales bacterium
ATCTGTGCTGGCTGATCTGGTGGAGCGGGTCGGAGAGACCTGCAACTTCACCACGCTCGATGGCGCTCAGGTGCTTTATCTGGACCGAGTCGAAGCCGAGTGGCCGTGGCGCCTGACGCTGGACGTCGGTGCGCATGTGCCGCTGCACTGTACTGCCAGTGGAAAGCTCTTTCTGGCGCTGATGAACGGGAAGTCGCGTGACGCGCTCCTGGCCACGCTCACGCTCACGCGCATGACGAATCACACCATCGTCACCCTGCAAGGGCTGCGCGACGAGTGCGCGCTGATCGCAGAGCGAGGCCATTCCTTCGATCGGGAGGAGTTCGTCGCCGGGCTGATCGCAGCGGCCGTCCCGGTGCGAGACCGTCAAGGTCATGTACGCGCCGCGATGGCGGTTCACGCTTCGACGACGCGAATGTCGATGGACGACCTGATGGCCCGACTGCCCGCACTCGAGGCGGCGGCGGCGCGCATGGGCGCGCTGCTGTAAGGGCGCGCCCGGCCTCAGGTCATCATCTGCGCGGCCTTCTCGGCAATCATGATCGCGGCTGCGTTGGTGTTGCCTGATACCAGGGTGGGCATGATGGAGCAGTCAGCCACCCGCAGGCCCTGGAGTCCGTGCACGCGAAGTGCTTCATCCACCACTGCATCAGGTTCTGTGCCCATGCGGCAGGTGCCAACCGGGTGAAAGATCGTGGCGCCGCTGGCACGGCAGAAGGCGAGCAGTTCCTCGTCGCTTTTCGCCTGCAAACCTGGCGTGAGCTCCTGCTTCACGTAGGGCCGCATTGATGCCGTCGCTGCAATCGCGCGCGCAGCGCGCAGCGCAGCGACGGCCGTACGCCTGTCCAGATCGGTGGACAGGTAGTTGGGCTGAATCGACGGCGATTCAAAAGGGTTGTCCGATCGAATCTGCACCCGCCCGCGCGAGCTGGGACGCAGCTGGCATACCGACAGCGT
The DNA here is from genome assembly GCA_947487165.1 of Burkholderiales bacterium. Classification (GTDB taxonomy): domain Bacteria; phylum Pseudomonadota; class Gammaproteobacteria; order Burkholderiales; family Burkholderiaceae_E; genus UBA4615. The sequence continues at coordinate 958 of CANKWX010000138.1, forward strand.
GAATCCCGGAAAGGGGTGCGGTCGGCCTCCGGCCATGTCCGCCGACAGGGTGCCCATGTGGAACTGGATGTCGGGTCGGTCAGACTCCTGCGGCAAGGCTCGCATGAAGCAGCCACCCTGGTTGATGCCCACCGCAAGCGGGCCGCTGCGTTTTAAAAGCCACTGCAGGCCGATGCGGGCGCGACCGGACCATGAGTTCAGGGTGTCATTTGTCGTGATGGGTTGTGTGCAGGCGTGGATCAGCCTGAACTGAAGGTGGTCTTGCAGGTTGTCCCCCACGCCAGGCAACGCATGCCGCACGGGGATACCGACGCGCTCCAGCAACTCGGGCGAGCCGATCCCGGAGAGCTGCAGCAACTGGGGAGATTGCAGTGCGCCGGCACTCAGTACCACCTCGCCGTCGCAGTGGGCCACATGGTCCTGGCCGAACTGGCGGTAGCGCACACCCGTCACCCGGTTTCCCTCCAGCACCAGGCTGGTGGCCTGGGCGTGACACTCAACGCTCAGATTGGGTCGACTGCGGACTGGCTTGAGAAAGCCTGACGCCGTGCTGCAGCGCCAACCCCTGTGAGTGGTGAGTTGATAGTAGCCGGCGCCCTCCTGCGTGGCGCCGTTGAAGTCGTCGTTGCGAGGCACACCGATCTCGCCCGCGCCTGCAATAAAAGCCTCGATAAGTTCGTGCCGTTCCCCGATGTCAGAGACGTGCAGTGACCCCCGTTCGCCATGGAAGGGGCCGGCACCACGCCGGTTGGCCTCGGAGCGAATGAACAGCGGCAGCACATCGTCGAAGCCCCAGCCCCGGTTGCCGAGTGCGGCCCAATTGTCATAGTCCTCGCGCTGGCCACGGATGTAGATCAGCCCGTTGATCGAGCTGGACCCACCCAGCGTCTTGCCGCGCGGCCAGTAAATACGCCGGCCGTCCATGCCAGGATCCGGATCGGTCTCGAAGCACCAGTTCACCCGCTTGTCCCACATCGTCCTGCCGTAGCCGATCGGGATGTGGATCCACAAAAAGCGGTCGGGCGGGCCGGCTTCGAGCACCAGCACCTTGCGCTGCGGATCTTTGCTGAGTCGCGCGGCCAACACGCAGCCGGAAGACCCCGCACCGACGATCACATGGTCATAGCGAATCACGATGGCGCTGATTCAAGGCAAGTCCTTTCGAACGAATCGGGTGTGCATGCCGCGCTCAAAAAACGCCACGGCGAGCCTCAGTCAATACCCTGTTTCAGTTGAAGCTTGCAGTTTGATTAATGAATTACGGAACGTTTCGTTCTGTTATTTGAAGTTGCTCTGAGCCTGGTCGTCGTCCTCCCAAGCCTCGACCTTGCCGGCGCGCTCGGCTTTCGAGACGAATATTCGCCAAGCGTGCTGGCATCGCCCGCCAAAGTTCAATCCGGAAATCAACTCCACGCAGTCTGAAGGATTTCGAACCTGCGTCGCTGCTGACCCATTGCAGGCACGAGGGCGGACGAGCCGGCTCTCGCATCGAGTCGCTCAATGATTTCGCGACACCGACTGCCTAGTTGCTGATCTCGGTTGATCGAGCTACGGAAGTACTGCCCGCATCGGGTACCGACCAGCGCCGTAAGATCGGGAATGGCGAACGAGCGAATCAGGTCTGAAAAGGGTGTGGGCTACACCGAACTGTCGGTCTGCTGATTGGCTGCATCCGACCTTTCCGTGGCCTCATGCGTGCGGGCAATCGCAGCGATCTGGCAGTCAAACTGGCTGATCGGACGGCCCGCAGCGCGGCGTGCAGCGGCGACGGTGGCGTATACACGGGCCGCGGCGCGATCAAAGGGCAGGGTGCGATCACGGAAGTCTTCGTCCAGCAGGCGAACGTATCGGTGGGCCGCGGCGCCGGGGATGGGGGACCCTACTCCCTGAGGGAGGTGAACTCTCTGGGGTCCGAATTCCGGTAGGGCGCGAGACGGCGCCTGATCCTCGGGGACGGGATCGTTCAGGCTACTCACGATTCCGAGGCAGCGCCTGACCTGGCGCTGTTGCCTGGCTGATCACGGCATACGGCGGCAGTCCAAGGCGAAAGCGGCCAGTTGTCTGACGGCTGGGTCGGCTTCCGGCCAGAAGCGGACGTTAAAGAGTCTTCTCTAAAGCGGACATCCTTTCAGCGGCGCAGATTTTCAAAGGCTTCAAATTCCCAGCCTCGCATCGCAAACAGGAGGGTGTAGCCGGCACGCTCCTTTTCGGCGAGCCTTTGATCGGCG
>CANKWX010000139.1 GCA_947487165.1 Burkholderiales bacterium
CCGGCTACACCGGCGAAGACGGCTACGAAATCTCGCTACCCTCGCCGGCCGCCGAGAGCATCGTGCGCCGGCTGCTGGCCGATTCGCGGGTCGCGCCCGCTGGCCTTGGCGCGCGCGACACCTTGCGCCTGGAAGCCGGGCTGCCGCTGCATGGCAACGACATCACACCCACCACATCGCCGGTCGAAGCCGGGCTGAGCTTTGCGATCCCGAAGTCGCGACGCGCAGGCGGCGCACTGGCCGGCGGCTTTCCGGGGGCAGCCACCGTGCTGGCGCAGCTCGCCCAGGGCACGTCGCGCAAGCTGGTCGGGCTGATCTCACCCGAGTCGATTCCGATCAGATCGCATGCCTCGCTGCTCGACGCCAGTGGCGCCAGTGTGGGTGAGGTCACCAGCGGCACGGTCTCGCCCACGCTGGGCAAGCCGATCATGCTGGCGTATGTCAGAACGGGCGCTCAGCCGGTGCAGGCCGCGGTGCGCGATCGGCGGCCGCCAGTCGATACCGCGCCGCTGCCTTTCGTGCCGAAGCGATACAAGCGCTGAACCGGGCCGATCAAACCGGTTGATTCGTTCAGGTCTTCGCGATCCGATCGAGCAGCTCACGCAGGCGGACCGGGTCGACCGGCTTGACCAGATGCTCATCGATGCCGGCCGCCAGGGCGCGCTCGCGGTCGGCCGGCTGCCCCCATCCCGACATGGCAATCAGCGTCACCGCCTTGCCGCCCGGCAACTCGCGGATCCGCCGTGCCATCTCGAAGCCATCGATCCTGGGCATGCCAAGGTCCATCAGGACCGCATCAGGGGCTTCAGACGCGACAAGCGCAAGCCCGGACGCACCGTCATGAGCGCTCATGGTGCGATGACCCCAGGACTGCAGCAGCATCAAGGTGGTTTCAACCACATCCGGGTTGTCGTCGACCACCAGAATCTCCAGACAAGGCATGCCGGCGTGCTTATTTGCGTGCTTATTTGCGTGCTTGTTTGCGTGCTTGTTTGGGTACTTATTGGCCTGCTCATTGACGGGTTCTGAGCCCGTACTGCCCCTCGCGCCGCGATGGCGCCACGGCAGCCTGACGGTAAATTCGCTGCCCTCGCCTTTGCCGAGACTGCTTGCACTGATCGAGCCGCCTTGCAGCGCGAGCAACTCCCGGGACAGGTGCAGGCCGACGCCAAGCCCGTCTTTGGCCGCAGCCGAGCCACCCGGCAGTTGCGCAAACTTCTCGAACATTCGCGGGATCTGCTCGTCGAGAAAGCCGATGCCGTTATCAATGACCCGCAGCAAAGCCTCATCGCCCTCGGCGCAGACCTCGATCCGCACCCAGCCATCGACGGTCGTGAACTTCAAGGCGTTGTTGAGCAGATTTTCGATGACCTGCGCGATCCGGACCGGGTCGACATCGACCATCAGCTCACCATCGGGCAGAGAAACCTCCAGGCGCCGGCCCGCGGCCTGCGCGACCAGCCGATACGAATCGGCGGATCGGCGTGCGATCTCGACCAGGTCAGTCCGCTCGAGCCTCACCTGCAGGCGTCCGGTCGTGATTCGCGAGACATCAAGCAGATCGTCAATGAGTCGGGCCATATGCGCCACCTGACGCTCGAAGACCGGCATGACCGCAGTTGCCACAGCCGGCATATCGACCGTTCGCAAAAGCTCGAGCGCATTGCGGATCGGTGCCAGCGGGTTGCGCAGTTCGTGGGCCAGCACCGACAGGAAATCCTCCTTGCGGCGATCGGACTCATCAACCGCGATTTCGGCCAGGCGCTGCCGGGTGACATCAAACGTCGCGCCAACCAGGCCCTCTATCCGCCCCTGGGCATCGCGCTGAGGCGCCATCGTGGTCTCGACAAATCTCGTGCGCCCACCTTCGGTCACCTCGTAGAGCCGCCGCCCGCCGATACCACTGTCGAGCACCGACTGCTTGAACGCCATCAGCGACTGCGCAATCTCGGGGCGAAGCGAACGCTCGTCGTCACGGCTGCCAACCAGCGCCTGGGACAAGAGATCGGCGGAATGAACCCAGGTGAAACGCAGCGTCCGGTCCATGGTGAAGAGCGTCATCCCGCTTGCGGCAAGGGCCATCTGCAGGCGCTGCGCCGAGACGCGCAGATCGTCTCGAGCCTGCTCCCGCGGGCTGATATCGGAGCTCACACCAATGACCCGCTGATTGCCGGTCGATGAATCGACGGTACGCAGGAACAGTGAGCGATGCGAACGGATGCTGCCATCGGGCAGCATCAGACGATAGACACCATCGGCCGAGCCAGACTGAAATGCCATCTTCATGAGCTGCACGGCGACATCCCGATCGTCAGGATGAATCCGCGAATGAAGGTCGGCCATCCGCAAGCCGGTCTGTGCGCCAGGAAAGGCCCACATTGCACGCACCTGATCATCGAAATCGATCTGATAGGGCTGCGCCTGCGTAACCCGCCAGAAACCGATCTCGCCAGTGCCCAGCGCCAACCTCAGCTGCTGTTCACGCTGCTCGAACAAATCGAATCGGCGAACCAGCTCGTGATTTTCCCTCGCAAAGCAGGACCAGCCGATGTGCCCTGCGCCCTCGGCGCGCAGCGCCCGGAATCCGCCGCGAAACCACTTCTGCTGATACCGGCCCGCAATGTCGAACCGAAGCCTGCAGGCCACTTCATCGGGTGACGAGCGTGCCGCCTCCAGCGCCTCCTGCGCACCGGCCCGCTGGGCCGGGTGAAGGATCGCCCGCAAGTCGAAATCGGTCGCAGGCTGGTCAGCCGGCAGCTGGAACAACTGTCGCGCCGCACGGTTCAACTCGACGATGCGACAGCTCACATCGATTCGCCAGACCGGCACTTCGATCGCATCGATCAGCGAACCGCCCCAGAGCAGGCCTGTGGGGTTCGACGCGTCGGAAGAAGGATTGGGCATCGATACTCGTGGTTTACGCTACGACACTGCGTTCGAGCACTTCACGCAAGCGGGCCGGATCGACCGGTTTGAGCAGATGCTGGTCGATGCCAGCCTCGCGACTGCGGGCGAGATCGGCCGCCTGCCCCCAGCCCGACACCGCAACCAGTGTCATGGTGTTGCCACCGGGCAGCGCCCTGATGCGCCGTGCCAGCTCGTAGCCGTCCATGCGGGGCATGCCGATATCCATCAACACCACATCGGGCCGATGCGCCTCGACCAGCGCCAGG
>CANKWX010000140.1 GCA_947487165.1 Burkholderiales bacterium
GATCTGCAGCGGGCTCAGGAGTTCGAACAGGTCATTGTCAAGACCGTCAACAACTATGCGGTGCGCATCGGCGATGTCGCCAAGGTGCGCATCGCGCCCCAGGACGAGCGCAGCATCGTGCGGCTCAACGGCCGCGATGCAATTTCGGTCGGCATCATCAAGCAGGCGACTGCCAATCCGCTGGTGCTCTCAAGTGCCGTGCGGGCGCAATTGCCCAGTATCCAGGCCGATCTGCCCCCGGGTGTGACCGTCCAGATCGCCAACGACAACTCGGTGTTCATCGACCGCTCGATCAAATCGGTCTTCCGGACCATTCTCGAGGCGGTCGCGCTGGTCGCCCTCGTGATCCTGGTCTTTCTGCACTCTTTCCGCGCGAGCCTCATTCCGCTGATCACGATCCCGGTGTGTCTGGTGACCACTTTCGGTCTGATGTACGCGGCCGGCTTCACGATCAACACGCTCACCCTGCTGGCGCTGGTGCTGGCGATCGGCTTGGTGGTCGACGATGCGATCGTGGTGCTCGAGAACATCTACCGGCATGTCGAAGAAGGCATGTCGCCCACTGCAGCGGCCTTCAAGGGCATCCGGGAGGTGGGCTTTGCGGTGGTCGCCATGACCCTGACGCTGGCGGCGGTGTATGCGCCGGTGGCCTTCACGCCCGGGCGCACCGGGCGGCTCTTCATCGAATTTGCACTGACGCTGGCCGGGGCGGTGATCGTGTCGGGGTTCGTGGCCCTCACGCTGTCGCCGATGATGTGCGCCAAGCTGCTCAAGCGCCCTGCCAAGCGCAACGTCATCAGCGCCACGATCGAAGGCGCGCTTGATGGGATGACCCGCGGCTATGCGGCAATCCTGCGGTTCACGCTGCGCCATCGCTGGCTGATCCTGATCCTCTACATCGCGATCGCGGTGGCCTGTTACCAGCTTGCCTCCACCATGAAGCGCGAGCTGTCGCCGACCGAAGATCGCGGCACGATCCTGTCGATCATCAACGGCCCCGACGGCGCCTCCATCGGCTACACGCTCAAATATGGCAAGCAGCTCGAGGCAATTGCCAAGACCATTCCCGAGATCGACCGGGCCTTCGTGGTGGCCGGCAACCCCACAGTGGCTCAGGGCATTGCCTTCTGGCGTCTGACCGACTGGGACGAGCGGACCCGCAAAGTCCCCGAGATTTTGAAAGAGCTGCAGCCCAAGCTGCTGGCAGTGCCGGGGGTTCTGGCCTTTGCGGTGGCCCCGCCCTCGCTCGGTCAGCCGGCGCGCGAACGCCCGATCAACTTTGTCGTCATGTCCACCGATCCGACCGAAAAGCTTGCCCGCACTGTCGGGCCGATGATCCGCGAGCTGCAGCAATGGCAGGGGCTGCAGGGTGTCGACAGCGACCTGCGCCTGAACAAGCCCGAATTGCGCCTGACCATCGATCGCGACCGTGCTGCCGATGCCGGCATCCAGGTCGAGGCCATCGGACGCGCGGTCGAGACCATGCTCGGCGGGCGTCAGGTCACCCGTTACAAGCGCAGCGGCGAGCAATACGACGTCATCGTTCAGCTCGAGCCCTCTGCCCGCAATTCGCCTCAGGACATCGCGGCGATCTTCGTGCGGGGCCGCAACGACACAATGGTGCCGCTGTCCAGCCTGGTCGAATGGAAAGAGTCGGTCAGTCCGCGCGAGCTCAATCACTTTGCGCAGCGCCGGGCGGTCACGATCACCGCCAATCTCGCGCCCGGCACCTCGCTCGGTGAAGCGGTCGAATATCTCGAAGCCAGCGCCAAGAAGCACCTGCCGGGTGGCTATGCGGTCGACTACAACGGCCAGACTCGCGAGTTCAAGGAGTCGTCGTCAGCGCTTGCACTCACTTTCATTCTCGCGCTGGGCTTCATCTATCTGGTGCTCGCCGCCCAGTTCGAGAGCTTCATCGATCCCTTCATCATCATGCTGACCGTACCGCTGGCCATGACCGGTGCGCTCGGTCTGTTGCAATGGACCGGCGGCACGCTCAATGTCTACAGCCAGATCGGTCTGATCACACTGGTCGGCCTGATCACCAAGCACGGCATCCTGATCGTCGAGTTCGCCAATCAGCTGCGCGACCAGGGCAAGTCGATTCGCGAGTCGGTGGTCGAGGGCGCTGCCTTAAGACTGCGGCCGATACTGATGACCACCGGTGCGATGGTGCTGGGTGCGGTACCACTGGCCCTGGCGCAAGGTGCAGGCTCCGAGAGCCGCATCCAGATCGGCATGGTGATCGTCGGCGGAATGACGCTTGGCACGATTCTCACCCTCTTTGTCGTGCCGACCTTCTACACCCTTCTCACCAGCCGGCATCGCGACAGCAGCGAGAAGTCCGACCTCGCGATGGCCGAGTCCACTGCGACGCCGTCGGCCAATGCATCGGTGGCGACCGGGGCCTCCGAGATGCCGCAGTCGCCCGAGACGCCGCGCGCGCCGGCCCCCGGCCCGAGCCCTGCTGCCGGTTCATGAGGCAGGTCGTTCTCGATACCGAGACCACCGGGCTGGCGGCCGACCAGGGCCATCGGATCATCGAGATCGGCTGTCTCGAGATCGTTGCCAGGCGCCTGACCGGGCGCACCCTGCATGTCTATTTGAACCCGGAACGCGAGGTCGACGACGCGGCGACCGAAGTGCACGGCATGACCTGGGACGACCTGCGCGACAAGCCGCGCTTTGCCGAGGTGGCCGATCAGCTGCTTGCCTTCGTCGATGGCGCGCAGGTGCTGATCCACAACGCGGCCTTCGACCTGTCATTTCTCGATGCCGAGCTCGCCCGGGTCGGCGGCGGACGCTTCAGGGCGAGTTGCGCCAGTGTGCTTGATACCCTGCTGATGGCGCGCGAGCTTCATCCCGGCAAGCGCAATTCGCTTGATGCCCTGTGCGATCGCTATGGTGTTTCGAATGCCCAGCGCACACTGCACGGCGCGCTGCTCGATTCCGAGCTTCTCGCCGAGGTTTATCTCGCGATGACCCGCGGCCAGGACAGCTTTGCGATGGCGCTCGACGATCAGCCCGCAGGCAAGGCCGATGCGCTGCAGCGTCAGTGGCCGCCCAAGGGCCTGCGTGTCCTGGCGCCCACCGCGCTTGAGTTGTCCGACCATCAGGCCGCGCTTGCGGCGATCGAAAAGGACAGGCGAAAGCCGACTTTGTGGGGC